>DASYBO010000301.1:0-28218 GCA_036500685.1 Pseudonocardiaceae bacterium | reverse complement strand
CACCAGGTCGCCGGTGGGAATGCGGACCCGGCTGACCGGCTCGTCGCGCAGCAGCTTCGCGTACTCGGCCGGGGGCTCGATCGGATCAGTTGCCGCGAACGGAAAAGCGCGTACGGTATCCGGTTCGGACATCAACTTGCTCCTCAGCTCGGGCGGTATTCCAGCAGCACGATTCCGCCGGGCTTGGGATCGTTGGCAGGCGCGAAACCGGCGGCGCGCGCGACCCGGTCCCATTCCTCGCGGCTGCGTTCCCGACCGCCCAACGCGACCATCATCTCGATGTCGGTCAGCTTGCCGAGATCCCATTCGCCGGGCCCGGACAACAGCATGTCCACGATGAGCAGCCGCGCGTCGGAGTTCTCGCCGATCGCGGTGCGCACGTTGGACAGGATCGTGGTGGTGTCCCGGTCGTTCCAGTTGTGCAGCGTGTGCTTGATGAAGTAGGCGTCGAACCCGGCCGGTATCGAGCTGAGGAAGTCGATGCCGATGGCCTCGGCCCGGTCGGCCACCCCGCGCCGCTCGAACTCGGTCGCGGCCTCGGCCACCACCTGCGGCTGGTCGCACACGGCGCCGGTCAGCGTCGGGTGCCGGTCCAGCACCTCGGCCAGGAACTGACCCCGGCCACCGCCGACATCGGCGATGCGCGGGAACCGGTCGAACGCGAACTCGGCGAAGATCTGGTCGGTGCCGGGGTAGTGGTTCTGCAACATGGCGCGGTCGAACAGTTCCGCGCTGTCGGTGTCCTCGCGCAGGAAGTCGAAGAACGACTGGCCGAACACCTTGTCGAAGGACGGTTCCGAGGTGCGCACCGAGTGCAGGCCGTCCTCGTAGGGCCGCCACATCATCGGGTCGCACGCGAACAGGAACATGTCCCGCACGCTGTCCGGCACGTCCGAACGCAGGCCCTGGGCCGCTTCGGTCAACGCGAAGGCACCGTCGGAGTCCTCGGTGAGCAGACCGGCCGCCGCGACCGCGCGCAGCACCCGGTAGAGCGAGTCGGCGTCGGTGTCGGTCTGCGCGGCCAGCTCCTGCGCGGTCTGTGGGCGCTGCGCCAGCAGGTCCGGCACCTTCAGCTGGACAAGCGGGCGCACCGCGCCGATCGTCCACTTGGCGACGAACAGGCCGATCACCCGTTGCCGCACCGGAAGTTGGACCGGGAACCAGGACAGCACCCCTGAGACGTCGTCCGTTGTGGTCATCACGTTCTCCTCGGTCACCGCAACCGGGCCGGCATGGTCCGGTAGCTGTTCATGAAGTTCGTCGCGCTGCGCACCGGTTGCCCGGTCAGCTCAAGTCCGTCCAACCGGTCGAGCAGCCGGTCAAGGAACAACTTCAGCTCGATGGTGGCAAGGCCGCGCCCGATGCAGACGTGCGGCCCGCCGCCACCGAAGGACACATGCGGATTGGGATTGCGGGTCACGTCGAAGGAGTCCGGGTCGGCGAACACGGTCTCGTCCCGGTTGGCCGCCGTGTACCACAGCACCACCCGCTCGCCCGCCTTGATCGCCTGGCCCGCGATCTCGGTGTCCTTGGCCACCTGACGGGCGAAGTGCGTCGCCGGCGTGACGTAGCGGATCACCTCGTCGACCGCGCGCGGAATCAGCTCGCGGTTGGCGCGCAACAGTTCGACCTGATCTGGGTTGTTCAACAGCGCCAACACGGCACCGGTGACCGAGCAGTAGGTCGTCTCGCTGCCCGCGCCCATCAGCGTCGTCGCGAACAGCGCGATCTCATCCGGCCGCAGCTTCTCGTCCTTGAGACGCGCGCCGAGCAGCACGGAGAACAGGTCGTCCGTCGGGTTCTTCTCGCGCTGCTCGGCCAGGTTCTGGAAGTAGGCCATCAACTTGCCGAAGGCCGCGACCGCCTTCTCCGGAGTGCTCTGCTGGTAGTCCGGGTCACCGAGGTTGACCGTGTGCCTTGTCAGCTCGATGATCTCGGGCCGGTCCGCCTCGGGCATGCCGATGAGCTCGGCCAGCACCTCAAGCGGCAGCTGCATGCCGATCTCCTCGGCAAGATCGAACTCGTCCTTAGCCGACACGTCGGCGAAGATCCGATCCACGATCCGCCCGACCGGTTCTTCCAGCATGTTCAGCCGGGCCGGGGTGAATCCCTTGAACACCAGTTTCCGCAGCCGCGTGTGCTCGGGTGCGTCGAGGAAGGAGATCAGCGGCAGGCCGGTGCTGTCCTGGCGGACCGAGGTCATCGTGCTCGGCCCCGAGTGGAAGACCTCGTTGTCCCGTGCGGCTTGCGAAACGTCGGTGTGCCGCACCAGGTACCAGAAGTCGTAGCCTTCGGCATCGGCGGCCCTGGTCAGGCCGGGAGCCTTGCGCAGACTGGCGAAGTAGTCGTACGGGATTCCGTCGATGAACGCGCGCGCGTCCATCAGGTCCAGCTCGTGCACGGTCATCTTTGTACTCCGGAGTGGACGGTCGCGGCCTGTGGTCAGCTCGGCTTGTGGCAGACCACGATGGTGTCGTAGTCGCCGAGGGGGTTGTCCTCGATGTCGATGAACCCGGCCTCCTGCGCGTTGGTGCGCAGTTCGCTGATGGTGTACTCGGCGCCGCCGTCGGTCACCAGCAGCATGTCCAGGCTGATCACCAGGTTCTCCACGTGGGTGGAGTCGTCGGTGAGCATGCGGTCGTAGACGACCAGCACGCCGCCGGGGTTGACCGCGTCGAACGCCTTGTGCACCAGGAACTTGCGCTGCTGCTCGTCCCAGTCGTGCAGAGCGTGCCCGATGACCACGATGTCCGCGGTGGGCAGCGGGTCGGAGAAGAAGTCGCCGGGGTGGAAGGTGACCTTGCCGGTCAGTCCGGTCTCGGCCATCTTCTCGTCGAACAGCGGGTGCATCGGCGGCAGGTCGAAGACGTGGCCATCGAGGTTCGGGTAGGCAGCGACGATCTGGGAGGCCATGTTGCCCCGGCAGCCGCCGACGTCCAGCACGGACTTGTAGCTGCCCCAGCCGTCGTAGGCCGCGATGACCTGCGGGCCGATGATCCTGGTCAGCGCGTCCATCATGTTGGTGAACTGCGCCAGGATCCTCGGGTTCTCGATCATCGCGAAGAAGTCGCTGCCCGCCTGCGGCTTTCCGGTGCGCAGCGCCTCGGTCAGCTTGCCCCAGGCCGGGTAGAGGTTGCGGTTGGACCGCTCGATGAAGCCACCGATGTAGCCGGCATCGCCCTGCACAAGGTACTTGTCGGGCCCCGCCGCGTTGCGGTAGCTCTCACCGTCGCGTTCGAGCAGGTCGAGACCGACGAGCAGGTTCAGCCAGTCGGAAAGACCGCGGCCGTGCAGGTCCAGCTTCTGCTTGATTTCCTCCTGCGTAGCCGGTCCGGAATGCAGTACGGTGAAAAGTCCGAGTTCGACCGCCGTCAGCAATGCCTTGGCATCGCAGAAAGCATTGCCGAGCCGGAGAATCCCCGCTGAGGTCCCGGTATCGACGCCGATGGTTTGCGTCGTGCTCGTCATTCGCCAGACTCCCTCCGAGCGCGCGGATGGCGAGGCCGCCATGCCGGTCGGGAGCAACCCTGACAGTGGCGGGTTGAAGAAGGCTCGAAGGCGGTTGGTGCGTTGGGCACTGCTACAAGCACCAGCGATTCTCAAGGTAGCGCCGGTAGTTGTAGAGCAGCCATCGTCCGCATGCGTCGTACACCGACGTCCGTCAACGAGGGAACAGGCATGACGAAGGTTGACATTCCAGTGCTGATCGTCGGAGGCGGCCCGGTGGGCCTGTCCACCGCACTGTTTCTCGGGCGCCACGGTGTGCGCACGATGCTGGTGGAGAAGCGGGACGGCACCTCGATGCTGCCCCGCGCTCCAGGGCTTCAGGCACGCACCATGGAACTGTTCAGGGCCGCGGGATTCCATGACACCGTGCGCGCCCTCGAGATGGGTGACTCGCATCCCTACTTCGAGGGCGGCATCATCCAGACCACCACATTCGCCGACATCGACGATGCCATCACCCTCGAGTCGCCGTCGCTGGACGGTCCGAGGGTCAGCCCGGAGCGGGTGATGGGCTGCGGCCAGGACCGCTACGAGCGGGTGCTCGTCGCGAAGGCCCAGGAGTTCGGCTGCGACGTCCGCTTCGCCACCAAGCTGACCTCCATCGAGCAGGACGAGAACGGCGTCACCGCAACGGCCGTCGACGGTGAGGGCAACGAGCTCACCATCCACGCCCAGTACATGGTCGGCGCCGACGGCGGGAACAGCTTCACCCGCCGCAAGCTTGGCGTCGAGCGTTACGGCCGAGGCACGGTCTTCGACGCGCTGAGCATCTACTTCCGCGCGCCGGAACTGCAGACGTTGCTCAAGGACCGCAAGTTCATCCTGTGCTACGCCACCAAGACGCGCGGCACGCTGATGAGCCTGTCCCGACTGCACGGCTGCGACCCGTGGCTGGCCACCCCGCTGTACTACCCGGAGAAGGGCGAGTCGCCGGAGGACTTCGACGACGAGCGCTGCGTCAACATCATTCGCGAAGCGGCCGGCAAGGACGACCTGGACGTCGAGATCGTCTGGAAGGTCCCGTGGCAGGGCGCCCAGCTGGTGGCCGACACCTTCCGCGTCGGCCGGATCTTCCTGGCCGGCGACGCCGCCCACATCCACCCGCCTGCCGGCGGTTTCGGTGCCAACACCGGTATCCACGACGCGCACAACCTGGCCTGGAAGCTGGCCGCGGTGCTGTCCGGTTGGGCCGGTCCGGACCTGCTGGACAGCTACGACGCCGAGCGGCGCAAGGTCGGCGAGGCAATGGCCGAACAGGCCATGATCCGCAACCGGATTCGGCATGGCTACGCCGACGAGGAAACCAAGGCGGCGATGGTGGACGACATCATCATCACCCTCGGCTACCGTTACCAGTCCTCCGCCGTCCCCGGCGTCGACAACTCCGCTCCGGTGCTCAACCCGTTGCTGAGGCTGGACGGCGAGCCAGGCACCCGCTGCCCGCACGTGTGGCTGGACCGCGACGGCGAGCGCATCTCCACCATCGACCTGTTCTGGAACAGCTACGTGCTGCTGACCGGCTCGGCAGGCGGCCCCTGGGTCGATGCCGCCGAGCGTGTGGCCAAGCAGTTCAACATCCCGCTGCGCGCGCACGTCATCGGCACCGGCGGGCTGACCCCGACCGACTGGTCGTTCACCGAGGCCTGTGGCATCGGTGAGGGCGGGGCGCTGCTGGTCCGGCCGGACGCGTTCGTCGCGCAGCGGTGGACCGACCTGGCTGCCGACCCGGATGCCGCACTGTCCGACGCGCTGTCGCAGGCTGCGGGGTTCACGGTCACCGCACCGGAGGTGGCGGCATGACCAATCCCGGGGTGCTGCTCGGGAAGGCCATGGCGTTCCAGGGCGCGAAGCTGATCCTGACCGGACTCGAACTGGGCCTTTTCGACCGGTTGGGGTCGGGATCGGCCTCGGGCGAGGAGATCCGCGCCCAGTTGGGTCTCGGCGAACGCGGCACGGAGCACTTCCTTGCCGCGCTGGCCGAACTGGGCATCCTCACCGTGGACGGCGGGCGGTACTCGCTGGGCGAGGAGGCACGGACCTTCCTGGTGTCGGACAGCCCGGCCTCGCTCGGTGGCTTCCTGCACGTCGCCAACAAGGTCATGTACCCGGCCTGGGACAAGCTGAGCACCTCGCTGCGCACCGGCGAACCGCAGGCCGCGACCTACTCCGGCGAAAACATGTTCGACCAGCTCTACGGCGACGACGACAAGAAGTCGGACTTCGTCGGCATGGCCGAGGCCGCGAGTCGCCCACTGATCCCGATCCTGGTCGACGCGTTCGACTGGGCCGCCCACAAGTCCGTGCTCGAACTGGGCGGCTGCCGAGGCAATGTGTTGGCCAACCTGGTGAAGGCGCACCCGCACCTGGACGCGACCGTGCTGGACCTGCCGCAACTGGAGCCGGTGTTCACCGAACACATGTCCACATTGGGCACCACCGGTCAGGTCGGGTTCCACTCGGCCGACTTCTTCAACGACCGGCTGCCCGACGCGGACGTGGTGATGATCGGGCACTGCATGGTCGACTGGACCGACGAACAGCGCGAAGCGCTGATCGCCAACGTGTTCCCGTCGGTCAACCCCGGCGGCGCTTTCCTGATCTGGGACCCGATGCTGGTCAAGGGCGACGACGGGTACCTGCGCAACCTGATCCGCAGCCTGAACCTCCAGCTGATGACGCCACACGGAACCAACTACGACGTCGAATCGTGCGTGGAATGGTTGCGGGAGGCCGGTTTCGCCACGGTCGAGCACAGCAACATCGGCCACGACGTGACCCTCGTGGTCGCGCGCAAGGCCGCCTGACGCACCACAAAGGACTCCGGGTGGCCACTGGCCACCCGGAGTTTGTGTTTGCCTGATCAGTGAATGGCGAGCGCGGCCGCGTTCACCGCGACCGCGGCGACCGCGAGCGAGGTGCGCAGCGTGTGGAAGCGCTGCCAGAGTGGGCGAGGGTCCGACCAGTCCGCCGGCACCGATTCAGGGTCGATCGACTTCACCTGGCGGTTGATCGGCACATTGCCCCAGTGCGAGACGATCGACACGAACAGCAGCAGCACCGCGCCGGCGACGTAGAGCGAGGTGGTGCCGGCCGGGCCGAGGACGGCCAGCACGATGTCGAGCACGGTCGAGGTCAGCACGATGACCGGCATGGTCGGATCCCAGTTGCGGCCGAGCAGCTTGTGCGCGTAGATGTAGCGCTCCGCCGGCATCGCCCGCAGCGCGGGCAGCACGCTCAGCGCCACCGCGAACAGCACGCCTGCGACCACGCCGCTGGTCACCGTGACCAGGGTGGCGAGCACGGCGGTCATGCCAGCACCGCCGCGGCCAGTCGATCCACCTGTGCGACGTCCCCGGAGCACGGCACCAGCACCAGTTCGTCGCAGTCCGCCTCGGTGTACTCCGCGACGATCTCGCGAACCCGCTCCGGCGTGACGGCCACGGTCTCGGCCAGTTTCTGTGCCTTGGGGCCGATGTAGGAGTAGTAGTCGCGCAGGTATTCGCCAGCGCGTTCGCGGCCGTTGGGGCCGAGGCAGAAGTAGGTCAGCGCCACCGCGCGCAGCCGACCGGTGCGGTTCGCGTCGGCCCACTTTTGCCGGGCAGTGCCGAGCAGATCCCGGTAGGTGCTACCCGAACTGCCGCCGGCGATCCAACCGATGCCGTGTTCGGCCGCGCGACGCATGGCGGCGGGGGAGTGGCCGCCGAACAGCAGCGGCGGTCCGCCCGGTTGCGGGGCCGGTCCGATGTCCTTGGCCGACCAGACCGATTCCAACTCGCGCACGACTCCGTCGAGCAGTCGGCCGCGACGGCGGAACTCGGCCCCGGCGACCTCGAAATCGTCGGCTCGGTCGCCGACCGACAACCCGACCACGAGCCGACCGCCGGAAAGCCGGTCGATGGAAGCGAGCTGTTTGGCCAGCACGGTGCCGCTGCCCCGATAGGAGGCGAGCAGCACCGTGCTGGTCAACCTGATCCGCTCGGTCACCGCCGCTGCCGCGGCCAGACTCACCAGCGAGTCGTAGTTGTCGTAGACGAGCCGGTCGATGACGCCGAGACCGGCGAAGCCGGCCCGATCGGCGGCTCGTGCGAAGTCGAGCAGGGCGGACCCGTCGAGGCCGCGGACGGTGGTGGGCAGACCGATCGAGATGTCCACGGGACTCCTCCGTGATGAAAGACTGTTCAGCGCTTGCGGGCCACCACGAGCGAGTTGCCCATGCTCAGCTTGCGGGTCGAGATGTCGTCGAAGCCGGCGTCGGCCATCCAGCCGACGCAGTCGCCGGGCCGGTAACCGGCGCCGGCCGGGCTCATCACCAGCATGTGCAGGCTGGCCACGGTGCTGGCGATGTCGGGCTGCTCGGGGTCCGGCATCGGGTCGTAGACGATGAACGCACCGCCCGGCCGAACCGCGCGAAACGCCTTCTGTACCAACGACTTCTTCACTTCCAGCGAGAAGTCCGCGAGCACGTGGCCGATGATCAGCACATCGGTCTCGGGGAGTTCGTCGGTGAAGAAGTCGCCACCTCGGAACTCGACGCGACCGGCCGTACCCAGTGCGGCGGTGTGCTCGGCACAGGCCGGCGCGTTCTGCGGCCGGTCGAACACGACACCGCGCAGGTGCTCGAACCGACGCAGCAGCAACGAGGTCATGTTGCCCCGCGCCCCGCCGACATCGGTGAGGACATGGTGCGCGCGCCAGTCCAGCGCCGAGGCGATCTCCGGCGCGAGCGGACCGGACAGCGAGTCCATCATGGCCAGGTAGCGGCGCTGGCCCTCCGGATCGGAGAGCATCGCCTCGAAGTCGCCGATGTTCTGCGGCGCACCCGTGCGCAGCGCGGCGGACAGCCCGCCCCAGGCCGGGTACAGCGCGAAGTTGGCGCCCTCAAGGAAACCGGCGTCGTAGTGCGGGCCCCGGACCAGGTGCGCGTCGGCGACCGGCGTGTTGCGGTAGCGCTCGCCGTCCCGTTCCAGCACCCCGAACGTTTCCAGCGCGCCGAGCAGGTCGACAACGCCACGGCCGTTGAGACCCAGCCGAACCCGGATTTCCTCAGCCGTAGCAGGCCCTTCGAGGGCCAGGTTGGTGAACAGGCCCAGTTCGAGCGCGGTGAGCAGGATTTTCGCGGTGGCGAAGCCGAGGCCGATCTCCTGAACCCGACCGAGGTCGGCCCCGGTGCGCGTGTCGTTCTCGGTGATGGTCATGGCAGCTCCACGACGACGGCGGCGTCGTCGTCGCCCCGGCCGGACTCGATGACGGTCTGGAAGCGATCGGTGGCCGCACTGGTCAGCGGCAGGGACACCTGGTAGGCGGCGGCCTGCTGCAGGGCCAGGTCGAGATCCTTGTGCATCAGCGCGGTGCGGAAGCCGGCAGGCTGGTACTCCCTGCGCCGCATGAAGTCGACCCGGAAGCCGAGCACGGGCGAGCGCCAACCGCTGTTCATCACCACGTCCAGCAACAGGTCCCGGTCGAGACCGGCCGCCTGCACGAACGACGCCGCCTCGGCCAGCGCGGCGGTCTGGACGCCGAGCATCAGGTTGAGCGCCAGCTTGAGCGCGCTGGCCCTGCCGACCGCGCCGAGGTGGCGGATCTCCTGGCCGAGCGCGCTGAGCACCGGTTCGGCCTTGGTCAGCGCGGCCTGCTCACCCGCGACGAAGATCCGCAACTGACCGTTGGCAGCCATCTCCGGGTTGCCGACGACGCAGGCCTCCAACCGGTCGACGCCGGACGCGGCCAGCCGGATCGCGGTGTTCTTGGCGAAGGAGGGCGACACCGTGGTGGTGTCGATGATCACGGTGCCCGGCTTGAGCTGCCAGACCACCTCGCCGAAGAGCAGTTCGTCCACTGCGGACTCATCGGCAAGACTGATGAGCAGCACGTCCGCGTCGGCCCCGACCTCGCTCGCGCTGTTGGCCAGCGTGGCACCGGCGTCGACGAGCGGCGCCGCCTTGTCCTTGCTGCGGTTGTACACGGTCACCGCGAACCCGGCCCGCAGCAGGGTGCGGGCCATGCCGCCACCCATGCCGCCAAGGCCGAGCACGGCCACGGACTTGATAGTCACGCCGATCAACTCCCGGCTGGGTGCGTCTGTACGGACAGTTGGGAAATCGGGCGCATGGTCGCGTCGCGGAAGTACCGACCGAACGCCTCAGGAGACGAGGTGTCCCGCTCCTCCGCCAAGTAGGGCTGGAGCTTCTCCTCGATCAGGTGCACGCCCTTCTGACGCGCCATGTGCCCGGCGATCGCGCTGAACTCGCCTTCGTAGTGGATGATCCGGACCAGCACCTCGTCCTTGATGAACACCGCGGTGCCGAGCAGTCGGCCCGCGGCGTCGGCGTCGCCGTAATCCGGGGTGTCGACCCGTTGGAAGCCGGCGAAGATCTCGGCGATCTCGTCCTCGTGCCCCGGCTTCATCTTGTAGGTAATGGCCGCGTAGGGCATCAGACGCCTCCGTCCACGTTGAGGGTGGCCCCGCTGATGTAGCGGGCCGTGTCGCCTGCCAGGAACAGCACCGCGCCCGCGACGTCATCGGGCTGGCAGATCCGGCCGAGCGCGGTCATGCCGACGATCCGCTCGACCGCGGCGGGCGGCAGGCCCGCGCCGGGCTCGGTCTCGGTGAGGCCCGGTGCGACCACGTTGACCCTGATGCCGCGCGGGCCGACCTCCTTGCACAGGCCCCTTGTGAAGCCGATCAGCGCGGCCTTGGACGCGGTGTAGTGCACGCCGTTGGCCCTGCCGCGCAACGCCACCGAGGAACCGACGCTGACGATCGACGAGCCGTCGACCAGCAGCGCCAGCGCCGCCTGGGTGACCAGGTAGGTGGCCGTGACGTTGTGGTCGAGCATCCGGTGCCATTCCTGCTCGGGCAGTTCGGTGAAGGGCACCGGCCCGTCGACACCGACGTTGTTGACCAGCACGTCGAGTTCGCCGCAGTGCTCACGGGCCAGGTCGACGAGCCGCGCGACGTCGGTCGAGTCGGTCACGTCGGCCTGCACGACCAGGTGCCGGCCGCCGATTTCCTTGAGCTCCCGGTCGAGGCTGGCCGCCGCCTCGTCCGCGGTGTGATGACAGGTGACGACCTGCGCGCCTGCCTTTGCGAAGCCCAGCACGGTCGCTCGGCCGATGCCCTTGGTGCCGCCGGTCACGAGTACCCGTTTACCGGCCAGATTCTGTTCCATGGCGCTTCTCCTCAGCTGCTGGTGACCGGCTGTTCGGCCCTGCGCAGCGCGAGCTGCGGCGTGTAGGACAGGTAGAGCCCGGCGACGGCGCGCTCGGCGTCGACCGGCGCGCGCTTGAGTTCGTGTTCCTTGTTCAGGTTGGCCAGCGGGTTCGGGTTGCCGCTCTCCGCGCCGCCGAGGTGCTGGCGGACCCGCCGGTACACGCTCTCCGCGTCCTTCAGGTCGGCGATGCCGGTGATGATCTTGTCGAACGAGGACTGCAGATCCAGCTCGTCGCGGTCCTGTTCGGACAGCCGCTGCGCGTTGTAGAAGTGGTAGTCCTTTCCCCGGTAGCTCTCGTAGAACACCGAGACCAGCACCAGCAGCCGCTCGTAGGACTCGCGGTAGACGGTGTCGAAGAAGCCCCACGCCTCCTGCTCGGTAACCTCACCGCGCAGCACGCTGCCGATCGCGGCCGCGGCCAGCATCGCGCTGTAGGTGGCCAGGTGCACGCCGGTGGACAACAGCGGGTCCAGGAAGCAGGCGGCGTCGCCGCAGAGCAGGTAACCGGGCCCGGTGAAGGAATCCGCGGTGTAGGAGTAGTCCTGTTCGGTCTTGAACCCGCCGACCTGTTCGGCGTCGACAAGCATCTTGGTGACCGAAGGACATTCGGCGAGCGACTTGAAGTAGAGCTCCTCGATGCTGCCCAGTTCGGCCCGCTTGGCGTTGAAGTTGTCCCGGCTGGTGACAAGGCCGACGCTGGTCGTCCCGTTGTGCAACGGGATGGCCCAGAACCAACCGTCCGAAACGGACGCGACCGTGATGGATCCGTCCGGGCCGCGGTCGAGCGGCTTCGCGTTCTTCCAGTACGTCCAGCTGGCCACGTTGCGGAACACGTTGTGCAGCTTGCGGGCCTTGAGGTACTTCACCGACATCACGCCGCCTCGACCGGAGGCGTCGATCAGGTAGTCGAAGGTGATGCGGCCCTGCTCGCCGTTGCTCGACCAGGTCGCGGCCACCGGGCGGCCGTTGTCGAACTCCAGCTCCTTGACCGCGGTCTCCTCGTGAACCTCGACCCCGATCTCCTTGGCGTGGTCGAGCAGGATTTGATCGAACTCCGAGCGGACCACCTGCCACGCGTTGGCGCCGTCGGCCCCCAGTTCGCCGAACACGACCTGCCACTCGTCGGGCCCCCAGAAGAAGTACGCGCCCCCCTTGGGCTGGAAGCCGTGCTTCTCGATCTTGTCCCACACCCCGAGCAGCTGGAAGATCGGCCGGCACGAGGGGAGGATCGACTCGCCGATGTGGTAGCGCGGGAAGCGGTCTCGCTCAAGCAGGGTCACCTGGAAACCCTGCTTGGCGAGCAGGCCCGCCGCCGTGGACCCGGCGGGCCCACCCCCAATGACCAGGACCTGCGTAGCAGCACGCATGAGGTGCCCCTCCACTCTGTGAGTTCTCCACTTGTGCTCTGCCTCGTCGAAGCTTGTAGAAGTCGGCGTAGTGAACTTGGCAGCACGCGGTCGAACAGGGCTGGAGGGCAACTTGAGGGACTACGCCGATACGGTGGCCAGTTCGTCGAGCCTGCCGAGCCCGCGCAACGCCTTCGGTGTGTTGGGGCCTTGCCTCGGCACGCTGTCGCCGGCCAGCGTCTGCACGATGGCCCGGTACAGCGGCGGGATGACGTAGCGGAACCCGTCCTCGTCGTTGTCCACGACATCGGCCAGCTGCGACTCGACCAGGTCCTCCAGCAGGACCTCGGCCGCCTCCTCGTCGACCCCGAGCAGGGCCGCCGCCTCGGGCAGCGAGACCGGGTGGACACCGTCCCTCGCCACCGCCTGCAACGCGCGCTGATCGGCCACCGGCAGCAGCCGGTAGGACCGTTCGACGCTCTCGGAGATGCCCGGCTCGTCGGCAGAGAGCATGGACATCCGGTGCACGTCGCCGCGCACCCTGGCCAGCAGTCGGTTGACCGACCAATGTGGACGGAGCTGGAGCAGCTTCGCCGCGGATCGCAGCACCATCGGCAGATCGCCGCACAACTCGATCAGTTCGTCGAGTTCGCGGGCGTTGGAACCGATCCGGTCCGCGCCGAGCAGATCCGTGAGCATCTGCCGCGAACTGGCCGCGTCGAGCCTGCCGACCCGCACGGTGGACACGATCGACGGCTGGGACAGCAGCCTGCGGCTGGCCACGATCACCGCGCAGCCGACCCCGCCGGGCAGCAGCGGATGCAACTGGTGCGCGTCGACAACGTCATCGAGGACGACGAGCACCTTGCGCCTTCCGGTCCAGCTGCGGAACATCCGGACGAGTTCGTCGAGGCCGGCATTGGTTCGTTCGGCCGGCATGCCCAGTGCCTGGAGGAACCCGGCCAGCACCGGCTCCGGTCGCACCACCGCGCCGCCGGACCCGAGCAGCTTGGCGTAGAGCACGCCGTCCGGATAGTTCTCCCGCAGCCGATGGGCCACGTGCACGGCGAAAGCGGACTTGCCGGCGCCGGGCGGACCGACGATCAGTCCTACCGGGACGGTCGGGTGGCCCTTCGGGCGGATGCTGCGCACGAAGGAGGAGACCAGGTCGTCGCGGCCGACCAGCGGCGGCACGTCGAGCGGAAGCTGGTTGGGTGGGTCGTTCTTGGGGACGGCGCGGACCGTGGCGATGCCGTTGGCAGGCGCGTCGAGCGACGGGTCCGAGGACAGGATCGCCTGCTGGAGCTTGCGCAGTTCGGCCGATGGCTCCAGGCCGAGTTCCTTGGCGAGGGCGGCCCGCGTCCGCTGGTACTGCTGTAAAGCCTCGGATCGCCTACCGGCTCGGTAGAGGCCGAGGATCAGCTTGGCCGAAAAGCCTTCGTGGGTGGGCTGTTGTGCGACCAATGTGGTCAGTTCGCCGATCAGTTCGGCGTGCCGCCCCAGTTGCAGGTCGACCTCGACCCGGTGGCCGAAGGCGATCTTGCGCAGTTCTTCCATGCGCACGACTTCGGCCTGCAACAGCGGACCCGTGCTGACTCCGCTCAGAGCACGGCCTGACCACATGCCGAGGGCCTGACGCAGAGTCTTCGCCGCGGTCTCCAGTTGGCCCGCGCTCAACTGGCTCTGGCCTTCCGTGGTGAGCCGCTCGAAGCGGTCCGCGTCGATCGTCCCGTTGGGCATGGAAAGGAGGTAGCCGCCCGGTGCCGTACGGAGTTTTACCTCGGACTCCTCTTCGGACTGATCATTCGCTTCCGCCGGACGGACTTTACGATCCGTACAGTTGGTTCTGTCCAAGAGTTTACGCAACTGGTAGACATAGGTCTGCATTGTCGTCGTCGCGCTGAAAGGCGGGCGCTCTTCCCAGAGCTCCTCGATGATCTGGTCGATGTGGACCATCCGGTTGGCACGGATCGCCAGTAGAGCCAACACTTGTCGCAGCTTGGGAGCGGACGGCGTCAACAGAACCCCGTATCGCATCACCTCGAACTCCCCAAGGACACGCACTTGCATCGCGAGAACCCCCTCCTCGACTATTGGGCGTCACAAACGAAGACGGAGCGCGACCTGGGCGCGCGACCATCAGAAAAGGACCTGGGTGACGGGAATACGTCGGCGCTGAGGCTGCTGACGGCGGGATTCACCTATCTCGCAACGTCACCCACGCTTATTCACCTGGTTAGACGCGTACTTGACATTCACTGGATTCTGCCTGGTAGGGCCCAGCCGAACGCAGGGCGTGCTCTGTCGCGTCGTACCCCAGTACGACAGAGCTCCCGGTGTCACGGTGGTGCGAGCCTGTTGACTCGTTTCCGTGACCATCCGGTCCTCCTCAGTTATCTAGTCGCCCTGCGGTTAGTTCCACTGGCATCTAGTCGCACTGACACACTAACTCGTTGGGGCGCTGCGTGCCATAGGCGGCAGCGCACGGTTTGATGGCTTCATATGACGGTTGCACCAGATCGCCACAGGCTCAACTACCAGGCCAGATAGTCGCTGGACGCATCCTCGTCGGTCACGTTCTCGGCTCGCCCTCGATACGTCCCCTTACGACTAGTGTTCCAAACACTATATACTCAGGTTGGGTAGCGGTCGCCGGCCGTCGGAGACGGAGGCCGCGGACGACGGGACGATTCCAGCTAGGAGCTATGACATGGACCTGGGGCTCAAGGACAAGCGAGTACTGATCACCGGCGGCACCCGCGGCATCGGCAAGCAGACCGCCCTGCTCTTCGCCGACGAGGGTGCCCGAGTGGCCATCACCTACAACAAGTCGGCCGACGAGGCCGACAAGCTGGTCGCCGAACTCGGCGGCCCGGACAGCGCCATGGCCGTGCAGTACGAACTGCGCGACCCGGCCTCCATCGACGCCGCGACCGAGCAGGTGGCCAACGCGTTCGGCGGGGTCGACATCCTGGTGGCCAACGCGCTGTGGTTCACCTGGGGCGACCCCGGCGAGGCCAAGCTGTTCGAGGACCGCGAGCACGAACTGTGGACCAGCCGGTTCCGCGCCAACACCGAAGGCCACATGCACACCGTGCATCGCGTCCTCAAGGGCATGAAGGCCAACAACTGGGGCCGGATCGTGCTGCTGTCCTCCATCACCGCGCACTACGGCATGCAGGGCTCGGAGATCTACAGCAGCTCCAAGACCGCGCTGCACGGTTTCGCCAAGGGCCTGATGTGGACCGGCAACGGCGTGCTCGCCAACGTCGTCGCGCCGGGCGCGACGCGCACCGAGTTCTTCGAGAGCCTGCTCGAGGACGAGTCGACCAAGGAACTGGTGGACAAGGAGCTGGAGCGCACCCCGAGCGGCCGGCTCAGCAACCCGCAGGACATCGCACGGCTGATCCTGTTCCTCTGCTCGGAGGCCAACGGCAACGTCAACGGTGAGCTGATCCACACCGCGGGCGGCCGCTAGGCCATGACGAAAACGGGGTGCGTCGGCTCGACGCACCCCGTTTCCGCATGCCCGGAATTCAGCCCGCCGTCGCCACGAACACGCCGACGATGCCGCGCACGCTCACCTGGGAGGACGGGAAGTAGCGGCTCAGCTGCTCGCGCAGGCCCTCGGGCGAGTCGCCCTGGTTCTGGAAGTTGCCGCGCCGGTACTGCTCCTGCAACGCCCTGCGGGTCACCGCGTTCATCGGCACCCCCTCGGCCAGCACCGTGGTGCCGAACAGGACACCACCGGGCCGCAGCGTCTCCGCGACGTGCTTGAAGATCTTGCCCTTGCCCTCCCAGCCGCCCGGAATGGTGTGGAACACCAGGTTCATGGCGGCCGAGTCGAAGTGCGCGCGGGGCAGCGGCAACGGGTCGAGCAGGTTGGCCTGGCAGGTCGCGGGGGAGAAGCGAGCCAGGCGTTTCGCCGACATGTCAAGGCATTCCGCGCTCAGGTCGAGCAAGGTGAGCTCAGGCCGCTCGGTCGGGAACCGGCAGCGGTCCACGAAGTAGCCGGTGCCGGGGCCGATGTCCAGGTGCCGGTTGCCGACATGTTCGTTGTACAGACGCATCATCGCACCCGGCGGGCAGCGCCAGGCCAGTCGGCAGAAGACGTTGAGCACCACCGCGTCATATACGGCGAGCCGACGCGGGTTGTAGGCCTGCTGGGCGTGCACGATTCTCGGATCCAGCTCCGTCGAGCCGGACGAGTCACTCGCCACCATGGGAATCTCCGATCGTTACGAGACGTAGCCAGCCCACTGTGGCAGAGCCCGTTAGAAGCCGGATTGATTCCCTAGCAAGCGATCGAACACGAAGGGCGGTCTCGCGTGTCGCACACACGAGACCGCCGTTCCTGATGGGTCAGGCTCCGCAGCTGCCCTGGTCCGCCCCGATGTTCGCGCCATCGCTCGGGACCGAGTTGCCGAAGAAGTCAACCCCGCCATTGTCCGGGATCGACGCGCCCGCGTGGCAGTCCGGTGAACTGTCTTGCAGGTGGTAGCCGGAGGCGTTGGTCCGACTGGTGGCGTTGCCGGGCGAGGTGAACTTCGGCGAGCCGATCACGGCCGCCTTGTCGCTGCTCGGCACTGTCGAGATGTTGTCGTAGTTGTTGTTCCTATACACGCTGTTGCTGTCGTTGATCGCCGACCCACCGTTCTTGCCGACGAAGATGTCGTTGGTGAACGCGACCGAGTTCTGGCTCAGGTTGTCGACCATGGTGGTGCTGTTCGGCTCGTAGAAGACGTTGTCGTAGATGGCCGGGTTGGTCTGGGTCGAGCAGGCCAGGATGATCACGCCACCGGAGAGGTCGCCGTCGTTCTGGCTGATGTTGTAGCGCACCGTCTGGTTGGTGGATACCAGCGTCTGCGTCGCGCACAGCAACATGAATCCGGTGTTGTCGTGCGAGAAGTTGTACTGGAACAGGGTGCCGGTGTTGCCGCCGTCCACGTCGAAGGCGAACGCGCCGTTCTGGCCGGCGTTGCCACCGCCGACGTTGTTGTACTGGATGGTGGTGTAGTCGGAGTTCCAGGTCCAGATGCCCGCGTGGCTGGTGGTGGCGTGCAGGCCGAACCCGGCGACCGTGTTGTACTGCACGAGGGCGTGCTGACCGTTGGCGATGTTGATGCCGTCACCGCCCATGTTGGTCAGCGTGTTGTCCTGCACGAGCACGCCGCTGATCGGGCCGTACCCGGTGCCGGGGCCGCCGGGGTACTGCGCCCGCTTCTGCCACAGCGAGGAGGTGAGGATGCCGACACCGTTGTCATTGCTGAAGGTGCTGTTGACGACCTTGATGTCCGAGAAGGACGTCAGCGTGTTGGCACCGTCGGCGTTGAACACCACGCCGCCGCTGGGCTGCCCAGGGTTCGGACAGTCGCAACCGGCCACGTTGTGGACGTTCACTCCGTTGATCACGTAGTGGTTGCCGTTGCCGTAGTCGGTGTTCTCGATGTAGATACCGGTCTGCGGGTTGGCGTTCTGCGCGGCCGGGCTGACATCGGAGACGTCGAGGTTGTCCAGTTCGTAGCCCTGCACGTTGTGCAGGTAGATCGTGGCCCGAGCGTTGTTGCCGACGATCTTGGGGAGGCTGCCACTGCCGTAGGAGTTGATGGTGATCGGAGCGGACGCCGTGCCGGAGCCGTGCGGGGTGAGCACTCCGGTGCAGGTCGTCCCATCGCGCAGGCTGAGCGTGTCACCGGGACCGAAGGTCACCGAGCTCGCCTTGGCCAGGCTGTTCCAGGCGGTCGACGTGGAGCTGCCAGCCGCGGAGTCGTTGCCGGAACCGCAGCTGAGGTAGTAGTGAGTGCCGGCGGCCGGACTGGCGTACGCGACCATCGGGGTAACGGCGATGCATGCGGCGGCGACGATAGCAGCGGCCGCCGTCCCCCGTATCATGGAAGCGGTCATGATTCCTGTCCTGATTGTCGGCTCCGGCGGTGCGCGGCATTCACCGGAGCGGGGCGATAAAGCTATGCGGACTGCAATTGGGTGCGATTCAATAAACGGGAAATGAATAGCCATCTCTCGTCAGGTTGTTCAAACCATAATCGGTGCTAGAACCCCAGAAGCCGTTCGACTCGTACCGACGATTGGATGATACACGAGACGCAACTCACGGCAATCGGCATTGTCGCAAGTGGTCTGGTCGTGGCGGCCGGCAATAACAATGAAGCTGGTTACCCATCGGAGCAAACACGTCACCGACCGCTGAGCAAAACCACGAATTGGGCGCAAAACCACGTTCGGCGTACCGAAAAAACAAGCTGTTCAGAGCTGTCCGAAGAACAGTTGAGAGTTCGCGTTCCAACGAGATTCGAGTGCGATTCGAAGGGCCTTCGAGTGACGGTCGAGCGCATATCCCGGACACGAATACAGGCCGTGATCGGACTCGAAAGTCCGATCACGGCCTGTAGTGGAGAGCCGTGCGCCGCGTCAGTCGGCTCGGCGCGCGATGAGCAGCGTGTCGTCGTTGATCAGCGGCGTCCAGGTGACCGTGGCGAAGCCGGCGTCGGTGAACCAGCGGGCACCCTCCTCCGGCGTGTACTCGCTACCGCCCGGCGTGCACAGCATCATGTTGATGCTCACCACCAGCGGGTTCGCGTTGTCCGGCCGGTCACCGTTGATCATCGTGTCGTAGACCAGCGCGTAGCCGCCCGGCGCCACCGCCTCGAACGCCTTGCGGGCGAGCACCTTGCGCTCGGGCACGCCCCAGTCGTGCAGTACGTGCCCGAACACCACAACGTCGGACTCGGGCAGCGGGTCGTTGAAGAAGTCGCCACCGCGGAATTTCACCTGGTCGGTCAGCCCGAGTTCGGTGATGTGCTCGGTGAACACCTCCCGCACCGGCGGCAGGTCGAACACCGTGGCCTGTAGGTGCGGGTGCTCCTTGACCAGGTTCGCCGACAGGTTCCCACGCGCGCCACCGATGTCGGTCACCCGCTTCACGCTGCTCCAGTCGAACGCGTGCGCGAGCGCGACGCCGCTGGGCCCGTTGAGCGCGTCCATACCGCCGTAGTAGGCCCGCCAGGCGGCCAGATCGCGGTGCTGCTCAGTGAACATTGAGGAGACGTTGCGCGTGCCGTTCTGCGGTTCACCGGTACGCAGGCCATCGCCGACCCGCGCCCACCGGTCGTCCGCAAGGTTCAGGAAACGACCAAGGTAGGAAGCCTTGCCGCTGTCCATGAACTCGGCGGACAGCGCGGTTGTGGTGTACCGATCGCCCTCACGCGTCAACAAATCGACCGCGACGAGCGCGTCGAGGAAGTGGCCGGTGCCGCGTTCGTCGAGACCGAACCGCTCTCGTACTTCGTTCTCCGTGGCCGGCGCGGCGCCAAGCACGGTGAACAGGTCCAACTCGATGGCGAACAACACGGTGCGCCACCGATAGAAATCGGCCGCCATCTGTAGCAACGGCTGCGCCGTTGTCGCCGTGCCTAGACCCTTTGCCATGACCAGAGTCCTCTCGGAAATCACCCGGATACGTTCAGGGGCTTCCGACAGTAGGGCGGTCAGCTCGACGAGCGCTGAATGCCCACTGGACTCCTGGCCGGTCATCGGATCGCGCTGGAATTCTCCACCGAGTTTCCACTATTCTTCGACCGCTGTCCGAGAACGAATTGACTACGAGTTCTCGGCATCGAGACCGAGCAGCCGCACGACGGTGGCGACCTGGTCCGCGTAGTGCCGCACGAACTCGGGTGAATGCGGATCGACCTGGCAGATGCCCTCGATCACGTGCGGAAGCGTGGTGGTCGCCATGGCGGCGGCCATCAGCATGACCATCAGACAAGCCGGATCGACACCCTCGGGCAGCCGGCCTTTGCGGAAGTCCTCGACGCCGCCTTGCAGTTGCCGCGCCCTCGGCTCGTGGTCCGGGTCGGTATCGGGACCGGCGTACTCCAGTCCGTTCCACGCCAGCAGCCGAACCCCGTCCGGGCTGTTCAGCACTTCCAGTGCGTACTGGCGGACCTGCTCGGACAGCGGAGTGCCCGGCGCGCTCAGCTCCTTCTGCCGCTCCCGCCAGCCTTCGGAAATGGCCTGGTAGAGCCCTTCCTTGCCACCGAAGTAGTAGGAGATGAGCTGCTGGTTGACCCCGGCCCGCCCTGCGATCGCGCCGATCCGCGCACCCGCGTAGCCGTGCGCTGCGAACTCGGCGGTCGCGGCCTCCAGGATCAGCTTCTTGGTCCGCTCCGGATCACGCTGCCGCTCCTGCGGCGTCGGTGACCGGCGCGGGTTCGGACGGGTTTTCGGTGCTGCCACGGCACAATCATACACACAGCCGACATTACCAACCACATGGTTGACCTAATCAAACATTCAGTTGACAGAGTGATTCGAATGGTTGATTATCGAAGGGTCTGGTCAACGCGAGGGGAAGGAAACGTTGTGGAGAGGCATCCGCGCAGGTGGTGGGCGCTGGCGGTGGCGATCCTCGCCGTCCTGGTCGACATGGTGGACAACCAGATCGTTTCGGTGGCGCTGCCGACCATCAAGCACGAACTCGGCGCGGGAGACGCCGCGCTGCAATGGATCTCCTCGGTCTACGCGCTGGGGTTCGCCCTCACCCTGATCACCGGCGGCCGGCTCGGCGACCGGTACGGCATCAGGCGGCTGTTCCTGCTGGGTATGACCGTGTTCACGGCGTCATCGGCGGTCGGCGGCCTCGCCCCGTCGGTCGGCGTCCTGATCGGCGCGCGGGTGGTCCAGGGCATCGGCTCCGGCCTGATGGTGCCGCAGGTCCTGTCGTTCATCTTCGCCGAGTTCGCGGATGAGGAACGGCCGAAGGCGATGACCCTGTTCTCGGCCGCCTTCCCGATCGGTGGGCTGGCCGGCCCGATCCTGGGCGGCGTGCTGACCGAAGCCAACCTGTTCGGCGTCGGCTGGCGCGCGATCTTCCTGGTCAACGTGCCGGTCGGGATCATCGCGCTGGTCGGCGCCCTCGCCACCATGCCGGCGCGGCCCGGCTTCGTCCGGCGCCGCATCGACACGCTCGGCGTCGCGCTGCTGACCCTCGGCCTGTTCGCGATCTTCTACCCGCTGGTGCAGGGACGGGAGCTCGGTTGGCCTGCCTGGACCATCGGCGTGCTCGTCGCCGCCATCCCGATCCTGGCTGTCTTCGCCTTGCAGCAACGGTCCTGCGCCCGTCGCGGCGGAGAACCGCTGATCCCGCCGGCACTCCTGAAGTTCCGCGGCCTGACCGCCGGCCAACTGGTGATGTTCTGCGTCAACATGGCGGTCGGGGTGTTCTTCGTCCTCACCCTGCACCTCCAGTTGGGCATCGGGTTCTCGCCGCTCAGGGCCGCGCTGACCATCGTGCCGGCGACCCTGGGCATCCTGGTCGGCAACGTCGTCGCGATGCGGTCCAGGCACAGCGGTCGCCAGGTAACCGCAGTCTCGGTACTGGTGTTGCTACTGAGCCTGGCCGGCATCGCCGCGCTCGTGGTGGCGCTGGGCAAGGACCTGAACTCCTGGGCCCTGCTCGCCCCGCTGGTCGGCTTCGGACTCGGCATGGGCGGCACCCTCGGTTCGCTGTTCACACTATCCACTTCGGAGGTTCGACCGGAGCAGGCGGGTGCGGCGTCCGGGCTGGTGAACACCACCGTCCAACTCGGCACCGCGACCGGCGTCGCCCTGTTCGGCACCGTGTTCTTCACCAGACTCGGCAACGGCGCCTACGCACCGGCCACCGCGGGCGCGCTGATCGTCAGCTGCGGAGTGCTCGTGATCGGCCTGCTGCTGACCGCCGCGCTGCCCCAACGTCAGCGGGACGAGCACAGCGGGTTGAGCACGTTGTCCTTGGAGAAGCAGGGCGTGTAGCCCGCGCTGAGCAGAGTCGCCTGCGCGGAAGGGCTGTTCAGGTACTTGAGGAAATCCTGCAACGCCTCGCCCTGGACGTCCTTGGTGTACAGGTATTCGACGGTCCAGAATGGATAGTTGGGCAGCAGGTTCACCTGTGGATACCGGCCATCCAGCGACACCGCGGTCAGCGCGCCCGCGCGGACGGCCTGCTTGGTGGTCTCGTCGGACACATCGGCGTAGCCGATCGCCCCCGGAGCGGACTTCACCGCGTTGATCAGCTCCTGGGTGGTGTCCCGCTCGCACAGGATGGTCGGCTCGGTCACCGGCAGGTCCTTGGTCAGGCAGTTGTTCGAGGACAGCACGCCCTCCGAGGTGTGCAGCACGTAGCGCTCGAACGCCTGGCGGGTACCGGAACCGCCGCTACGTCCGACGATCTGGATCGGCTCGTCCGCGCCGCCGAGCTGGTTCCAGTTCGTGTACCTCCCGCTGTAGATGCCGCTGACCTGATCCGTGGTCAGCCGATCGATGCCGACATCGGAGTTGATCACAAGGCCGTACACCAGCACCGCGACCACCTGCTGGCGCAGCCCGGCGGTGGAGTCGACGCTCTTGCCGTCGGACAGCGCCGCGTCGTCGGCTCCGGCGGCCGCACTCTGCTGTTCCAACTCGCGCACGCCATCCAGGCTGCCGCTGGAATCCACGTTGATGTGCGCGCCGGGGCAGTCGGCCGCGTAGGTCTGGCCGAGGGTCTGCACGATCGGCCCGAACGCGCTGGAACCGGCGATGTCCACGGTGCCGGACGTGCAGGTCACGTCGGCCACCGCCGGATGCTGACCGCCGACGATCTCCTTGGCCAGCACCGTGCCCAGCAGCGCGCCGACCAGGATCACGCCGATCGCCGTGGTCACGACCGGCCAGGTGAGCCTGCGCTGCGTCTTGCGTTCGATGATCGTGCGCCCGTTGCGGTGGCCGCCGGTGACCTCGTAATTCTTGCTGATCTTGCTGCTCGGGTCCGCGTCGTCCTCGTGGATCTCGTCGCTCTCGTCGCCCTCGTGCAGCACCATGACCAGGATGAAGCTCTGCTTGCGGCGCAGCCACAGGTCGTCCAACTGCACGCTGCGCCACTGCTCGAGCGGTTTGTCTTTCTTGGTCGGCTCGGACTGTTCGGCCAGGGCTCGCTCCCACCGGCCGTTCAAGATGCTGCGCAAGGTCGGCAGGTCCCGGCGCTTGGCCTTGGCCGGGGTGGCCGGTGTGGTCGGCGTGGCAGTCGCGGTCCCGTTCGGGAAGAACTCCAGCTTCTCCAGGATCTGCTCGCGCAGCGCGTTGTCGCTGGCCTCGGAGATCCGCGCGTCCCACACCACCCGCGAACCGAAGGTCACCATCAGCGGCGGGTTGATGTCGCCGACCTCGACGTCCGAACTGCCCACGTTGCGGATGCGGATCATCAGGATGCTCAGCTTGTCCAGCTGATCGATGAGCCCCTTGAGATCAGGGTGGGCCTTCGCGCCCTTCTTGGCGTTCTTGCCGTCCTCGGGCGGCTTGAGGTGCTCAGGCGTGAGCCCGATCCTGGAGTTGTACAGCTCCTGCCACTGGATGCGCTTGCGCCGGATAACCAGCCGATCCATGAACGGGCTGCCGATACCGACGACCGCGGCGATCGCCATGGTGATCAGTCCCTGGCTCGACCCGAGAATGTCGACGACCGAGTGCATGGTCTCCGTGAACGCCACGGTGTGGAGCCTCCTGTTGTCAAGAATCGTCCACTCCCGATCCTAATTGGCCGTTCGGCCAACCCGTCTCGGGATACCCGCCGTTCATCTGACGTTGGCTGGTTGGAAATACCGCGCCGCTCAGGGCTTGAACGGCCGCACGTCGTCGTCGACGTTGACAAGCAGCACCCCACCGACCACGGCGACCGAGGTGTTGTTACCCGCGTTGAGACTGCCGCGCACACCGAGGCCAGGGAGGGCGTAGAGGGTGTAGCCGTTGGTGGAGGCGCAGCCCAGCGTGTCGCCGACGACGTCAGCGACCGCGGCGCAGTCCGCGGCGAGCACCGCGATCTGGCGGCCGTTCGCGTCGAACGTGCGGATGCTGCCGTCCGGGTCGATCACGACCAGGTATTCTGTGCTACCCACTCGGATCGCGGAAAGGCCACCGTTGCTCGAGTTCGAGCCGTTGGTGTCGGTGCCGGCATAGATCGTGGTGCTCGCGCCCGTCCGGACCGACATCGACAGCAGTCGCTCCGTCGAACCCGACGGCCCCTGCACCAAACCGGCCACCGCGATGCGGTCCGCGCCCAACGGGGTGATCGCGTCGATGATGTCGATGCCGGGGTCCTGCTGCCAGTCGACATGTCCGGTGCTCAGGTTGATCGCGGTCAGTTTCGTCGACGAGCCATCGGTGAAATACCCCTCATCGCCGATGACCGCGCTGGTCGAATACGCGGCGCCCGCCGTGCTGTGCGGATACGACGCGGTCCAACTGGTCGCGCCGGTAGCCGGGTCCACCAGCGCGATGCTCTTCACATCGGACGTCTCGCACAGAATCTTGCCGACGTAGACCGAACATGCCGCCACGTTCGGGTTGTGCCACAACAGCTTGCCGGTGCGCGGGTCGACCTCGTCGAGGCCGCCGCCCGCGTCCGTCAGGTCGAACAAGGCGTGGTCGGGGTCGAGCAGCATCGGCGTGCTCACCCCGACCCCGGACCGGCTGAACAGATAGTGGCCGGAGTTCGCGTCGTAGAAGTCGAGTTGGCTGCCCTGCGGGTTCGAACCCGGCAACGCGACGTCCCTGGTCACCGCGATCAGATCCAGGCCAGGCACCTGCAACGACTCGACCAGCGGGTTGTCGTTGGTCTTCTCCGGCGCCGCCAACGGCGGCAGCGTCGCGTGCCAGACGGGTTTCCCGGTGCTGGCGCCGTAGGCGACGAGCTGGGTCGGCGAGATCAGTCCGCTAATCAGACCGGGCGGATAGGGCCGTCCCGGCACATCACCATCGCTGGTCGGGAAGACGGTCGACAGCTTGAGCGACCACGTCCCCGGCGGGTTCTCGGGCAGCGCCGGCCAGTTCTCGAACCCGTCGACCAGCGACCAGACCTGAGCCGCGGTACTCGGCGGAACCGGCGGCGGGCCCCCGTTCGAAGACCCGGAACAGCCGGCCACGGTCCCCAGCGCCAGGGCAAGCGTCACCCCGGCCACAACCCATCGCATGAGCGCAGACTACCGCCACTCGGACCAGATCACGTTGCGCCCCAACGACTGCACATTCGGCGCGGGGCCGCGACGGCAAATCCACCGACAGCAACCGGTCCACAATGGATCAGTATTGCTTCGTGACCGAGCTCTCGTCCAGGTACGCGTCGAGCTCCTCGGCGGAAACCGCGAGCGCCAGCTGGTCCTTGAGCATCCGTCCCATGGTCGGGATCTCCGACCGGGCCGGCCAGGTCGACGGATCCCACAGCGTCGAACGCAGAAACGCCTTGGCGCAGTGTAGATACAGGTCCTCGACGTGCAGCATGAGCGCCAACCGTGGCCGCTTGCCGCGTATCACCAACCGTTCGAAGAACGGCGCGTCGGACACAATGGTCACCCGGCCGTTCACCCGCAGTGACTCGTTCATGCCGGGCACCAGGAACAACAGCCCCGCGTGCGGGTTGTCGATCAGGTTGGACAGGCTGTCCGCGAGTCGGTTGCCGGGCCGCTCGGCCAGCACCAACGTGTGCTCGTCGAGGATCAGCACGGAACCGGCGGGATCGCCGCGCGGCGACACGTCGCAGGTCCCGTCCGGCGCCGACGTGGCCAGCAGCACCAGCGGCGAGTGCTCGATGATGGTGCGCGCGTGCTGTTCGATCCGGGTGATCTTCTTCTGCTTCGTGTTGTCCGACGCTTCGCCGAGTAGCTCGCGAAGTTGGTCGTGCGAGGCGATCACGCTCAGTTCCGCGGTGGTGGTCATGGTCCGAGTCAATCCTGTTCTTCGCCGGTTTGCCACTGTTTCGTCCGAATCGGCCATCGGCTGCGCCGGCTGGGTGAGCAGGAATATTCTGACCGAGGGCACGGAGTGAGAGGACCGCACATTGACACTCGTCATCGACCTCCACCCACCCGACGCCGCAGGGCCACTGCGCATCGGCGCCGACCGGACCGACATGGTCACCGCGCTGCGCGAGTTCGGCGAACCCCGCCTGGTCACCAGGGCGCCCGGCCGATCCCCGAGTTGGGCGGTGGACCGACCGTCCGGACTGGTCATTCGCTGCCACGTCGATCGCGCCGGTCGCCTTGGCGCCATCGAGTTCGGCCGGCCGACCAGCGCCGCCGACTCCGTCCGCTACCAGGGCCTCGACGTGTTCGGCACGCCCGCCGACGAGTTCGTCGCCACGCTGCGCCGGCACACGGCGGTGGTCGAGGAGAACCACGGCTACGCCTACATCGCCCCCGACCTGCTGCTGTCCTGCTGGCGGGCCAGCACGCCCAAGCGCCCCGACGACGTCGAGGGGCGCCACTTCGACAGCGTGCTCGTCGCCCGCCCCGGCTACTACAACGCGACCTGAAGGACGATGCGCGTGAGCCTCGACGAGTACGTCGACCGGATACTGCCGGCCGACCACGACGCGGCCACGCTCGTCGCGCGCATCGCCGACGAAGCGGGCGACCCCTGCGTTGCCGTGGTGCGCGGTACCGAGTTCGCCGACATCACCCGCGCGGCGCCAACCACCTCCGCCCTGTTCGAACGCGACGATCACCGCGCCCTGCTGCGCACCGCCCCCACCGACCGCACCTGGCCGATCACGTCGGTCCTGGCCAACACGGTGCGCGGCGACGCAGGCCCTCGCCTGCTCAGCCCGATCGACCTCCAGGTCGTCAAGGCGGCCGGCGTCACGTTCGTGGACTCCATGCTGGAACGCGTCATCGAGGAACGCGCCAAGGGCGATCCCGCGCGCGCCAAGGACATCCGCACCCGGCTCGGCGCGGCCATCGGCGGCGCCATCTCCAGTGTGCGGCCGGGCTCGCCGGAAGCCGCGCTGGTCAAGGAAACCCTGATCGCCGAGGGCATCTGGTCGCAGTACCTCGAGGTCGGCATCGGCCCCGACCCGGAGATCTTCACCAAGGCACCGGTACTGTCCACGGTCGGCACCGGCGCGGCCGTCGGCGTGCTGCGCCGCTCGGTGTGGAACAACCCCGAACCCGAACTGGTCCTCATCGCGGACTCGGTTGGCCGGGCGGTCGGCGTGACCCTCGGCAACGACGTGAACCTGCGCGATTTCGAAGGCCGCAGCGCCCTGCTGTTGACGGAGGCCAAGGACAACAACGCCTCCTGCGCCGTCGGCCCGTTCATCCGCGTCTTCGACGAGCGCTACACCATCGACGACGCGCGCAGCACCGAGATCGCCCTCGAAGTACGAGGCGCGCACGACGGCTTCACCCTGCGCGGCACCAGTTCCGTCGCCCGGATCAGCAGGCCGTTCGAGGAACTGCTCGGTCACGCCCAAGGCCCGCACCACCAGTACCCCGACGGATTCGTCCTGTTCACCGGCACCCTGTTCGCGCCAACCGAAGACCGCGACGCACCAGGCAAAGGCTTCACCCATCACGATGGCGACGTGGTGTCGATCGCCGCCGACCGGCTCGGCACCCTGGTCAACACGGTCACCGCCGCCGAGGACGCGCCCCCGTGGACAACCGGCATAACAGCCTTGTTCGCCAGCCTCGCCCGCCGTGGCCTTTGAGTCCATAGTGGACTACTCGGTAAATCCTTGTGGGTCAACAAGATTCACCCGTTGGTGATTTGATCATCGAGGTTTCCGCTTGATATTCTTGTGGTATGGAGAAAACAGCCGACGCAGTGCTTGCCACCCCGTGGTGGCAAGCATCCGACGCTGACCTCCTGGCAGCGGTGGGTGAGGTCGAGGAACTGCACCGCCGTGCCTACGCCGCCACTCTCGCCGTGCACGCCGAGGTGCGTTCGCGGGGGTTGACTGGCGGCTATGAGAGCACCCGGGTCCTCGTGCACGACGCGGCCCGGATTTCGGTCGTGCAGGCTCGCCGCCGCGAAACCCACCTCGACCTCCTCGCCACGTCTCCCGATGGTCAAGCCGCTCTGGATGCCGGGCTGATCGGTGCGGATCACCTCGATGTGATCGTGAAGACGCTCGCCCAGATTCCCGCCGATGTCGATCTGGAGGAGCGGGTCCAGGCCGAGACCAGCCTGGTCGAGCACGCCCGCGTCCTGGACGCGCGAGAGTTGAGATACGCGGGCCGGCAGATCCTGGCCTGGCTGGACCAGGACGGCCCCGAACCTGCCGAGGACCCGGTCGAGGCCTCGGTCAACGAGCTACATCTCGACACGTTTCGTGACGGGCGGGT
>DASYBO010000300.1:0-4965 GCA_036500685.1 Pseudonocardiaceae bacterium | reverse complement strand
CGCCCGTCATCGCCAGCAGGACGGCGACGGTGGCGATGAACAGCGTCCACAGCACAGCCGCCCTGGTGCGCGGGTGCCGGGCGAGAAGACGGGGCATGATCACCTCGGTCGGCGCGCTCGGCGCGCTTGATCAATACTGCGGTCGTGTCCAGCATTCACCAGCAGACCGACGTTCCGGCTCGAGTTGAGGCCATTGCCGAGGGCGGCGGGTGGTCGGTGTGCATGCCGGGGCTGCCGATCGCGGCCGACGGGGAAACGTTCGACGACGCGGTCACGGAGATGGTCGCTGCCCCGCGCGAATACGCGCGGGACTGGTGCGACCACCTCGCGGACGCGCCGAAGCACCGGGAGAACGGGCCGCTCGTCGAGCTGGTCGGCCGCGGCGATGACGAGCAGTTGCGGGACTGGCTGGTCCGGGCCGCCCGAGGCGGAGACGCTACTTGCAGCTGGCCGGGTTCTGGCCCGCGCCGAAGGTGCTGATGTTGTCGACCTTCCAGCTGTTGCCCTGCTTGATCGCGCCGACCTCGAGGACGCCCTCGGAGGTGGCCTGCTGACCGTTGCTGCCTCGGGTCGACTCCTGGTAGACCATGAGCAGCAGGCGCGCCTGGTCGCCCTGGATCATTTCGACGCCGCTGTTCTTGGTGTCGATGGACGCGGTCACGGTGATCTTCTGCGCGGGGGCCTCGGCGCGGACCGTCTTGTACAGCTCGTTGAACTGGCACTGTGCGCTGCCGGTGAGCAGGTTCTGGGCGTCCTGCGCGGTCTGGTTCGGGTTGGCGTAGGTGTAGGTGAGGACCCGCTGCATCGCGTTGACGACGTCGCCGACCACCTGGGCGGTGGTGCCGGTGTCCACGTAGGCGGTGTTGGACGCGGTGGCGTTGCTGATCGTGTTGTGCCACATCAGGCCGGCGAACGCGCCGACGCAGGCGAGCAGTACCGCGGCGATGGCCAGGATCAGGATCTTGGTGGAGTCGGCGAGGCCGCGGGCTCCGCTGCCGATCGAGGCCACCCAGTTCGGGGCGCCCTTGTTCGAGTCGACGGGTGTGCGCTCGGCTACTGGGTCGGGCGCGGACTCCTCGACGGGGTCGACGGGGTCGACGGTTTTGACGGCGGCGCGGCGGGCTCGGCGGGCGGCGAGGGATTCTTCGGCCGCGGCGGTGGTGGTGTGCGCCTTGGGGGTGGGGCTCGGCGCGACGGCCGGGATGATCTGGGTGGGGGTCTCGTCAGCGTCGGGCGTTGGCGGGGCGGGCTGATCGTCGGGCTTGCGCAGGCCGGCTACGCGCGGACGGCGCGCACCGGGCTGGTTGCTGGCCGGGGGGCGACGGCGGGATGGTGGCATTGTTCGACGCTCCTCTCGGCTCAGTGGCCGCTTGTGCTGGTGGGCGGCGTGCTCGTGCCGCTGGGCAGCGGGTTGCCGTTGCTGCTGCCACCGGTGGACGTGCCGGTGAACGGGTTGTTCGGCTCGCCGATCTTGTTGATCTTCCACTGGCCGTTGCTGAGCACGAGGCCGCAGGCGATCGGCAGGTAGGTCGGGGTCTGCGGGGTGGTGCCGAACTTGCCGGTGACCAGGACGTACACCAGCGCGGTCGCGGTGGTCGGCTGGAGGTCGGTGACGGTGGCGGCCTGGACCTGACCGGTGAGCACGATCTTGTCCTGCTTGAGGATCTGCTCGTACTGGCTCAGCGTCTTGCCCTGGGTGAACTCCTGGGCCAGGTCACCGGTGCTGGACGCCTGCCAGTTGGCAAGGCCCTGCGCGGCGTGGTTGTAGTCCAGGGAGGTGAAGTTGATGACGCCCTGCTTGGCCGCGTTCAGCACGGCCTCGCGCTCGGCCGCGGTGTTCACGCCATCGCTGCGCGTGGCGAAGAACCACAGGCCGCCGAAGATCAACGCGCACACCAGCATGAACGCGGCCGCGGTCCAGGCCCAGCCGAGCTTCGGGTTGGCGAAGCGGGGTAGCCGCCGCGAGGAGGTCGTCGGTTCGACACCGTCGTCGGGGGTGTCGACGGCATCGACGCTCTCGTCGACCGTGTCCTGGTCGGTGTCGGCGTTCATCGGTCCTCTCCTGGACATCGCTCTACGTGCATCAGACGCCGAGCAGCTGGGCGAGACTGATCGGGGGGACGCTCTGGCCGGAGGCCACCAGACCGCTGCCGCCGGAGGTGGCCGGCTGGGTCGTGTGGCCGGGGCCGGTCGAGCCACCGCTCACCGGGGTACCCGGATTTCCGCCAAACGGCGCGTTCTGCGCGCCGCGCACGTCAGTGGGGCTGTTCGGGCCCTCATTGCAGTAGGCGTTGAGGTTCAGCGTGGCCGGGGTGACGTCGTTGGCCGGCCGGCGCTGGGTGCCCTGGTAGCCGTTGGTGCACGGCGGCGGGTCGAACAGGTTGATGGCCAGGCCGAGCTTGACGGTGCCGTCGGGGGCGAGCACGGTGCCGGCCGAGCCCGCGAGCACCGGGTACGCGACCAGCGCCTCCTCGATCCCGGACGTGCGGGTGACCAGCACGTTGGCGGTGGTGAGCAGGTTGGCCAGCAGCGAGCCGAGCTGCGGGCCGGTCTCGGTGAGCAGGTCGGTGATCTGCTGGCCGGCCTGCGGCGCGTTGGTGATCAGGCTGCGGATGTCCGGGTCGGACGCCTTGAGCTGCTGGGAGAGCTTGTCCAGGGAGTTGCTGAAGCTCTCGATCGCGCCGGACTCGCTGACCTGGGTGTCCAGCACGACCTTGCCCGACTTGAGCAGTTGGGTGGTCTCGGGCAGCTGGTTCTGCGCGGTCTTGGTGAACTCGGAGACGGTGTCCAGCAGCTTCTGCAGGTCCGGGCCGGTGCCGCTGAAGCCGCTGTCCAGCTCGTTGACCACGGTCTGCAGCGACTGGATCGGCACCGAGTTGGCCAGGCCGTTGAGGTTGGTGAGCAGGTTGTCAGTGGGCAGCGGGACGGTGGTGTTGCGCTGCTCGATGGTCGACCCGTCGGCAAGGTAGGGACCGTTGGCGGTGTTGGGCACGAGGTCGACGTACTGCTCACCGACGGCCGAGCGGTCGGCCACCGACGCGGTCAGGTCGGACGGGATCTGCGGGGCCGAGTCGTTGATGTGCAGGTCGACCTCGAGGCCGGTGCCGGTCAGCTGCATGGCGGTGACCTTGCCGACGGTGACACCGCGGTAGGTGACCTCGGAGTTGGTGAAGATGCCGCCGCCGCTGGCCAGCTCGAGTTTGACGTCGTAGCCGGGGTTGATGATCGAGGAGCCGATGCCGCCGTAGCGCATGGCGGTGTAGCCGACCGCGAACACGCCGACGATCGCGAAGACCAGCACCTGGATCAGAACTTTCCTGGTGATCATCAGGAGCCGCCTCCCAGCAGCAGGCCGAGGATGCCGCCAAGTCCGCCGGAGCCGGAGGGCGCGCCCGATCCGCTCGCGGAACTGCCGGGGATGGGCAGCGGTGGTGGTTGGTTGGCCTGGGTACCCGACGTGCCGCCGACGATGCCCTGCAACGCGGAGATGGAGGAGAGCGGGTTCTGCTTGGACCGGCTCAGGTTCGACAACACGGTTTGCAGGTTCAGGTCGATGGTGGCGAACAGGTTGGCGTAGTCGCCCTTGATACCCGTCACGGACGTGTCGCCGAACGGGAAGGTCAGCAGCAGTTGCAGCGCGTTGGGCAGGTTCGAGCCGGCCGCGGAGAGCTGTTGCAGGGTCGGGGTGAGCGCCTTGAGGTCGGCGATCAGGTCGGCCTGGCTCTTGTTCACGGTGTCGACCGCGACCCCGGACAGCGCGCTGAACGCCTGCAACAGGCCGACCAGCTGGTCCTTCTGGCTGTTGAGGGTTTCCAGACCGGGACCGATGTTGCTGATCACGTTGGCGATCTGGTCCTTCTGATTGTTCAGCGTCGCCGAGAGCCGGTTGACCGCGTCGAGTGCGTTGGTGATGTCGGAGACGTGTGCGTTCAGGTCGCCGGTCAGCTTGTTCACGTTGGACAGCAGTTGGCGGATCTGCGCCTCGTTGCCGGTGGTGGCGCTGTTGAGTTCCTTGCTGATGGTCTGGATCTGTTGCACGCCACCGCCGTTGAGGACCAGGGACAGCGCGCCGAGGACCTCTTCGACCTCGACGTTGCGGTTGGTCCGGTTCAACGGGATGGTCGCGTCGTTGGCCAGCGTGCCCTGTGCCTGGTTGGCAGGCGGCGCGACGAGTTGGACGTACTTCTCGCCGAGCAGGCTGGACTGTTCCAGGTTGGCGTTGGCATTGGCCGGCAGGGACACGTCACCGTTGACCGTCATGGTCACGTCGGCGGTCCAGTTGGCCTTGTTCAGGCTGATCGAGTCGACCCGGCCGACGAGCACGTCGTTGACCCGGACCGAGGCCTGCGGGACCAGGTCGAGCACGTCGCTGAACTCGGCGTGCACGGTGTACGGATGGTCGCCGAGGTTGGCGCCGCCGGGCAGCGAGACGCCGTAGAGGCCGTCGAAGTTGCAACCGGTCAACGCGAGCAGCCCGGTGGCCACCAGCAGCGCGACGCCGACCTTGCGGACACGGCGGGGGGTGATCACTTGCCACCTCCGGACGTTGTGCCGGTACTCGGCGATGCGTAGAGGACGCCGGCGATGGGCAGGGGCAGCGGCGGGATCTTGCCCGATTGCAGATCCTGGATCACGCTCGCGGCCGATGGCAGCGGGACGAGCCCCTGCAGGACCGGGGCCAGGGTGTCGCAGGCCGTCTTGATGGCGCCGGGCAGGCCGCCGGGGGCGAGCTGTTCGAGCAGGTGGCAGACCTCGACGGCCGGCGGGTTGCTCAGGTCGTTGAGGTCGGCGCGGGCGTCGAGCGAGCCGGAGGCCGCGTTGTAGGAGTTGACCAGGTTGGTCAGGGCCAGCGGCGCGGTGTCGAGGGTTTCGGCCAGCGCGGAGCGTTCCTTGACGAGGACCTGGGTCACCTGGGTCAGGTTGTCCACATTGGACTTGATCGCGGACCGGTTGTCGTTGATGAAG
>DASYBO010000299.1:0-14028 GCA_036500685.1 Pseudonocardiaceae bacterium | reverse complement strand
CCGCGGGCGCGACGATCGCGACGATCGAGGCGATGAAGATGGAGGCCGCGATCACCTCGCCGAAGGCGGGGAAGGTGACGCGGTTGGCCATCAACTCGGTGCAGCAGGTCGAGGGCGGGGATCTGTTGGTGGTGCTGGCGTAAGCGGCCGGGCTGGCTGCCCTGGCCTCGACAAAGGGGTCAGGACAGCCAGGCTGAGGTGGTGGCGAGCACGGTGAGGCGCTGGGTCGCCCTGGTCAGGGCGACGTAGAGAGTGCGCCTTCCGGTGTCGGCCATGGACTCGCCGAGGATCTCCTCCGGGCCGACCAGCAGCACGCCGTCGTATTCCAGGCCCTTGGCGTCGAGGCTGCCGACCACGCGCAGGCGGTCGTCGGCAACGCCGGCCAGCCAACTGGCCACCTCGTCGCGCCGGTCCATCGCGGTGATCACGCCGACCGTGCCCTCGACGACGCCGAGCAGATCCCGCGCGGCTTCCCGCGTCGAGGACGGCAACCGCTCCGCGTTGACCGTGTTGATGACGGGGGTGAAGCCGGTCTTGCGGACCGCGATCGGCAGGTCGTCTGCGTTGGCCAGGGTGCCGAGCACGTCGGCGGCGAGGGCGAAGATCTCCGCCGAGTTGCGGTAGTTGGTGCGCAGGGTGAACTCGCGGCGGGTGCGGATGGTGCGCAGCGCGGCGTCCCTGGCCTCGCGGGCTTCTTCAGGGTCCGGCCACGAGCTCTGCATCGGGTCGCCGACGATCGTCCAGCTCGCGTACTTGCCGCGCCTGCCGATCATCCGCCACTGCATCGGGGAGAGGTCCTGCGCCTCGTCGAGCACGATGTGCGCGTACTCGTCGTAGTGCCGGGGCCGGATGCGCACCTCGCCGTTGCGGTTGTCGTCCTCGCTGCGGCGAGGACGGTGCCTCGGCTCGCCGAGCAGCACGCGCAACTCGTCGAGCAGCGCGATGTCCGCGACGGAGGAACCACGATCGGCGCGCCGCGCGAAGGATTCGGCGAGCAGCTTGAGTTCGGTCGGGGTCAGCGTGCGGCCCGCGCAGGCGGCCAGCCGCGCCGGGTCGGCGAGGCTGTCCAGCACGCCGTTCGGGGTGAGCGCGGGCCACCACCGCACCAGGAACCGGTGGAACTCCATGCGTTCGCCGAGATCGGTGACGAGTTCGTCGTGCGCGGCCGAGAACTTGCCGCGACCGCCGCGTGGGGCGGTGTTCTGGTCGTCCGCTGCGTAGGACTCGGCCTTGCGCCACAACGCTTCCAGCAACGCCTCGGCAGCGTCCACCCTGGACCGGTTGGGCATGCCGCCGCGCCGCAGCACGGCCTTGCGCACCTGCTCCAGTTCGGGACCGACGAGCTTGAGCACCTCGCCCTTGTAGACGACGCGGAGCTCGGTCGGCACGTCCGGCGGCATCTGCCGGGTCGCCTTGCGCAGCAGCCGCAGCATCCTCGGCGAGCCCTTGATCACCGCGACCGGCGCGGTGTCGGTGTACGCGGCCTGCTCGCCGTCGAGGATCTCGCCGAGCGCGCGCAGGTCGACGCTGTCCTCACCCATCGAGGGCAGCACTCGCGAGATGTAGTTGGTGAACACCGGGGACGGGCCGATGACCAGCACGCCCGCACCGGTCATCTGGCGGCGGTTGCGGTAGAGCAGGTAGGCGGCGCGGTGCAGGGCGACCGCGGTCTTGCCGGTGCCGGGACCGCCGGTGATCAGGGTCACGCCCGCGGAGGGGGCCCGGATCGCCTCGTCCTGCTCGCGCTGGATGGTGGCGACGATGTCGCGCATGGTGTCGCCGCGGGCCCGGCCGAGCGCGGCCATCAGGGCGCCCTCGCCGATCACGGTGATGTCCTCGGTCAACGCGTCCGGGATGAGCACGTCGTCGTCGATGTCCAGGACCTTCTCCTGCGAACAGCGGATCACCCGCCGTCGCAGCACGTCCATGGGTTCCTCGGCGGTCGCCTGGTAGAAGGCGGAGGACGCGGGCGCGCGCCAGTCGAGCACGAGGTTGTCGAAGTTGGTGTCGCGCAGGCCGAGCCTGCCGATGTAGAGGGTCTCGCCTCTGCCCTTGGCGTTGCCGAGATCGAGCCGACCGAACACCAGACCCTCGTGCTCGGCGTCCAGGGTGTGCAGCATCTTGTTCGCGTGCTGCACCATCACATCGCGTTCCAGCAGCATCTGGGCCTGTTCGAAGATGGCTTCCTTGCCGGCGCCGTGCGCCAGCTCGTAGCCACGATCTCGCAACGCCTCGGTCTCGGCGCGCACCTCGGCGAGGCGCGCATACACGAGGTCCACGTGTTGCTGCTCTATCGCGATCTCGGCCTCTCTGGCAGAGGTCTCCGGCACCCGACTCTCCCGATTGCTGCGTTCACTTCTTCTACCTCGCCTGTTCAAGGGCGAGATGGTGACGGTACGCCGTTCCGTTCGGCGTGAAATCGCACGCCAGGTGGATGTTTACTCCGGCCGACCACGGTAACGTGATATGCGGCTCGAAGTCTCCCCAGGGCGGCCCCGCCATACTGGGCCGGTGACCAGGATCGTGGCCGGCTCAGCGGGTGGCCGGCGGCTGGCGGTGCCGCCGAAGGGCACCCGGCCGACCTCGGAACGTGTGCGTGAGGCGCTGTTCGGCGCGCTGGAGGCCGCGTTCGACTTCGACGGCATCCGTGTTCTTGACCTCTACGCGGGGTCCGGCGCGCTCGGTTTCGAGGCGCTGTCCCGTGGCGCGAGTGCGGTCACCTTCGTCGAGTCCGACCGGCGCGCCGTCGAGGTGCTGCGGGCCAACGTGGCCGCGCTCGGCCTTTCCGGGGCCAGGGTTGTGTCGGGCCCTGTCGAGTCCGTAGTGGCCGCCGAGCCGGACCGCGCCTACGACATCGTGCTGGCCGACCCGCCCTACGCGCTGGCCAACGATGCGCTGGGCAAGGTGCTGGCCGATCTTCTCGGGCGCGGCTGGTTGGCGCCGGACGGGCTGGTGGTGCTGGAGCGGGCCGGCCGGGACGGCGAGCCGGATTGGCCCGCCGGGCTGCGGTCGACCAGGAGCAGGCGTTATGGCGACACCACTGTGCATTGGGCCGAGCCCTCGTCAGAGTGATCGTTGCCACGGCCGACCGGAAATCGGGCGGCTCGGCTGCTAGCGTCCGGCCCATGCGGCGCGCGGTGTGTCCCGGTTCCTACGACCCGGTCACCAACGGCCACCTCGATATCGCGGAACGGGCCGCGAGCCTGTACGACGAGGTGGTCATCGCGGTTCTGGTCAACAAGAACAAGGCCGGCCTTTTCGCGATCGACGAACGTATCGAGTTGCTGCGCGAGGTCACCAAGGGCCTGCCCAACGTGCGCGTCGACTCCTGGCACGGCCTGCTGGTCGACTACTGCCGCCACAACGACATCAAGGTGATCGTGAAGGGCCTGCGCGCGGTCAGCGACTTCGACTACGAGTTGCAGATGGCGCAGATGAACCACCAGCTCTCCGGCGTCGAGACCTTGTTCATGCCGACGAACCCGCTCTGGAGCTTCCTGTCCAGCTCGCTGGTGAAGGACGTCGCGATGGGCGGCGGGGACGTGTCGCATCTGGTTCCCGAGCCTGTGCACCGTCAGCTGAGCGAGAAGTTCGCCGGCTAATTCAGCGCCAGCTTCATGCCGACGTGGCTGGCGACGAAGCCGAGTCGCTCGTAGAAGCGGTGCGCGTCGACGCGGCTGGCGTCGGTGGTCAACTGGACGAGTACGGCGCCCTGTTGGCGAGCCTGCTCGATCGCCCATTCGAACAGCACCGTGCCGAGGCCGGTGCCGCGCTGGTCGGTCCGGACCCGGACCGCCTCGATCTGCGCGCGGGTGGCGCCGAGCCGGGAAAGGCCGGCCAGGTAGGTCAGCTGGAGGGTGCCGACGATCTCGCCGTCGAGTTCGGCGACCGCGAGGAACTGGTTCGGGTCGGCGTCGAGGGCCTCGAACGCGGCGAGGTAACGCGGATCACCCGGCTTCTCCCGCCTCGCGCCGAGTTCGTCGTCGGCGAGCATCGCCACGATCGCGTCCACGTCGGCGTGTACGGCCCGCCTGATCAGCGGCTTCTCTGACACAGCACCTCCCGTTTCGCTGACACGCCCGGTGGGGCCTTCGTCCCCTGTTTACCGGGCGAGTAGGGGCAAACTGTATGTGGCAGTTGTCCGTGCTTCGCGCCGGACGAAGGATCGCACCGGGGAGATGCCGTGTACCGGGTGTTCGAGGCTCTCGACGAACTCGTCACCATCATCGAGGAGGCCAGGGGCGTCCCGATGACCTCCGGTTGCGTCGTACCCAGGGGCGACGCCCTTGAACTGCTCGACGACGTGCGCGATGCCATTCCCGGTGAGCTCGACGACGCCCAGGACGTACTCGACCAGCGCGACGAGATGCTCGGCAAGGCCCAGCACGAGGCCGAGCTGACGACCAACAAGGCGGACGCGCAGGCCGAGCAGACCCTGGCCGACGCCCAGGCCGAGGCGCACCGACTGGTGGCCGAAGCGACCGCGCGGGCCGATGCCCTGCTGGCCGACGCCGAGGACAAGGCTGAGCGCGCCGTGACGGCGGGCCGCGACGAGTACGAGGAGCTGGTCGGGCGGGCCGAGAGCGAGGCCGAGCGGATGCTGCAGGCCGGCCGCGCCTCCTACGACCAGGCGGTGGCCCAGGGTCGCGCCGAACAGGCACATCTGGTCTCGCAGACCGAGGTGGTGCAGGCGGCGCGCGAAGAGTCCGGGCGCATCCTGGACGAGACCGACGCCGAGGTGGCCCGGCTGCGCAACGAGTGCGACGCCTACGTCGACGACAAGCTCGGCGAGTTCGAGGAGCTGCTCACGCATACGCTGCGCACGGTCGGCAAGGGTCGCTCGCATCTGCGGCCGCCGCTGGCCGAGGCGGCCAACGGGCAGCCCTACGACTACCGTCAGTAGAACTCGATCTCGATTTTCCTTACCGCCCCTGCTCGCGTACCCTGGAGCGGCTGGGCGTGGTAGGTCCCCCGCCGGCAACCCACACTTATGCCACGTAATCGTTCAACTTCCGCGCGCCCTGCCATCGCCGGGCCCTGGGTCATCGACACCAGGGACATCGGTCGACGGCCGGGTACGAGTCGTCGCTACCACCGCGAAGCCGCGGTGGAGCAGGCGTTCGGCTTCGAACCGGTGATCATGGTGCCCAAGGGCAGCACGGTCACCTTCGACGTGCTCGCCGAGTCGGTGGTGGAGGGCGTGCTGATGTCCGGCACGGCCAGCGCGCACACCGAGGGCGAGTGCTCGCGCTGTCTTGACCCGTTCACCGATTCGGTCGAGATCGAGTTCACCGAGCTCTACGCCTACCCGCACAGCCTCACCGAGGCGACAACCGACGAGGACGAGGTCTACCGGATCGTCGATGACCTGGTCGACCTGGAACCGGTGATCAGGGACGCCATCGTGCTCTCCCTGCCACACGCCCCGCTGTGCTCGCCGGACTGTCCGGGGCTGTGCCAGGAGTGCGGTGGGCGACGGGCCGAACTCGGGCCCGACCACCGGCATGAGAAGATTGATCCTCGGTGGGCCGGTCTTGCCGACCGGTTCGACGGGGCGCGCGACGAATAAGGCCCTGCTTGCCGCCCTGATCCACCCCCAAGATGTATCGCGTTTGACGAGGAGAAGAAGTCGTGGCCGTCCCGAAGCGGAAAATGTCCCGCGCCAACACCCGCGCACGTCGTTCCCAGTGGAAGGCGTCGGCCCCGACCCTGGTCGCCTGCTCGAACCGGGCCTGCAAGGCGCCGAAGCTGCCGCACGTCGCCTGCCCCACCTGCGGCCAGTACGACGGCCGCCAGGTCACCCAGCCGGCCTGACCCGCGGCTGGAAAGTACCCGCGCCATGGGAACTAGACCACCCAGGGGCGAGTCAGTGGATCGATCCGAGCTGTTGAGCGCGCTCGGCGTGACTCTCGACGCCGAGCTGCTCATCCTTGCGCTGACCCACCGTTCCTACGCCTATGAGCACGGTGGGCTGCCGCCCAACGAGCGTCTCGAGTTCCTCGGTGACGCCGTGCTCGGTGTCGTGATCACTGATCGCCTCTATCGGGAGCATCCTGACCTGCCGGAGGGCCAGTTGGCCAAGCTGCGGGCCAGCGTCGTCAACATGCATGCCCTGGCCAGGGTCGCCCGTCAGCTCGGCAACGGCGGCCTTGGCACGTACCTGCTGCTCGGTCGCGGTGAGGAGCTCACCGGTGGTCGGGACAAGGCCAGCATTCTCGCGGACGGTCTCGAGGCCGTGATCGGCGCCGTATATCTGGAGCACGGCATCGAGACCGCCCGGGAGCTGGTGCATCGGCTGTTCGAGACGCTGTTGCAGGAGGCGCCGCTGCGCGGTGCCGGCCTTGACTGGAAGACCAGCCTGCAGGAGCTGACCGCCGCGGCGAGCCTTGGCGTGCCCGAGTATCAGGTCGACGAGCAGGGTCCCGATCACCGCAAGGAGTTCACCGCGACGGTGATCGTGGCCGGCAACCGCTACGGCAACGGTGAGGGCACCACCAAGAAGGAAGCCGAGCAGAAGGCGGCCGAGTCCGCCTACGTGCTGCTCAAGCAGGAGGTCGCGGAGCGCACCGAGGCGCAGGAGAGCGCCGAGCGCGGCGCGGACTAGGGCCAGCCGATTTGTCGGTGGGCCCGGCGAGAATGGGCTGATGCCGGAACTTCCCGAGGTTGAGGTGGTTCGGCGGGGCTTGGCCGAACACGTTGTCGGTCGCACCGTCGAACTGGTCGAGGTGCTGCACCCGAGAGCGGTGCGTCGGCACCTGCCCGGCGCGAGCGATTTCGCAGGGCGGTTGGCCGGCCGCTCCATCGCGGGGGCGCGGCGGCGCGGCAAGTACCTGTGGCTGGAGCTCGCCGACGAATCACCCGCCGAGGCGGCTCTGGGTGACGCGGTGCTCGCGCACCTCGGCATGAGCGGCCAGCTGCTGGTTCAGCCGGTCGGCGCCGAGGACGAGACGCACCTGCGGATCCGGGTCCGGTTCGCCGATGACGGCCCTGAGCTGCGCTTCGTCGATCAGCGCACGTTCGGCGGCCTGGCCATGAGCGAGTTGGTCGAGGTGGCCGGGGACCGGGTGCCGGAGCCGATCGCACACATCGCGCGGGATCCCATGGAGGCCGGCTTCGACCCCGACGCGGTGATCGCGCTGCTGCGCCGCAAGCACACCGAGGTCAAGCGGGCCCTACTGGACCAGACGCTGATCTCCGGGGTGGGCAACATCTACGCCGACGAGTCGCTGTGGCGGGCCAAGCTGCACGGGTCGCGGCCGACCGACAAGCTCACCCGTGCGCAGGCCGCCGCCGTGCTCGGAGCGGCAGGCGAGGTGATGGGCGAGGCGCTGCGGGCCGGTGGCACCTCGTTCGACGCGCTGTACGTGAACGTGAACGGCCAGTCCGGCTATTTCAGCCGATCCCTTGCCGTGTACGGCCAGGAGGGTCAGCCGTGTCCGCGTTGCGGCGCGCCGGTGCGCCGCGAGCCGTTCATGAACCGCTCGTCATACTCCTGCGCCAAGTGTCAGCCCGCGCCGCGGCCGCGCTGATTCCGCCGAACTCGGCGCCGGCGCTGTTGTCGGTCATCCGCAGCATGATCGGCACCGCCGCGAGCACGGTCGCCCGCTCGTCCTCGGGCAGTTCGTTCATGAGGATGTCGAGGTAGGCGGCCTCCTGGCGGCCCACGTCGCGCAACGCCCCCAGCCCGGCCTCGGTGAGGCTGACCTTGATGGCGCGACCGTCCTCGGTGTCCTTGATCCGGCTCACCAGTCCGGTCGCGGCCAGCCCGTTCACCACGGTCGTCGCGGTCGGCTGCGAGCAGTGCACCCGCTGGGCCAGCTCGCCGATGCGGATGGGATCACCACCGGCGAGCTGGCTCAGGATCAGCAGTTGGGTCGAGTTGAATCCGCCGGGCGGCAGCGCGGAACGCAGGACGCGCAGCAACCGGTGGATGGCGAGCACCAGGTTGAGCGCTGGCACGCTGGCCGGCTCGGTGGCCATGACGTCGCTCCCTCCACTGCCCGGCCGGCCTCCGGCCAACCGGTGTGGCTCAGGAGATTCGCACCTGAGGCCGGTAGATGTCCATCCAGGCTGCCATGTCCAAGGCACGTTCGAGGGCGAAGCGGGCGATTCCGTCGCCCGTCGTGTCGGATTCGACCTGGGTCGAAAGCCACGTGCGGTCGATGACGTCGAACACCGGGCTGTTCGGGTTGGCCAGCAGCTCCTTGACCTGCAGTTGCAGCATGGCCGGGTACTTCGGGTCCTGAGTGGAGGGATAGGGGCTCTTGACCCGCTCCACCACCGAGGTGGGCAGCACGTCCCTGGTCGCGCCGCGCAGCAGGCTCTTCTCCCGGCCGTCGTAGGTCTTGAGCGACCACGGCGTGTTGTACACGTACTCGACAAGGCGGTGGTCGCAGAACGGCACGCGCACCTCCAGTCCGACGGCCATGCTCATCCGGTCCTTGCGGTCCAGCAGCATGCGCACGAACCGGGTCAGGTGCAGGTAGCAGATGACGCGCATGCGGTTTTCGAACTCGCTCGCGCCGGCAAGCGGGGTCACCTCGGCCACCGCGCTCGCGTACCGGTCGGCGATGTAGCCGCGCAGGTCGAGGGCCTTGTCGAGGTCGGGGGCGAAGAGCCTGGGTCCGGTGTGGAGCATGCCGTCGCTGACCGACTGGAACCGCATCATCCAGGGGAAGGTGTCGGCCTTCTGGGCCTCGGGGTCGTGGAACCAGCGGTAGCCGCCGAACACCTCGTCGGCCGACTCGCCGGACAGCGCGACCGTGGACTTCTGCCGGATTGCCTTGAACAGCAGGTAGAGCGAGGCGTCCATGTCGCCCCGGCCGTTGGGCTGGTCGTTGGCGGTGACCACGTGCCTGCGCAGCGCCGGGTCGGTGAGCTCGTCGGAGTCCAATACGACGTCGGTGTGGTCGGACTGCACGTGCTCGGCGACGTCGTGCACGAACGGCGTGTCCGGGGTGGGGCGGAAGTCATCTGCTGTGAAGTTCTCGGCCTGGCCGAAGAAGTCGACGGAGAAGCTGCGCACCGACTCGCCCTTTTCGCCCAGTTGCTTGGCGGCAAGCGCGGTCAGCGCGCTGGAGTCGAGGCCGCCGGAGAGCAGCACGCAGCGGGGCACGTCCGCCACGAGCTGCCGGCGCACGATGTCGTCGAGTAGTTCGCGCACGTGCTTGACGGTGGTCCTCTGGTCGTCGGTGTGCTCGCGGGTCTCCAGCCGCCAGTAGACCGAGGTGCGCAGGCCGGAGCGGTCCACGGTCACCACGGTGCCCGGCTCGACCTCGTACATGCCCTCCCAGACGGCCATGCCAGGGGTCTTGACCATGGTGTAGAGCTCGCGCAGGCCGTCGAGGCCGACAACGCGCTCGGCCAGCGGGTTGGCCAGGATGGCCTTGGGCTCGGAGCCGAACAGCACGCCGTCTTTGGTGGGGTAGTAGTAGAAGGGCTTGATGCCCATCCGGTCGCGGATCATCACCAGCTTCTCGGTGCGCGCGTCCCAGATGGCGAAGGCGTACATGCCGTTGAGGTGCTCGGCCATGGCCTCGCCCCATTCCTGGTAGGCGTGCAGCACGACCTCGGTGTCACTGGTGGTGCGGAAGCCGTGGCCGCGGCGGCGCAGCTCGTCGCGCAGCTCGGTGAAGTTGTAGGCCTCGCCGCTGTAGACCATCGTCAGCGTGCCCTGCGGGGTGTCCAGCGTCATCGGCTGGGCGCCGCCCTCGATGTCGATCACGGACAGCCGCCGGTGCCCCAGCGCGGCGTGCGTGGCCAGCCACGTACCGCGAGCGTCGGGGCCGCGGCAGGCCATGGTCTCGGTCATCGCGTCCAGCGTGGCCAGCTCTTGATTCAGATCGTGGTGGAACCCCACCCAACCGGTGATACCGCACATAACAGTCTCCCTCTCCGTGTTTGTGCCGTTACGACCGTGTTAACAACATTCATAGCCTATGAAACTAAACCTCCGAAAGGGGTCGCCTCGCGCGATCGGGCGAATACGGACGGTTGACCGCGCATTCGGCCACGTCCGGCGGTTTTGCTTGATCCACGTGAGTCGGCTCACACCACGAAACGGACGTCGAGGACGGACACGCAGAGCACCCAGCGGTCGAGCCGGCTGAGCCGAACGGGTGAGGGTCGGTCGGTGGCCGGGAGAGCTGAGTCACCGACCGCGTCAAGACCGCGTCAATGCGCGTGAGCGCGGTGTCAAGGAGCCGTCAGACGACCCCCTTCGAGGAACCGGCGAGCGCACCCTTTCGCAGGGACGGTCATCGGTGGTGGCCGCAACGAGCACGAGCAGAGAAGAAAGGCACCGCAGATGGCCGACGTGGCCTACCTCGCCCTGACCTTGGGCGTGTTCCTGCTACTGGCGCTGATGTTGCGCGGCTTGGAAAAGATATGAGCGGCGCCGGAACTCTCGCGAACGTCATCGGTGGCGTGCTCGCGGCCATGTTGCTCATCTACCTGTTCGTCGCGCTGATCCGACCGGAGAAGTTCTGATGTCAACCACCGGGGCCGGGCTGCTACAGCTCGGCCTACTCGTCCTCGCGCTGGCCGTGGTGTACAAGCCCTTCGGCGACTACATGGCGCATGTGTTCACCACCGACAAGCACTGGCGCGTGGAGAAGGTCCTGTACCGGTTGTTCCGGGTCAACCCGGACTCCGAGCAGCGCTGGACCACCTATGGCGCAGGCGTCCTTGGCTTCTCGCTGGTCGGCGTGCTGCTGCTGTACCTGTTCCAACGCATCCAGCCGGTGTTGCCGTGGGCGTTCGGGCATGGCGCCGTCGTACCCTCGATGGCCTTCAACACCGCTGCCAGCTTCGTCACCAACACCAACTGGCAGTCCTACATCCCCGAGCAGACCCTGGGCTCTGCCGTGCCGATGCTCGGCCTGACCGTGCAGAACTTCGTGTCGGCCGCCGTCGGCATCGCGGTCGCGGTCGCGCTGATCCGGGGCTTCGTCCGCGCCAACACCGACCGGCTCGGCAACGTCTGGGTGGACATCACCCGAGGCACCATCCGCATCCTGCTGCCGATCGCGTTCGTCTCCGCGATCGTGCTGATCGGCCTCGGCGTGGTGCAGAGCCTCAAGTCCGGCGTCGCCGTCACCACCATCGACGGCGCCCAGCACACCATCGCGCTCGCCCCGGCCGGGAGCGAGGAGAGCATCAAGGAACTCGGGACCAACGGCGGCGGCATCTTCAACGCCAACTCCGCGCATCCCTTCGAGAACCCGAACGCCTGGTCCAACCTGCTGGAGATCTTCCTGCTGCTGGTGATCCCGGTCAGTCTCACCAGGACGCTGGGCCGGATGGTCGGCAACGTCAAACAGGGCTACATGATCGTGTCCGTGATGGCGGTGCTGTGGGGCGGCATGCAGGCGGTCATCTGGTGGGCCGAGTCGCACCCGAACGGTCCGGCCGCGCTGCTGGCCGGCGGTTCGTTCGAGGGCAAGGAAACCATCTTCGGCATCCCCGGTTCCTCGCTGTTCGCAGGCTCGACAACGGGCACGTCGACCGGTGCGATCAACGCCGCGCACGACAGCCTCTCCGGGCTCGGCGGCGGTGGCGCGATGATCAACATGATGCTCGGCGAGATCTCGCCCGGCGGTGTCGGTACCGGCATCTACTCGATCCTGGTGTTCGCCATCGTCGCGGTGTTCCTGGCCGGCCTGATGGTCGGCCGCACACCGGAGCTGTTCGGCAAGAAGATCGGCCGCCGCGAGATCACCTTCGCCTCGATCGCCATGCTGGCCATGCCACTGCTGGTCCTGGTGTTCGCCGGCATAGCCATCGCGCTGCCCTCCACGCAGGCCGCGCTGGGCAACCCCGGCCTGCACGGCTTCTCCGAAGTCCTCTACGCCTACACCTCGGCCTCGAACAACAACGGCAGTGCCTTCGCCGGAATCACGGTCACCAGTGACTTCTTCCAGTCGACCCTGGGCATGTGCATGTTGTTCGGCCGGTTCATCCCCATCATCGCGGTTCTGGCGCTCGGCGGTTCGCTCGCCTCGCAACGGAAGGTGCCGGAAACCTCCGGCACGCTCAACACCGCGTCGCCGCTGTTCGCAACGATGCTCGGCGGCACCGTCCTACTCGTCGCCGCGATCGTGTTCATCCCGGCGCTGTCCCTCGGTCCCATTGCGGAGGCCCTCTCATGACCGCGACCACTACTCGTGAGCGCACTCCCGTTGAACAGCAAGAACATCACGCGGAGAACGCGCATCGGGTCAGTGCCGGGGTGTTCAACCCGAAGCAACTGCTCGTCTCAATGCCCGACGCCCTGCGCAAGCTGGACCCACGGCACCAACTGCGCAACCCAGTGATGATGGTGGTGTGGGTCGGCTCGCTGCTGTCCACCTTCTTCTGCATCTTCAACCCGAGCGGCTTCTCCATCGGCACCGCCGCCTGGCTGTGGTTCACGGTGATCTTCGCCAACCTGGCCGAGGCGGTCGCCGAGGGCCGGGGCAAGGCGCAGGCCGAGTCGCTGCGGCGCACCAAGAAGGAGGCCATCGCCCGTCGGCTGACCGAAGATGGGTCCGAGGAGCAGGTGCCCGGCACCGAACTGCGCATCGGCGACCTTGTCGTCGTCGAGGCCGGTCAGGTGGTTCCCGGTGACGGTGACGTCGTCGAGGGCATCGCCACGATCGACGAGTCGGCCATCACTGGCGAGTCGGCTCCGGTCATCCGCGAGTCCGGCGGCGACCGTTCGGCCGTCACCGGTGGCACCACCGTGCTGTCCGACCGGATCGTGGTGAAAATCTCCACCAAGCCAGGCGAGTCCTTTGTGGACCGCATGATCGCTCTGGTGGAAGGCGCTTCTCGGCAGAAGACGCCGAACGAGATAGCGTTGACCATCCTGCTCGCCGTGATGACCATCATCTTCCTGCTCGCGGTCGTCGCGCTGCAGCCGATGGCCGCCTACGCGGGCAAGCCGCAGTCGGTGATCATCCTGACCGCACTGCTGGTCTGTCTGATCCCGACCACGATCGGCGCGCTGCTCTCCGCGATCGGCATCGCCGGTATGGACCGGCTGGTGCAGCGCAACGTGCTGGCCATGTCCGGCCGCGCCGTCGAGGCAGCGGGCGACGTGGACACGCTGCTGCTGGACAAGACCGGCACCATCACCTTCGGCAACCGGCGGGCCACCGAACTGCTCCCGGTAGGCACCTCCACCGTCGAGGACCTGGCCGCCGCAGCGCGGCTGTCCAGCCTCGCCGACGGCACGCCGGAAGGCCGCAGCATCGTCGAACTCTGCGTCACGGAGTTCGGCCTGGCCGCTGAGGCGTCCGACGCGGAGAAACTGGCCGAGTTCGTGCCGTTCACCGCGCAGACCCGGATGTCCGGTGTGGACATCGGTGATCGCGAGGTCCGAAAGGGCGCGGCCAACTCGGTGCGGGACTGGGTGATCGAACACGGTGGCACCGTCCCCGACGAGGTCACCCAGGTCGTCGACATGATCAGCCAGCAGGGTGGTACCCCGCTGGTGTGCGCCGAACTCAACGGTCGCGTCGCTTCCATCCGTGGCGTGATCCGCCTGTCCGACGTGGTCAAGCCGGGCATCAAGGAGCGCTTCGCCGAACTCCGCAAGATGGGCATCAAGACGGTCATGATCACGGGCGACAACCCGTTGACCGCCAAGGCCATCGCCGAGGAGTCCGGAGTGGACGACTTCCTTGCCGAGGCCAAGCCCGAGGACAAGATGGCCCTGATCCGCAAGGAGCAGGAGGGCGGCAAGCTGGTCGCGATGACCGGTGACGGCACGAACGACGCCCCGGCACTGGCCCAGGCCGACGTCGGTGTCGCGATGAACACCGGCACCATGGCGGCCAAGGAGGCCGGCAACATGGTCGACCTGGACTCCGACCCGACCAAGCTGATCCAGATCGTGGAGATCGGCAAGCAGTTGCTGATCACTCGTGGCGCGCTGACGACCTTCTCCATCGCCAACGACCTCGCCAAGTACTTCGCGATCCTGCCCGCCATGTTCGCCGGCATCTACCCGGGCCTGGCCAAGTTGAACGTCATGCACCTGCACTC
>DASYBO010000298.1:0-6921 GCA_036500685.1 Pseudonocardiaceae bacterium | reverse complement strand
CACGTCCGGATGTCGCGCGACCTTGCGAGCGGTTATCGACAGCATGTCAAACTGGTTGTCAGTCCGTCGTCACTGTCTGTATGGTGCCGTGATCGACGTCCAGGCTGGCCGAGCCAGGCTGGCAGGCCAGCGATCGACCGGGTCGGCGGAATAGCGTTAAGGCTGGGGAGCTTCTCGAGGAGCTGTACCAGGGCTTTGACCTGGGTAGTTCGTGCCGAAAGCTACATCCGCGCATCACGCAGCTGGAACAGCGAGATCCGTGCGCCCTTCTGGATCGGCATGGGGTCCCACGGCGCGCGCCAGCCCAGGTACACGGTCTAGCCGATCATGCTGTTGTCCAGCAACAGTATCTTGTTGTCCGGCTGCAGCAGGCCGGTGCTCTCGCAGCGGGCCTTCGTGCCGTCCGTGTTCTGCCAGGTCTCGTACCGGAACGACGGGCCGTACATGCCCAGCGGATCGTTGGCCACGGTGATCGTTCCCGGCAGTTCCCCGAGTTCGGGGAAGTTCTGCGCTGGAGTCAGGTTGGTGTTCGCGCTCCAGATCACGTTGGGTGCGGCCTGTGCGGTGCGGGCAGCGCCGGTGAAGCCGGCCGTGATCCCGGCGACGAGCGCCGCGACGACCCCGGCCATGATCAGTTTGGGTACCATTCCCAGTGGCCTTCAGCAGCGCCCTGGGGCATCACGGTGGTCGCCGGTGCCCTGGCTGGGTTGCTGTCCCAGCGATCCACGCGATAGCTGTGCCAGACTTCTCAGATGGAGAGGGCCACGCGGACGCTGCACCGACTTACCTCGAAGGGTCCTTTCGACGAAGCCCACGAGTGGGAACCTCCGGTTGACGACCCGCGCGTGTTGCGCGATCTCGTGGTCAACGATCTTGACCGTCTGCCGTGGTTCTACAAGAGATATCCGGAGTCGCTGCCGCGCGTAGCGCTGCCTGCCAAGTTGCCGACCACCGCCGCCGCGGCCGTCGACGTCCTGGCCGGGACCGCGGACGTCGCGCGCGCCGAGCTGAACCTCTCGCAGCTCGCGCGGGTGTTGCACCTGGCCGCCGGGGTGGTGCGCACCGCTCAGCGTCCTTACTGCACCTGGCTGTTCCGTGCCGCGGGATCGGCCGGTGGCCGTTTCCCGTTGGAGTTGTACGTCGCCGTGCCCGAAGGCGGACCGCTGCCGGCCGGCGTGTACTGGTACCACCCGCAGGACCACAGCCTCGTGCTCGTCGGTCCGCCCCCGCACGGCGACTCGCCCGTCCTGGTCGTCACCGGCGTTCCCTGGCGGACGGGCTGGCGCTATCGGGAGCGGGGCTATCGCCACGTCTACTGGGATGCTGGCACGATGCTGTCGCAACTGTTGGCGGCGACCGACTCCGCGGGCATCGCGTCCCGGCTGCATACCCGATTTCCCGATCAGGCCGTTGCCGATCTCGTTGGAGCGGACGGCGTCCACGAGTGGCCGGTGGCCGTGGTCGCGCTCGGCAAGGACGCGCCCGCGCTGAGCGCGACAGGTCCGGCGACGCCAGGTGCCGTGGACGACGCGCCGGTCGAATTCCCGCTCGTCACGTCGGCACAGCGCGCGGGCGATCAAGGCATGCTCGGGGTGGAGTGGGATCGCGGGGCGCCGATCGACGTGCCGTCGCTCGGCGGCGAACCCGTCGAGAATGTGGTCCTCGCTCGCGGATCGCAGGCCCTGATGGATCCCGCGCGCGGGTTGTCGAAGGAGCTGCTGGTCACGTCGCTCAGCGTGGCGCTACGGGGGATCAGCGTGCCGCACTGGATCGTGGTCCACAACGTCGACGGGCTCGCTCCCGGCGTGTACCGCTGGCCGAACCTGTCGACACCGGTCCGCGCCGGGGACCTGCGCGAGGAGCTCTACCACCTCTGCGTCGACCAAGGCCTTGGACGCGACGCCGCTTTCATCGTGATCGCTACCGCGAACGTTGGCGCCCTCGACGACAGGCAGTATCGCGAGGCGCAGCTTGCCGCCGGCATCGCGGAAGGCCGACTGCACCTGCTTGCCTACGCCCTGGGCGCCAGCGCCCGCGGCATGACGTTCGCCGACAGCCTCCTGCCCGCGCTGCTCGGCCAACATGCGGACGGCTTGTTGTTCACCTGCGTGGGTGTCCCCGAGTACGCATCGGCCGCCGGTGGCATGCCCGGAGTACCGACGTCCGTCCGGACGGTCACGCCACGCATGTGATGTTCGGCTGGGCGAGCAGCCACGATGCGGCCACTGCGGCTCCGTCGGTGCGGATCGCGGCGGCCACCGCCTTGGCCCGTGCGCCGGTCTCCGGCGCCAGAGCCCCGTCGAGTGCGCTCGACAGGGATTCGACAGTCGGCGTCGGGCCGTCATGTGCCACGCCGATACCCAACTCGGCCACCCGGCCTGCCCAGTACGGCTGGTCCACCATCTGGGCGATCACCACCTGGGGCGCGCCTGCCCGTGCGGCAACCGTCGTCGTGCCCGCACCACCGTGCTGCACCACCGCGGCCACCCGCGCGAACAGGGCGTGCAGGTTGACCTCGCCGACAGCGCAGCAGTCCGCATCATCGTCGATCAGCGACAAATCGGCCCAACCACGCCCGATGAGCACGCGGCGACCCTGCGCGCGGATCGCCTCGATGGCCACCCTGGCGACGTCGGCAGGGGCGCGCATGCTGCCGAACCCCACGTACACCGGCGGAGCACCGGCGTCCAGGAATGCCGTTACCTCGGCCGGCAACGGGCGATCGTCCGGCAGGATCCACGCGCCGGTCTGCACAACGTCGAGGTCCGAGGGCTCGGGCCATGGTGCCAGGATCTGGTCCGCCGCCAGCCAGGGCCGATCGGTCAGGACGTGGTGGCGGACGTCGTCAACGGCTGGCAGGCCCATCGCCGCCCGATGGGTGTTGAGCGCGGCACCGAATACCGTGTTGTAGTTTCGCGCGTCCAGGTCCCACCTCGCGCTGTTGTCGGTCGCCTCCGGCGGGAACGGCCTGCCCGCGAACGCCACCGGCGAATGATGCGGTGACGGCAGGAAAATCGGGCAGTAGCTCGCATACTGGTAGCGCATACCCAGCTTCTCGGCCACCGATGGTGCGGCAACCGGCATCAGGCCGGCCGCCACAAGCGCGTCACATCCTTCTGCGGCTGCGGCAAGCGCGTCGAACTGCGCGGCGATCAACTCCGCAGCGCGCTGGGACAGGTCTCCGGCCGGTGGCGGCGTCGTCCCGTGCAACACCGGTCGCACCGGCCAGCCAACCGGGACGAACGGCACACCGACATCGGCCAACCGCTCGGCGAAGTCCGGCGGCGCGCAGACCCGCACCTGCGCGCCCAGTTCCCGCACCCGCACGGCCAGCCCGACCAATGGTTCGACATCCCCGCGCGACCCGTAGGTCGACAACAACACCCGCACGTGGCCACTCCCGTCTCCGTGCGCCATTCTGCTTACGGCGTCGGGGATGCAGGGTCGGCAGTTCTACCCACGAGAGGCGCGCCGAGTGCGGCTGCGGGCTCTGCCCATTCAGTAGCTACGAATTCGATGTGCCGGCGCGTGCCAACAACTCGGCGGTCGCCTCCCACAAGCTCCGCTCCCGGTCGCGGTCGTTGGCGACCGGCTGCACCTCGGTCAACTTGGTCTTCACCACGAACGCGCCATCGCGCAGGTGCGCCCACTTCTCGTCGAGCGCCATCGCGGCCAGCAGCGGCCCGGAGCGTTCCGGCGTTGATACCCCGGGCAGACGACCAATGATGCGACCCATCGCCTGAAAGGCCTCTGGGGCGCCCCGGCCGAGCGCGGTGCCGGGCATCCAGCCTGGTTCGAATACCGACACGTTGATTCCGTCGCCTGCGCGGCGCTGCAGTTCGTGGGCGTAATACAGGATCGCCAGCTTGGCGTTGGAGTAGGCGACGCCGGCGGCGGCAGCGCCGGCGGCCTGCTCGCCACCGGCCGGGCGGGCGAGCTCGACCGGGTCGGCCCACTTGGCCTCGGGCACGTGCAGCAGCTTGCGCCAGACGTTGGCCTGATAGGTGTTCGAGCCGATCAGCACGACCCGCGCCGGGGCGGCGAACGAGCCCAGCAGGTCGCCGATGAGCTGGGCGTGGGCGAGGTAGTTGACGGCGAAGGTCAGCTCGTAGCCGTCGGTTGAGGCCCGCCGGGTGTCGGTCGAGATGGTGCCGGCGTTGGCGACCAGCGCGTGCAGCGGTCGCACGGCGCCTGCGGCGAGCAGGTCGCGCGCGGTGGTTGCGGCGGTGCGGACGTCGGCAAGGCGCGCGAGGTCGCAGCCGATCTCGCGGACGGTGGCGCCACGCGCGCGAGCCTCGTCGGCGACCGCTGTCAGGTCCGGTCCGGCGCGGCCGACCAGCAGGAGGTCGGGTCGCTGCCCGTCCGGGCGGCCGGCCATGGCCAGCACGGCGTTGCGGCCCAGGTTGCGCGTCGGGCCGGTGATCAGCACGGTTCCGGGTTCGGTCATGCCCCTAGCCTGCTGGACCGGCGCGGTCCCAGCCAGTCGTCCGGCTTTCGTAGGACTGCCAGGGCCAGGGTCAGCGCAGGGTGAGCCAGGCCAGGCTGCCCGCCCCGGCCAGCACGCAGTAGATCGCGAACGGGGTCAGCGTGCGCGTGCGGAAGTAGCGGGTCAGGAAGCGCACCGCGAGGTACGCGCTGACGAATGACGCGATGCTGCCGGCCAGTACCTGGCCGTGGATCCCGGCGCCCAGTGGACCGAACAGGTCGGGGATCTTGAGGATGCCGGCGGCGAGGATCACCGGGGTGGCCAGGAGGAAGGAGAATCGCGCCGCGTCCTCATGGGACAGTCCGCGCAGCAGCCCGGCCACCATGGTGATGCCGGACCGGCTGATCCCGGGCAGCAGCGCCAGGATCTGGGCACTGCCGATCAGCGTGCCCCGGCCGATCGTGAGCCGAGCCAGTCGTTGGTCGGCCGCCTGGTCGGCCGTTATGTCGGTTTCCGACCGGCCTGAATCGCCTACGACCGTGTGGTCCGTGCTGGCGGCGTGGTCCGTGCTGGCGGCGCCCACCAGTGATGGTTCGGAGACCTGTGCCCGGCGGCGCAGTCGTTCACCCACGTACAGCACTACGCCGTTGGCGATCAGGAAGGCCGCGGCCGGGATCGGGCGGCCCAGTGTGGTGCGGAAAACGTGTTCAAGGGCCAGGCCGGCGAGACCGACCGGAATGGTGGCGATGATGATCAGCCAGACCAGCCGCTCGGCCGGGGTGCGCACCCGACGGTAGCGGATCGAGGTGATGAGGCCGCCGATGATCCTGACCCAGTCCCGCCAGAAGAACAGCACCAGCGCCGCGGCGGTCGCCACGTGCAGGCCGACGATGAAGGCCAGGTACGGCGACTCCGGCGCGGACACGTTGAGGTCCCGCGCCCAGCTCCCGCCGACCAGCGCCGGAATCAGCACCGAATGGCCGAGACTGGAGACCGGAAACAGCTCGGTCACGCCCTGGAAGGCGCCGACCACGATCGCCTCGAGATATGTCAGCAAGGTTTTTCGCCTTTCGGGCCGCTGCCGGCCAGCGCCCTGGATCCATTTTCCAGCAAGGAATAACGCATCGCGAGCGCTGCCGCCTCCAGCCGAGAATGTACGCCGAGTTTGGTCATCAGGCCTTGCAGATGGCTACGCAGCGTCGTCGGCGACACACGCAACCGGTGCGCCACAGCCGCCCTGCCGAGGCCCTCCACCAGCAGCGTAAGGCATTCCTGCTCGCGACCGGTCAGGTAGGTGGCGCGCCAGCGCACAGCCGCGGCGGCCGGGGTGGGCCGGGCGAGTGGGGCGATCGTGTCGACCACGATCTCGCCCTGGTCGACGCGGTTCAGCGCGGATAGCAGCGACAGGTTCGGATCGTCGGTGGTGCAGCGCGCCGCGACCCACAGGTCGGCCGACGCGCAGAGGCAGTACGCCACCGCCTCGGTCAGCAATTGGCCTCATCCACGGACTGGTGATCCGTCTCCATCAAACGGATGAGCCCGGCCTCCACCAAATGATGGGGACGGTCAGTTCGCGCGCCACACCCCGGTGATCGGCCGCGCGCTCGCGGCCGAGCCGATCGCGGGCAGCCCGTACGCAGCCTCGATGGTGCGCAACACGGTGTAGTGATCGATCCGGCCTGCATAGCTGCCCGGCTTGACCTGCTGGCCGACGAAGATCGTCGCGATCTGGTTGGCCGCCGACCCGTCGTCCTCGTCGCCGGTGACGATCAACAGACTGTTGTGCGTTTCGGCCCACCGCAGGTAGCCGTCCAGGTTGGTCTTCAGCCAGGAGTCGGCCTGGGCGACGGTGCCGTTGTGCATGTCATGGTCGAGATCGGGTATCACGAAGGACACGGTTGGCAGCTTGGCGTAGTCGGTGGGGAACGCCGTGAACGGCTGATTCGCGCTCACCGGGATGTTGGTGAAGTCGACCCACGGATTGTGGTCCCGGTCGTATTCGCCGGGGAAGCACTCGGTCGACCCGACACCGGGCAGGTCCTCGGAATAGCCGGCGAAGCCGAGACCGCCTGCGAGCAGTTGGTGTCCGAGGTTGTCCGCGGTGAAGGTGTGCGGGCAGGAATCGTCCGCGACGCCCTGGGTGGATCCCGAGAACAGCGCGAGGTAGTTCGGCTGGCTGGGGTGGGTGAGCGCGAACGATTCGGTGAAAAGCGCGCCCTGGCTGGCCAGCGATGCGAAATAGGGCGCCTGCCCGCTGCCGATGATGTCGCCGAACGCGTGATTCTCCTCGACCACGATGACCACGTGATCCGGTCTTGGCACGGTGCCCTGCGCGGCCTCGTTGCCGGTCGGTCCGGATTGCGTGGTGGGCGGGAGGGAGCCGGACGCGCCCGTACAGGCGGCGAGCAGCAGCGCGCACCCGCCGAGCAGGACGCCCATTCGGTGGTGCCGACCGCGCATGATGATCGCCCCGTTCTCGGTTGTCCGAGCAGTAG
>DASYBO010000297.1:0-5593 GCA_036500685.1 Pseudonocardiaceae bacterium | reverse complement strand
CCGCGATCCACCACTGATGAAGAAAAGCCGTCTATTGACGGCTGAAGCACTACCCCGTGCAGGTCCACGTCGTCGTGGGCTCCGCCGATCCGCTCACCGTTGAGGTCTACCTGCGATAGATTGCACTTTCGCGGTACTGCCTGCGCAGGCCACCTGCGGTCCGGCTCCGGCCGGGCGAGGAGGTACCAGCCTGGACCGCCCCATTCGCGTGTCAAGCGGTGTCTACACAGAATGGAATTGCTACAGGCACGAGAGAGGTGTCGTGAAAGTGGATCCGGTGGGAGCTGATCTGATCATCAGGGCGCGGTCCGGAGACGGCGAGGCGTTCCGAACGCTCACCGAGCCGTACCGCCGGGAGCTGCAGGTGCACTGCTACCGGATACTCGGGTCTCTGCAAGATGCCGAGGACGCTCTGCAGGAAACGTTCTTGTCGGCTTGGCAGGGCCTGGCTGGGTACCAGGAACGCGCCTCGGTGCGCACCTGGTTGTACCGGATCGCCACCAACCGGTGCCTCAACGCCCGTCGCACGACCAGTCGACGCCAGGCCAAGGAATGGGAAGGGCCCAAGGTCGAGCTGCCCGAGCCGACCCGGCTCGGCGAGGTCATCTGGTTGGAGCCTTACCCCGACATGCTCATGGACGACGGGCAGGGCATGTCCCCGGGGCCGGAGGCGCGTTATGAACAGACCGAAGCCATCTCCCTTGCCTTCGTGACCGCATTGCAGGCCCTGCCGCCCCGCCAGGTCGCCGTCCTCATCCTGCGTGACGTCGTCGGATTCCACGCCGACGAGGTCGCCGACATGTTGGACACCACCATCGACTCGGTGAAAAGCGCTCTCAAGCGTGCGCGGGCCACCTTGCAGCGAACAGAGTCGTCGGAACCCGCCCGAGCACCGGCTCCGGCCAGCGGTTCACAAGCCGAGGAAGCGATCCTGGCGAAGTTCGTCCACGCCTACCAGTCCTCCGACATCGACGCGCTGGTAGCCCTGCTGACCGATGACGTCTTCATCTCGATGCCGCCGCAGCCGCTCCAATACGAGGGCCGCGACGCCGCGGTCCGCCTCCTCGCCGCCACCGTCGGCCCGCACAGGTACGACCTCATACCGACCCGAGCCAACGGCCAGCCGGCATTCGGCGTCTACCGGCCCGCACCCGCCGGCATTCGCGGTGGGGCCGAACTCCTCGTCCTCAGCCTGAGCGGCGACCGGATCAGTACCCTGACCCGCTTCGAGAGCAACCTGCTTCCTTCGTTCGGACTACCGGAATCGCACCCCAGCGCAGAGCTGGCTTCCCAGCGATAGCCCAGTACCAGGACAGGAGTCGGGTGCCGGGGAGGAAGGTGTCCATGTGGACTGCCCCATCTTGTTCAGGAGACGTACCTGCGCGCGTGGCGCGCGTACGACCGATTCGAACGCGGCAACCTCATCTGGATCTTCTCGGGCCGCCGCGGCGCGGCCAGCGAGGCCACCACCGCCCGCCACGACAAGATCTGCGAGCACTGAGCCGCCCGCTTATGCGCTTTCGGCGAACTTGGCGAGTTGGCCGGGGGTCGGGAATTCGTACACCACGCGCGCCACCGCGCTGACGCCGTTGGCGCGCAGTCGTTTGGCGATCTCCAAGGCCAGCGTGGAATTGCCACCGAGGTCGAAGAATTCGTCGTCGGCGCCGACGGTGCGGCCGAACACCTCCTGCCAGACCTGCAACACGGTGCCGAGTGCGCCGTCCACCTCGGGAAGGTCGGGCAGCTCGGCGATCTGCTGCGTTTGCGGGGCGGGCAGGGCGATCCGGTCGAGTTTGCCGTTGGGGGTCAAGGGGAGCGCGGGCAGCACGGTCACCGTGCTGGGGATCATGTAGTCCGGGAGTTGCCTGGCGGCGAACCTGCGCACGGCGACGGGGTCGATGTCCGGGCCGACGACGTAGGCGTGCAGTGCGGCCTGTTCGGCTTCGCCCGCCAGTATCACCGCTGCGGCGGTGACCGTGGGGTGGCCGACGAGAACGGCGCGGATCTCGTCGAGTTCGATGCGGTGTCCGCGTAGCTTCACCTGGCTGTCGAGTCGGCCGAGGCATTCCAGCCTGCCGTCCGGCAGCATCCTGCCGCGGTCGCCGCTGAGGTAGATGCGTTCGCCGTGTTCGTCGCGGATGAAGCGGCGCGCGGTCAGCTCGGGCTGGTTGAGGTATCCGATGGCCAGACCGTCGCCACCGACCGCGATCTCGCCGGTCACGCCAAGCGGCAGCGGCCGGTGCTGTTCGTCGACGACGCGCACGGACCAGCCGGGGATGGCTCGGCCGACCGAGCGGTAGCCGACCACCGCGTCCGCCCTGCGCAGCGTTTGCGCGGTCACGTGCACGGTGGTTTCGGTGATGCCGTACATGTTCACCGCGTGGGTGTCCGGGTGCCGGTCGAACCATTCGGTGAGAATTCTGGTGTCCAGCGGCTCGCCCGCGAAGACCAGCAGCCGGGGTGTGCGGCCACCGCCGCGTTCGCGGTCGACGGCGAGCAGTTGGGCGAACGCGGACGGAGTCTGGTTGAGCACGGTGATCCGCTCATCGCTGAGCAGCCGGTGGAAGTCCTCGGGCGAACGGCAGGTCCAGTACGGCACCACGACCAGGGCGGCGCCGGTGAGCAACGCGCCCCAGATCTCCCACACCGAGAAGTCGAAGGCCACCGAATGGAACCAGCTCCACCGGTCCTGTTCGGTGAACCCGAAATCGGCCCTCGTCGCGGCCAGCAGGCTGGTCACTGCGCGGTGGGCCACGACGACGCCCTTGGGGCGGCCGGTGGAACCCGAGGTGTAGATGACGTAGGCCGGGTCGTCGGCGGTCGCGTTGGTGTGTGGTGCGCGGGAATCGTCCGTGCGGAGACGAAGCCGGTCGACGGTCTGCGTTGCGCCGAAGTCCGGGGCAGTTTCCTCGGTGATCACGAGCCGCACTTCGGCGTTGCCGACGGTGTAGGCGAGGCGTTCGGCCGGGTAGCCGGGTTCCATTGGCACGTAAGAGCAACCTGCGGTGAGCACGCCGAGCAGGACGACGATCAGTTCCGCGGACCGGTCGAGGCAGACGCCGATCCGGTCGCCGTCGACAGCGCCGAGCGCGCGCAGGCCGTTGGCGTAACGGTTGGCGCCCTGCACGAGTTCGCCGTAGGTCATGCGGCGTTCGCCGTCGACGAGCGCGATCGCGTCCGGTGGTTGGGCCGCGATGAGTTCGGGGAGGCGGTGGGGCGACGGCTCGGTGAGCCGGTCGGTCCGGCCGCGCTCGATGGCCCAGTCGATTTCGTTGCACGCTCGCTCAGCCATGACTGACCTGCCTTGGTCGCAGTTGCCGGTCGACGAGTTCGAGCAGGGTCGGCCAGCCCTCGACGAGGTACATGTGCCCGCCGTCGATCTCGGCGCGGTGGAATTCTCCGGTCGTGAGCCGTTGCCACCCATCCAGCGCGTCCGGCGCGACCAGGGTGTCGGCGTTGCCCCGGACGGCGAGGATCGGGCAGCTCAGCGGTTGCTGGCCGGTCGGCCGGTAGCGCTCGTACATCCGCATGTCCGCGCGCAACGCGGGCAGCAGCATCTCGCGCAGTTCCGGTTCGTCCCAGGCCGGGTGGTGATAGCCGGCGATGTGCCGTACGCGCGCGACGAACTCGTCGTCGGGTAGGCCGGTGACCGGGTCGGCGAGCCGCCTGCCGGGTACCCCGGCCCCGCTCACCACCAGCGTGACGTCCAGTCCGGGCGCCCTGGCCAGCAGCGCGCGGGTCGTCTCGTAGGCGAGCAGGGTGCCGAAGCTGTGCCCGAACACCACGATCTGCTCGGCGTCGTCGGCTTGCGCCAGCAGTTCCGGCAGCAGACCGTTGATCAGGGCCGGCAGGCTCTCGCACGGCGCTTCGGCGAAGCGCTTCTCCCGGCCTGGCAACTCGACCGGATGCACGGTCAGCTCGCTCGACTGCCCGATCCACGGGTGGAAGAAGCTCGCGCCCGCCCCCGCGGGCGGGAAACACAGCATGAGCCGCATGGCCATCTCGCTCCTCATTCGCTGGTCTGCTTGACGAGCGCGCTGTCCAGTTCGGTCAGTTCTGCGAGTTCGCCGACCGTCGGGCTCAGGTAGAGCGTGCGCGCGGAGAGTTCGATGCCGAACTCCTGTTGGAGCCGGGCCAACAACTCGGCGGCGATCAGCGAGTGTCCGCCGAGCTCGAAGAAGTCGTCGTCGGTGCCGATGTCGGCGATGCCGAGCGCGTCGCCCCACAGGTCGCACAGCAACCGTTCGAGGTGGGTGTTCGGCGCGATGTAGTCGTTGGGCACGTTGCGCGGCGCGCGATTCAGCTCGGGCAGCGCTGCGCGGTCCAGTTTTCCGTTGGGGGTCAACGGAAACTCCTCGAGCGCGACGATCCGCGCCGGCACGAGGTAGCCGGGCAGGCGTTCGCGCAGCCAGCTTCGCAGCTCGCTCGGCAGCCCGCCGTCGTCCAGCGCGGCCTCCACCGGTACCACGTAGCCGACAAGGCGTTTGCCACCCGCGCTCTCCGCCGCGAGCACGGCGGCCGCCCGCACGTTCGCGTTGGCGAGCAGGGCCGATTCGATCTCGGCCGGTTCGATCCGGTAGCCGTTGACCTTCACCTGCCGGTCGGCGCGGCCGAGGAATTCCAGCATGCCGTCGGCGCGCCAGCGGACCAGGTCACCGGTGCGGTAGAGCCGCTCGCCGCTGCCGGCCGGGTCGGGCAGGAACCGTTGCGCGGTGGCGCCCGGCCTGCCGAGGTAGCCGCGGGCCAACCCGGCGCCGCCCGCGTACAGTTCGCCCGCGACGCCGATCGGCACCGGTCGCAGGTCCGGGTCGAGCACGGCGACCCTGGTTCCGCTGATCGCCCTGCCGATCGGCACCGGACCACCCTGGTACGGGGCGCGGATCGTGGCGCAGGTGGTGAACGTGGTGTTCTCGGTCGGGCCGTAACCGTTGCTGAACACCAGGTGCGGGTGCGCGGCGAGCAGTCGGGTGACCGCGTCTGGCGAGACGACGTCGCCGCCCGCGATGAGGTGGCGCACGCCGCCGAGCTGGTCGAGGTGACCGTCGATAACCTGGTTGAACAGTCCCGCGGTCAACCACAGCACGCTGACGCCCTCGGCGCGGATGGTCTCGGCGACCTGCTCGATGTCGAGCTGGCCTGCCGGCAGCAGCGCGAGCCTGCCGCCGTTGCACAGCGGTGCCCAGATTTCCAGTGTCGCCGCGTCGAAGGCGACCGGCGCGGCCTGGAGGAACACGTCATCGGGACCGAAGGTGGCCCAGTCCGGCGCGGACACCAGCCGGGCGACCGCGCGATGCGGCACGCTCACGCCCTTGGGTTCGCCGGTCGAGCCGGAGGTGTAGCTGACGTAGGCCAGGTTGTCCGGGCCGACTTGCACGGCGGGCGGCTGGGTTGGGCCGTCGTCGGGGTCGGTCAGGTCGACCGGGAGGACGATGTGGCCGCCGGGCACCCGCCTTGCAAGCTCCATTGTGGACAGCACGACGGTCGTGCCGGCACCGTCGAGCAGGTCGGTGAGTCGAGTGGCCGGGGCTTCCGGGTCGAGGGCGAGGTAGGCGCCGCCCGCCTTGAGCACGGCGAGCAGGGCGACGATCAACTC
>DASYBO010000296.1:0-3007 GCA_036500685.1 Pseudonocardiaceae bacterium | reverse complement strand
CTGGACGACGAGGACTGGGACCGGCTGCCGGACCGCTTCGGGCTCAACCCCGCCGCGGCGGCGGAGGCGGCCGACCTGCTCGCCGCGATCCGGCGTGCGGTCGACGAGACGCTGACCGACCACCAGCGCAGGTTGTTCGTCGCGATCGTGCTCAACGGGGTGCCGCTCGACGCGATGGTCGCCCGGTTCGGCGGCAACCGGAACTCGATCTACAAGACAATCTTCGACGCCCGAAGTAAGATTCGCGCGTTTCTGTCCGCCAACGGGTATCTGACCGACGAAACGCCAGGGGGAACGCGATGAGCGACGGGATGTCGTTGGACCGCTTCCTGGCCACCGACCCCCGTGACGTGGGTTGCGAGGAGGCGATGGCGGTACTGCACGTGTACGTCGACCTCGTCGCCAGCGGGGCGGACGTCACCTCGGAGTACGCGGGCGTCGTGGCGCACCTGGAGTCCTGCGGCCCGTGTGGCGAGGACTTCGACGGCCTGCTCGCCGCCGTCACCGGAAGTGCTACGTGACTGTCCCGAGCACCGATCGCCTGTTGCGGGTCATCGAGGACGAGGGCCGCGCCATGCTCGACCTGGCCGGTGGCGACCTGACGCGCCAGGTGCCGTCGTGTCCGGGATGGACGGTCGCCGAACTCGTCGGCCATCTGACCGCGGTGTACCGGTGGGTCGAGCTCATCGTCGGTGAACGCCGGTTCGAGCGGCCGGCCGCATCGGAACGAGCGGCGCTGGAGGTGCCGGTACTGGATGGGCCCGCGCTGTCACGTGTCTTCGAGGCCGCGCACACCAAGGTCGTCGGGACCCTGTGTGCCGCGCCGACCGACCTGGCGTGCTGGACGATGTGGCCCGCGGCGAGCGCGCGGGACTACTGGATCCGCAGACAGGCCCACGAGACGCTCGTGCACCACGTCGACCTGCGCACCGCCACGGTGGGCTCCACATTGGACTGCGCGCACGTCAGCGCGGACATCGCGGCCGACGGGGTCGACGAGATGGTCATGGGTTTCGCCGGCCGGTACCGCGAGCGGCTGCGTTCGCCCCGGCCCGCCACGATCGCGTTGCACGCGACAGACGCCGACCACCGGTGGTGGATTCGGCTCGGCCCAACGGAACCCGAGTTCGGGCGGGGCGAGGTCGACGACGCCGATCAGACCGTGCTCCGGGCGCGTGGCGGCGAATTGTTGTTGCTGCTGTGGAACCGGCGAGACTGGGACGGTCTCGACGTGGCCGGCTCGGACGAGCCGCTGCGCTCCTGGCAGCGCACCGCGCATCTGTGACACGGCACACTCGGGGTAAGGTCCCGACCGCCTGACGCCGCCAACTCATTGTCAGCCGCACCCACGCGGCTACTGACGAGGGAGTAGCGAACCATGGCCCTGCATCCCGGCGACACCTTTCCCGAGCTGACCCTGTCCGTTCCCGGTGGCGAGACGCTGACAGTGCCCGACGCGTTCGCCGACGGGTTCGGTGTGGTCCTGTTCTATCGCGGCTCGTGGTGCCCGTACTGCAACGCGCAGCTGCGTGCGTTCCAGCGTGCCACGGACACGCTCGCCGAACTCGACGTTCGCGTCGCCGCGCTGTCGGTCGACGACGAGGCGACGACCGCTGACCTCATCGCCAAGCACCACCTCTCCTTCCCCGTCGGACACAGCGCCGACGCACGCGCGCTGTCCGAGCTGACCGGCGCGTTCGTCGAAGACGACCCGTTGTACCTTCAGTCCACCGGCTTCGTGCTCGACCCGGAGGGCAAGGTGATCGTGAGCGTGTACTCCAGTGGCGCCATTGGCAGGCTCGTGCCCGAGGACGTGGCGGGTCTGGTCCGTTACGTACGATCCCAGGCGGCGGCATGAGCGACGTTGATATCAACTTCTACTTCGACCCGCTCTGCCCGTTCGCCTGGATGACCAGCAAATGGGCGCGCAAGGTAGTCGCGCAGCGCGGCTACACGGTGGACTGGCGGTTCATCTCACTGCGTATGCTCAACGCGCACATCGACTACGGCAGTCACTTCCCGGCCGGCTACGAGGAGGGCCACACCGCGGGCCTTCGGCTACTGCGGGTCGCCGCACGGGCTCGCGCCGAACACGGGCGTGCCGCGGTGGGGCCGCTCTACGAGGCGATCGGCAACCGGGTGTTCGATGCCGAGGACTCGGCCGAGCTTGGCGCGGCCGAACGTGGGACGCGTGCGTTCGTCGCGCCGCTGCTGGCCCGGGCCGGACTGCCGACCGACCTCGCGGCCGCATTGGACGACCCGAGCTGGGACGGCGAACTGCGTGCGGAGACCGACGAGGCGCTGTCGCTGACCGGCAAGGATGTCGGCACGCCGATCATCCACTTCCAGCCGCCGGACGGCACCGCGTTCTTCGGGCCGGTCATCAGCAGGCTGCCCACCGACGAGCAGGCCGTTCCGTTGTGGGACCACGTGATCGGTCTGACCGCGTTCCCCGGCTTCGCCGAACTCAAGCGCAGCATGCGGGAACAGCCGCAGCTGAGCAGCTTCGGTGTCGCGTCCGGCGAGGTCGGCCGGCAGGAAGACTGGCACGGCGGCAGCCGGCGACTCAAGAAGTAGGAGCCGCCGGCGCCGACACCACACCCAGGCGATCTCGCGGAGGTCGTGAGCATGTCCGCTGGATCGGCCCGGCGCATGCAGTCCGGGTTCACGTACGCGTATCGGACGCCGCCAGAGAGGTCCCGTCGCTGTCGCACGTCTGGCTCGTGCAGCCCGGCGCCTCGACGCTGCACGTGCCGGCCGAGGAGATCCCCGATGCGATCGACGAGCGCACCCCCCTGGTGTAGCTGCCCGCCGTGACCTACGACGCGGCGGCCTGGTCGCCGAGATCGCCGCCGCCCGCAGGCCGTGGGCGCGCGGATGCTCGTCGACCCCTACCAGGCGGTGGGTGTGCTGCCGGTCGACGCTGCCCGCGTTGCGGGCGTCCGTGGGGCTGGAGGTCCGGCCCAGTTGGTGGGCTTCGGTCTGCCTCAACCAACGAGCGCTCTGA
>DASYBO010000295.1:0-5223 GCA_036500685.1 Pseudonocardiaceae bacterium | reverse complement strand
GTGGATGCCCTCGAACCGACGTCCGCGGTAACGGAAGCTCGGCCCGTGAATTGGCAGTCACGAGCATAGTCGAGTGTGATCGCGTGGACCGGTTCGGTGAAACAACACACCGAAATCGGAGACAATCCCATGCACAACCAGGCCCTGCATAACCAAAGAGTACTGATCATTGGAGCCGGCATCGCGGGCACCGCCGCAGCCATGGCATTCCAGCGGGTCGGCATCGAGGCGACGATCTACGAGGCGTACGAGGGCACCGCGCACGGCGTCGGCGGCGCGCTCGGCGTGGCCACCAACGGATTCGACGTGCTGCGCACGTTGGGCGTCGCGGATCAGGTCAGCGCGACCGGCTGGCCGACGACGAAGATCGCACTGTGGAACGGCGCGGGCCGTCGACTGGGCATCGCCGACGACGGCACGATCGCGGTGACCGCGGAACGGGCCCGGCTCTACGACGCGCTCTACGGCGAGACCGTGCGCAGAGGTATCCCGATCGAGCACGGCAAACGCCTGGTCGGCGTCGAGCATCAGGGCGAGCAAGTTATCGCGCGGTTCGACGACGGCACCAGCGCGAGCGGCACCGTCCTGGTCGGCGCCGACGGTATGTACTCGGCGGTGCGCGAACTTGTCGCGCCGGACGCACCGAAGCCGCACTACGTCGGGCTGACCGGTTGCGGCGACTACAGCGCGCCGATGGATCTCGGGTTGGATCCGAGCACCTTCCACATGGTGTTCGGCAAGCGCGCGTTCTTCGGCTACGCGGGCCTGCCCGACGGTCGGGTCGGCTGGTTCGCGAACGTGCCGACGCCGGTCGAGCCAACCGGCGACGATCTCACCGCGGTACCGCTGTCCGCGCGGCGGGCACAACTGCTCGACCTGTTCGCCAACGACAACACGCCGGCCACCCGGATCGTCGAGGCGACCGAGCGGGTCGACCTGTGGCTGGCGCTGTACCACATGGACCCGCCGCGGCACTGGTATCGGGACCGGATGGTGCTGATCGGCGACGCCGCACGGGCGCCGTCACCCAGTTCGGGACAGGGCGCGTCGCTGGCCCTTGAGGATGCGCTGGAGTTGGCCAAGTGCCTGCGCGACCGGCCGGATCCGGCGAGCGCGTTCGCGACCTTCCAGCAACTGCGCGACAAGCGCGTCGCCAAGGTGATGGCGGCGGCCAAGCGGATCAACAGCAACAAGGCGGCCGGGCCGGTCGGCCGGGTGATCCGCGATGCGCTCGCGCCGGTCGCGATGAAGCTGTTCACCAGGCCGAACGCGCGGGCGTGGCTGTATCAGCACCACATCGAACTGGATGAGCCACTGCTCGTGCACTGACGGTGCAACCGGCCAGGCCCATGTGGTGTTCTCCCGGTATGAGCGCACCGAAGACATGGGACTGGCCGGCCATCGGCGCGGCGCTCGACCGTGATGGTTACGCGACAACGCCGACCGTCCTGTCCCCCACCGAATGCGACACCCTGATCGGCTACTACGACGAGCCGAAACGCTGGCGGTCAAAGGTACACATGGCGCGGCATCGGTTCGGTTCCGGCGAGTACCAGTACTTCGCGCATCCGCTGCCTGAATCGGTGAGCGAGTTGCGGGCGGCGGTGTATCCGCAGCTGGTGCCGATCGCCAATGCCTGGCACGAGAAGCTCGGCTTCGACGCGCGGTTCCCGGCCGGGCTCGAGGAGTTCCTGGACATCTGCCACCGGGCCGGCCAGAACCGGCCGACACCGTTGGTCCTGCGCTATCGCGAGGGCGACTACAACTGCCTGCACCAGGACATCTACGGCGAGCACGCGTTCCCGCTACAGCTGATGGTGATCCTGAGCGAACTCGACGTCGACTACACCGGCGGGGAGTTCATGCTGGTCGAGAACCTGCCGAGGGCCCAGTCCAGGGGCCGCTCGATCACGCTGCGCAAGGGGCAGGCGGTGATCTGGCCGACCAGGTACCGGCCGGGTGTCGGCCAGCGCGGCTACTACCGGATCGCGGTCCGGCACGGGGTCAGCACCGTCCACAGTGGCCTCCGCCACACCCTCGGCGTCATCTTCCACGACGCCACCTGAAAGGGCTCCCACCTATGACTTCCCGGCAACGACTCGGGTTGCTGCTCGGTGTCCTGCTCACCGCGCAGTTCATGGCCAACATCGACGTGGCCATCGTGAACGTGGCCGCACCATCGGTGAGGGACAGCCTGCACGCCTCCGGTGGCGAACTGGAACTGGTCGTGTCCGGCTACACGCTGGCCTACGCGCTGCTGTTGGTGACCGGCGCGCGACTGGGCAGCACGCACGGCTATCGACGCCTGTTCCTGCTCGGACTGGCCGGGTTCACCGTCGCCTCGCTGGTGTGCGGGATCGCACCGAACGCCGCCGCGCTGATCTGCGCGCGGATCGTGCAGGGCGCGGCGGCCGGACTGATGGTGCCGCAGGTGTTCACCGGAGTGCAGCAGTACTTCACCGGTCCCGCGCGCGCGAACGCCCTTGCCGCACAGGCGATCGTGCTGGCCGGTGGCGCGGTCGCCGGGCAGGCGCTCGGTGGCGTGCTGGTGTCGGCCAACCTGCTCGGCACCGGCTGGCGACCGATCTTCCTGATCAACCTGCCGATCGGCATCGCGGCGCTACTGCTTGGCCTGCGTCATCTGCCGGCCGACGAGGGAGGTACCCGACGGCGTATCGACGTGCCGGGGGTGGCCGTGCTGTCCGCCGCGTTGCTGCTTGTCGTTGTCCCGCTGGTGTTCGGCCGGGACGCCGGTTGGCCGTGGTGGACCTGGGTGAGCCTGGCGATCAGCGTGCCGGTGCTGGTCGCGTTCGTCGGACTGCAACGGCGGATCGCCGACCGGGGCGGGTATCCACTGGTGAACCTGCACATCCTGCGCGGGAGGGCGCTGCCCTGGGGCCTCGCGTCGCAGGCCGCCGCGACCGGTACCTACTACACGATGCTGTTCGTCCTTGCCCTTTACCTGCAACAGGGTCTCGGGCGCGGCCCGCTGTACTCGGGGTTGGCGTTGGTGCCGTGGGTGGCCGCGTTCGGCGTGGCCGGGCCGGTGCTGACCCGGTTGCCGGCGGCACGGGTGCCGAAGCTGGCGCCGTACGGGTGTCTGCTGCTCGCCTTCTCGTACGCGGCGATCGCGCTGACCGTCGGGTTCGGCCACGGCGACGGGCCGCTGTTGTTGGTACTGCTCGGGTTCGGCGGGCTCGGCCTCGGGTTGTCCTACAGTGCGATGATGCGTCACCTGACCGAGTCGGTGCCGCACGGATACGCGTCGGACTTCAGCGGCATCCTGGTCACCGTGTTCCAGATCGCCGGCGTGCTCGGCGTCGCCGCGCTCGGCACGCTGTACCAGGGCATCGCGCCACTCGGCGGCGCCGAGCAGGCGCGGACCGCGTTCACCGTGCTCAACGCGTGCTTCGCGGTGATCGTGCTGTTCGCGATGGCCGGTTCGATCGTCTCGACCAGGGCGTCGGGGCGACCCGTCTCGGAGTCGGTGCCGGCGCCGCTGCCGGCCTGATTCAGCGGTGACCGCCCCCGCCGCGCCGACCGCCGCCTCCACTGCTGTCGCCGGCCGGATAGCCACCGCTCGGGTAGACGACCACGACGGTGCCGGAGTCGTAGGTCATCGTGTAGGTCAGGTTTCCGTCGGTGGAGGTCTGCGTCGGTGGCGGCGGCGATGAGTCGGTCGGGGTGAGCGAGGGGGCGACGTAGCCGCCGACGCCGGGGGTGATGGTCACGCGAGGTCGCGTGTAGGCGACCGGCACGCGGATTCCGTTTGGTGGCACAGGGAGCGTGGTGATGGGCATGACGGCGTGAGTGGGCGTGGTGCTCGGATTCGGCCCGGGAACGTGCGCCCTCGACGACTGGGGCGTCGGGTGGATCGAGCCGAGCACGGCCAGGCCGGCGACCACTGTGGACAGCGCGAGCCCGGTGGCGACCAGCACCACCCGACGCTCCGGCCGACGCGGACGGCGGTAGGCGAGCGGTGTGACCAGCGTCCAGGCTGCCCGTTTCCTGGCCATCACGCGGTTTCCTGCACGGGCAGCTGGACGACCTGCGGGCCGGTGGGGCGGAACACGTTGCCCTGGTGCTGCGGGCGCAGCCTCGGCCACGCGGTGTCGGCGAGTTGGCTGGTCAGCGTCAGCACCATTCGCGGCCGGTCAAGGCCGACGACGCCGATGGTGTTGCCGTTGCGTGCATAAACACTCACCGACTCCGGCTTTCCGCCCGAGCGGGTGCCCACTGTCAACCGTTGGTCGGCGAGGCTGGGCATGCCGGCGGCCTGGATGCGCACGTGGTGCTGTTCGGACCAGAACCGAGGCACCGGGGTGAACATCTCGGCCTTGGCCCGGCCGGCGAGCAGGTTCGCGGCGGCGGCGCGCCCCATCTCGATCGCGTTGAGCCAGTGTTCGACGCGGCGCGGCACACCGTCGAAGCGAAGGTTCGGCCAGCAGGCCACGTCGCCGGCGGCCATCACGTCCGTCGCGGCGACCGCGTGACAGCTCGCCTCACACAGCACGCCGTCCTCCAACACCAGCCCGCTGCCCGCCAGCCACCTCGTGTTCGGCATGCTGCCGACCGCGATCACCACGCACTCGGCCAGCAGCAGCCGTTCGTCGGAGAGCACCAGCGCGATGCCGCTCGCCGAGGGCGCCCAGGTGCGGACCGTGACTCCAAAGGCGAGATCGACGCCGTTGCGCCGGTGCAGGGCGCACAGGGTGTCGCTGAGTTCCGGACCGAGCGCGTTGCCGAGCAGCGTGTTCGAGCGACCGATCAGGGTGACGTCGCGATGCATCTCGCGCAGGCTGCCGGCGAGTTCGCAGGCGGTGAACCCGGTGCCGACGATCACCACCCGCCCCTTGGTCGCGCGCAGCGTGCCGACCAGTCCTTCGGCATCGGCGATGGTCCGCAGCACGTGCACGCGCGGATCGTGCCGAGGCGCGCCAGCGAGGTTTCTGCTCTCGACGCCGGTGGCGATGATCAGTCCGTCGTAGGGCAGTTCCTCACCGCCGGGCAGTTCGATGATCCGGCGACCGAGATCGAGGCTCTTGGCCTGGGTGCGCAGTCGCCAGCGGACATCGAGGTCGCTGTAGGCGGGCAGGGCAAGGTCCTGCGGTTTCAGTTCGCCGGTGATGACCTGTTTGGACAGCGCGGGCCGATGGTAGGGCCGGTGCGGCTCGTCGCCGACCATCACGATGCGACCGTCGAAGCCCTGCTCGCGCAGGTGTT
>DASYBO010000294.1:0-5916 GCA_036500685.1 Pseudonocardiaceae bacterium | reverse complement strand
GTCAAGCAGGTCAGCGGCTTGCGCAAACGCTTGCCGAGAGGCTGCGCCGAGCCGACCCGGCGTCGTTGCAGCGCCTCGAAGGAGAAGGACTCATCATCGAACAGTAATCGCATGATTACCCCGGAGGATCCCGCCACCGGGTTGGCCGCCGCCGGGCTCGGCTGTCTGCTTGCGCTGCGGGAAAACGCGGATGGCCGGCATAGCTACGACATCCGTCAGGGGCAGGCCATGAGGCGGCCCAGTCGGATCACCGTGCAGGCGACGCGCGCCGACGGAGTGGTCACGCGGGTTGCTGTGAGTGGGCGGGCGCAGCGCGCGGCGTGGCCGAGTTAGTGTCCTAATTTCGATTAGAGCGCTAACATCGACTGCGCGTCGGCCCGACGTTCAGCGGGAAGTGCAGAGATGGAATTGTTTGCCGGCCGGTGATTCCACCGCGGTCGCACAGGCTTGGACCGAGCCGATGTCCGGGACGGCGGTGGGCGCGGTGGTGACGTCGAGGAGGCCGCTGCCGGTGATGGTTTTGCTCGACACCACGACGTAGCCGGTGGTCGAGACCAGCGGCTGGTATTCCAGGGTGACCGTGAGCGTGGCCGCGGCGAGCGTGTGGAACGTGGCTCGGGCGACGTTGCGCGACATCAGTTCGGCGCAGATGGTCTCCTTGCCGAAACTTGTCGTGATCAGGCAGACCGGGGTGGGCGATGCGGCGGCCGAGGCGGGCACGGCGAGGGCGAGGCCGAGCACGGTGGTGGCCGAGGCGACCGCGACCTTTCGGAACATGTGGGCTCCCCAGTTGACGGCATGGAAAACAACGCGACGAAACGATGCGTGGACGGTCGTCGATATGACCATGACTGAGGATTGTTCGCATCTCGTGTCACCCGTCCGGGTTTCACTTGGTCGGGTGATCATGGCCGGGTTCGGACGCCAAAGATAGATAGGTTCGGCTCCTCCCCACTGAGGAAGGGCCGGCCTTCATGTCGAAAACAGTCACGTCGAGAACACGGGCGCGCGGGCGGATTCTGTTGGTGCTTGGCGCATGCGCCGCGTTGGTGCTACCGACGCAGGCGAGCAACGCCGATCCCTCTGCGGCATTGCTGCTGCCGGATCTGCGGGAGGCGCCGGTCGGCTGCGCGGGCGGTTATGGCGGCAACCCGATGAAGTGCGACGACTGGGACATCTGCATGGTCCGCGACGCCAACGATCCGAATGGCGACTGCGTGACGTCCGGGGCGATCGCGGCTGTGCGCATCCGGTTCACAACGGCGGTGGACAACGCGGGGGCCGGGCCGCTGGTCGTCTTGGGCCAGCGGCCCGCGGGACAGCCGACGATGACTGTTCGGCAGGCCTTTCAAGAGGGTGTCGGCGGGCCGATTCCATCGACCTATGCCGACGCGCAGCGGACCACGGCGATGACGATGTACTACGAGCCCGCGAAGATGCACGAGCACTGGCACCTGCTCGGGTTCGAGCATTTCCAACTGATGACCCTCAATGGTGGGGTGGTGGTGACGGACCGGAAGAACGGTTTCTGTCTCGGTGACCGCTACAAGACGGCCGACGCGTGGAAACTGGCGAACACGCCGCACGGCGACGACAGCGGGGCTCCGCAGAACACACTGGCCAATTTCCTGCAGGGGACCAACTGCGAGCATCTCAAGCCGCAGGCCACGGACGTGACCGAGGGCATTTCGGTTGGTCGCGGCGACGCCTACACCTATGACGTCGACTTGCAGTGGCTTGATCTGACCTCGGCGCCCTCGGGCACCTACGACATCGTCAACACGGTCAATGCGGACCATACGATTCTGGAGAGCGATTACGACAACGACTCCTCGTCGATCGCGATCTCCCTTCAGTGGCCGAACGGCGCGAGCAAGGCACCCGCGGTGATCACGCAGGCTCCTACGGTCACATTGCTGCGAAGTTGCCCCGGTAGTGCGATATGCCTTCCGTAGGTCGAGCTGAACCGGGCCTCCTTTAGACGGATCCCTCGATTGGCGCGGCGTGTCACACTCTGTGCAGTCCGAAGGAGGTCCGATGACCGGCATCGACACCGAGTTGGCCGATCTGCCGGCTACCGAACTTCTCCGCCGTTATGCGCGGGGTTCGTTGTCACCGGTCGAGGTGTTCGCCTCGGTTCGGGAGCGGGTCGAGGCGGCTGAGCCCGCGTTGTGCGCGCTGTGGTTGAACTACGCCGAACGGTGGCAGGCACAGGCGTCCGCGAGTGAGGCCCGATGGCGGGCCGGGACGCCGATGGGGCCGTTGGACGGCGTGCCGATCACGGTGAAGGAGAACATCGCCACCAGGGGCGTGCCGATTCCGCAGGGGTGTGCCGCGATCCCGTTGGTGCCGGCGGCCGAGGACGCGCCCCCGGCCGCGCGGGTCCGGGAGGCTGGCACGATCCTGCTCGGCAAGACCACCATGTCGGACCTGGGCATGCTGACCTCGGGACTGTCCAGTTTCCACCAGCTCTCCAGGAATCCGTGGAATCCGGCGTGGAATCCTGGTGGTTCGAGCGCGGGCGCGGCGACAGCGGCGGCGGCCGGGTACGGGCCACTGCACATCGGCACGGACATCGCGGGTTCGGTGCGGTTGCCGGCTTCCTGGACCGGGTTGGTCGGATTCAAGCCGAGCAACGGGCGGGTGCCGATCGATCCGCCGTACCACGGTCGGGTGGCCGGGCCGTTGACCAGGACGGTCGCGGACGCGGGTCTGCTGATGGGGGTGTTGGCGCAACCGGATTGGCGGGACTACCGGAGCCTGCCGTTCGAGCCGATCGACTTCACCGATCTGGACGAGTTCGCCGTGCGCGGGTTGCGGATCGGGCTGCTGATCAACGCGGGCGCGGGTTTGCCGGTGCATCAGGACGTGCGGATGGCCATCGAGACCGCGGCTCGCGTTTTCGAGGCGGCGGGGGCGATCGTCGAACCGGTGGCTCCGCTGTTGCGCGAGTACATCTACGACGACATCGACCTGTACATGCGGGTGCGGGCCTGGGAGACGTTGCGGCAGTTGCCGCGCGAACGGCAGAGCCTGGTGCTGCCGTTCGTCGCGGACTGGGCGCAGCAGGGCGCTGACGTGCCTGGTGTGGTCGTGATGCGCTGCGCGAACCGGCTGCTTGAAGCGGCCCGGCGCACCGTCGGAGGCACCCACGACTACGACTTCGTGGTCTCGCCGGTGTGTCCGGTGCCGACCATCCCGGCGGAACTGCCCTCGCCGACCAACGATGCGACGCACGCGCTGGATCATGCGGTGTTCACCGTGCCGTTCAACCTGTCCGAACAGCCCGCGTGTTCGGTGAACTGCGGATGGACCGAGGACGGCAGGCCGATCGGGTTGCAGATCGCCGGGCGGCGGTTCGACGATCTCGGCGTGTTGCGGATGGCACGCTTCTATGAGCAGGTACGGCCGGAGGAGGCGCGGCCGGATTGGGCGCGGTGTCGGGGCTGGGAGAGGTAGGAAAGCCGCGGCGAGGTTAGGACTTTTCCAGGTATTCGGCGCGCTCGTCGTCGACGAGGTTCGCTACGAGGGCGGCAAGGCCGGAGTAGTGGGCCAGGGTGGGGTCTTCGGCTACCAGGGCGCGAGCTTCGTCGCGGGCCTCGGTGATGAGGTCGACATCGCGCAGCAGCGAGAGCAGCTTCAGGCCGGAGTTGCGGCCGGACTGGGCGGCGCCGAGGATGTCGCCTTCGCGGCGCATCTCCAGGTCGAGCTGAGCCAGCTCGAAACCGTCCAGTGTGGACGCTACAGCGTCGAGGCGTTCTCTGGTCGCGGTGCCGTCGAGAGCTTCGGTGACGAGTAGGCACAGGCCAGGGGCGCTGCCTCGGCCTACCCGGCCGCGCAACTGGTGCAGCTGGCTGACGCCGAAGCGGTCGGCGTCCATGATCGCCATGACGGTCGCGTTGGGGACGTTGACACCGACTTCGACGACGGTGGTCGCGACGAGGACGTCGACGTCGCCCGCGGCGAAGGCCCGCATGACGGTGTCCTTCTCGTCGGCAGGCAGGCGGCCGTGCAGGATCTCGATACGCAGGCCCTTGAGAGGGCCTTCGGCCAGTTGTGGGGCGACATCGGAGACGGCGAGGGGGGCGCGGCGGTCGCCGCCCCCTTCGGCGGGGGGCTCGCCGTCGGCGCCGTCGGGGTCGACGTCTTCGCCTGCCGCCGATGCCTCGCCGATGCGGGGGCACACGACGTAGGCCTGGTGGCCTGCTTGGACTTCCTCGCGGATGCGCTGCCAGGCGCGGTCCAGCCAGGCGGGTTTGTCGGCTGCCGGGACGACCGAGGTGGAGATCGGCGAGCGGCCCTGTGGGAGTTCGCGCAGAGAGGACGTTTCGAGGTCGCCGTAGACGGTCATGGCCACCGTGCGCGGGATGGGCGTCGCGGTCATGACCAGGACGTGTGGGCTGATGCGTTCGCCTGCTCGGCCGCGCAGGGCGTCGCGCTGTTCGACGCCGAAGCGGTGTTGTTCGTCGACGACGACGAAACCCAATTCGGCGAAGGAGACCTTGTCCTGGATGAGGGCGTGCGTGCCGACAACGATGCCGGCCGCGCCGCTGGCCACGTCGAGCATCGCCTGTTTGCGGGCTGCGGTGGGCAGCGAGCCGGTCAGCAGGGTGATCTTGGTGGACTGGTCGGCGGCGCCGAGTTCGCCCGCCATGGCCAGGTCGCCGAGCAGGTCGGCGAGGGAGCGGGCATGTTGCGCGGCGAGGACTTCGGTGGGCGCGAGCATCGCGGCCTGACGCCCGGAGTCGACGACCTGGAGCATCGCCCGCAGGGCGACGATCGTCTTGCCGGAACCGACCTCGCCCTGGAGCAGGCGGTTCATCGGGTGTACTTCGGCGAGGTCGGCGGAGATCGCGGCAGCGACCTCCTGTTGGCCGTCGGTGAGGGTGAACGGGAGGCGGGCGTCGAAAGCTGCCGCGATGCCGTCGGTTTTGGGTGGACAGGCGGGCGCGGGCCGGGCGACCGCTGACTGGCGGCGTTGGGCCATGACCAGCTGGACCGTGAGGGCTTCGTCCCATTTCAGGCGGTGTTCGGCGCGTTTCTGGGTTGGCCAGCCGTCGGGGCGGTGGATGCCGCGGATCGCGTCGGCGAACGGGAGCAGGTGGTGCCGACTGCGAAAGTACTCCGGCAGTGGGTCTTCCGCGGCATCCCAGACATCGAGGACCTGGCGCACGCAGCGCGCGATCGACCAGGACGGCAGGCCTGCCGCGGACGGGTAGACCGGGAGGATAGCCGCGGCGAATTCCTCCACTGTGGACTCGTCCGCGTCGTCGTCGAGCAGTTGGTATTCGGGGTTGGCCAGTTGGAGTTGGTCGCGGAACTGGGTGACCTTGCCGGCGAACAGGCCGGGTTTGCCGGGCAGCAGTTCCCGCTCGCGCCATGGCTGGTTGAAGAAGGTGCAGGTCAGCGAGCGGCTGCCGTCGGTGATGCGTACGTCGAGGATGGTGCCGCGCCTGCTGCGCATAGTGCGCTTGGCGACCCGTTCGACCTTGGCCAGCACGGTGACGTGCTCGTCGATCTGCAGGCCGGAGATGTTGGTCAACTCGCCGCGTTCGGCGTAGCGACGCGGGTAGTGGCGCAATAGATCGCCGACGGTTTCCAGTTTCAGCGAGGACGCCAGCGCCTTGGCGGTCTTGGCGCCGAGTACCCGCTCCAGTGGCTCGTCCAGCCCGGCCATGTTCCTCCTCCCGCGGTGCGCGCTACCAAGTTAGCGAGCGACCCCGACACCGCACCGGTCAGGGGTGTTGTGCCTGGTCAGCGAGGTCGGCACCGAGTTTGCTGAGCAGGTAGAGCGCGGTGCGGCCGCGACGTTCGCAGCCGACGAGCCCCGCTCCGCGGAGCACGGCGAGGTGTTGGGAGATGGCGCCCCTGGTGACGCCGAGCCGGTTGGCCAGTTCGGTGGGGGTGGTTGGCGAG
>DASYBO010000293.1:0-18029 GCA_036500685.1 Pseudonocardiaceae bacterium | reverse complement strand
CAGGTCCAGTCCGGACTGTCCACCCCGCTCAACCACCGATAGGAGACGACGATGACCAGTGGTGAACTGAACTATCCGGCCACGGTGCTGGGCATGGTTGCCGACATGCAGAAGACGCTCGGCCAGGTCAACCAGGAGATGCAGACGCTCGGCACCAACGTGAGCAACCTGGCGGGCTCTTCCAAGAGCCAGGCCGTCGGCAGCTATCAGGAGGTGCATCACTCCTGGAATCAGCTGATGAGCGACCACAACCGTGTCCTCAACGATGTCGCGATCAAGACCCGCCAGGGTTACGACGACATGATCGCGTTCGATCAGCAGTCGGCCAAGCAGATCCAGGGCCACTGAGATGACGGCCGACGAGGACTTGCCGGCGGAGTTCGCCGGCACGGCGCTCGGCGGTGCGGTCGAGGTGGTTGTGGACGAACGCGGCCGGGTGCTCTGGGTGTGCCTGGCCGCGAAGCTCCTCGGCCGGTTGTGGCCGGAACAGATCGGCAAGGGCGTTGTGCAGGGCAGAGTCCAGCGCGTGATCGACCGGGCGAGGTCGCAGATCGGCGTGCCCTACGCCTGGGGTGGCGGCAACGCGAACGGGCCGACGCTCGGCCAACGCGGCACCAATGCGGATGCCGATGCCCACGGCGACTACAAGATCACCGGATTCGACTGTTCCGGCTTGATGCAGTACGCGTTCGCCGGATCCGGGGCCACCCTCTCGCGGCCCGCCGCGACCGAAGCAACGGACGGCGAGCACGTGCCGTGGACGCAACGCGAACCAGGCGACATGCTGTTCTATGCCAACAGTAACGGGATCCATCACGTCGCGCTCTATACCGGCAAGAACGCGCAGGGCCAGGACATGATGGTCGAGGCCGAGGAATCCGGAACCAGCGTGCACGAGGTTCCGGTCCGGCTGAACGGCGAACTCCAGCACTACGTCACCAGGGCGATCCGGTGATCGTCGGTGTATCCGCGCTGGATCGGCCGCCGCCAGGATTATCCGGTGACCAGGTTGGGAAGACAGGTCGACCCGATGTCGGCGATCGCCGATGACGTCGGTCCCGGTGTGCCGAGCAGCCGAGCGCCCGTGCGGCTGGCCAGGCCACCGGCCCTGACCGAGGCATTGGCCGCCGAGGAAGCCCAGCTCACCCAGCTCGGGGTGGCGCCGGCTGAGGAGGCCGCGTACCGGATCGCGTTGCAGCGCTCAGCCTGGACGATGCCAGAGTTTGCCACGCGGCTCGGTGTTCCCGGCCAGCAGGCCGTCGAGATCGTGGCCCGGCTGGTCGAGCTGGACCTGTTGCACACCAGTGCCGACGGCGACCGGCTGCGCCCGGTCAACCCGCAACTCGGGCTCACCGCGCTGATCGCGCGGCGCGAGGCCGAGATGGTCAGCTCCTGGCACGAACTGGAGCGCAGCCGGTTGTCCGCTGCCAACCTGGCCGCCGATTTCGACACCGCCCGGCACAGCCACATCGACAGCGCGCTGGACGCCGCGCACGGTCCGGAGGCGGTGCGGGCCCGGATCGCCGCCGTGGTCAGCCAGGCCACCACCGAAGTGGTGTCGATCATGCTCTCCGGCGCGGGCTACGTCGATCCGGTGTCCGTACCCCGTCGAGCCGACCTGGCCGGTCTCGCTCCCGGCGTCCGGTTCCGTACGGTCGCGGCCGATCGCGCTCGCCAGGACCCGTTGACCCTGCGCCATCTGCACGGTGCCGCCAGCGACGGTGTCCAGGTGCGCACCGCTGCCGAGGTGCCCATGTCCGCGCTGGTCGTGGACGCCAGCACGGCGGTGTTCCCGCTGGCCCCGGCCCAGGCACCGCATCGGCCGAGCGTCGTGGTGCTGCGCCTGCCCAGCGTGGTGGTCACCACCCTCGACCTGTTCGAACGGCTGTGGTCGGTGGCGACGCCGCTGGACGAGGCAACCGGAGGCCGGGACGCGCTGACCGATCGCCAGCGGCAACTGCTCACCCTGCTGCTGGCCGGCAGCACCGATGAGACCGCGGCCTGCCGGCTCAACGTGTCCATCCGCACCGTGCGCAGGATGGTCGCGGAACTCAACGATCGGCTCGGCGCGCGGGGCCGCTTCCAGGCTGGTGCGCTGGCGGCCGAGCGCGGCTGGATCAACCCGCAGATGTTGCGTGGCGCGTCAGCCACGGAGGTGATCGATGAACCGCAGTCCGCAGCACGATGATCACTTCCACGGTGCCGCGCCCGGTGTCGCGGTCACGGTCGACGCGGAGGGCGGCATCGTGGACCTGCGCTTCGCGCAAGCCGGTTACCGCACCATGCATTCCGACGATCTCGGTCGGGCCATCGTGGGCGCCTACCGGCAGGCCCAGTTGGCTGCCACCGCAGCCGTAGCGGAGACCCAATGATCACCGGATGGGAGCCGGCGACCGTGCTGTTCGCGACGCTGGCCCAGCACCTTGACGAATACACCGGCCGAATCAAGGCCGAGGAACTGACCATCAGCAGCGATGGCATCACCGTCTCGATGAGCGTGACCGGCTCCCTCACGGACGTGCGATTCGAGCCGAGGCTGCGCGGCAGGCTGCCCGCGGCGGAGGTCGCCGACCTCGTGCTGGCCGCGATCAAGAGAGCCGAACTCGTCGCGGCGCAGCGCCGCACCGACATCGCCGAGGAACTGGAGAGCACATGGCGCAGCCGTTGACCACCTCGGTAAACCCCGACGACCTCGACAACCTGGGAATCCAGTTCGGCAACGCCGCCGAGGAGGTGCACAACGCCCTGCCCGACCCGAGCACGTTGACCTCGATCCCGCCCGAGGCGTTCGGCCCGGCTACCGGCGTGTATGCCGCCTACCTTGCGATCGCGGCCCAGTTCACCGTTCACCTGAACGACGCGGTGACCAGCCTCCAGTCTGGCAGCCAGTACCTGCACAACACCGCGAGCAGGTACCGGCAGATCGAGGCTGCCAACGCGGCGCGGATCGGCGGCCATTGATGACCGACGGCAACTGGATCACCGATGCGTACGAGATTCTCAACAGCAGCCCGGACGCGATCAATTCGCTGGCCGACCAATGGGATCACCTCAGCATCAGCCTCAAGACGGCCAAGGGGGCCAACGTCGACATCGCACTGACGAAGGCCGCGTCGGGTTGGAGCGCGGGCGGGTCCGGGCTCACCACCTACGGCCAGCAACTCGGCGACCACCTCAGCATCATGGCCGACACCGCCGGACAGGTCGCCACCGAGCTGCACGCCTACGCCAAGCAACTGGCCGATGCGCGTACGGCCATCTGGCAGCTGCTGGAGACGATCCTCATCGCGGTCGCCACCAGCGCGATCGTGCTCACCAATCCCGAGTTGATAGCCCCGGCCCTGCTCATCGGAGACGCCGCAGCTTTCACCAAGACCCTGACCAACTGGGTGCGTCCGGCCGGGATCACTGCCACCGTGATGCCGCTGATCAACGCGGTCGGCAACTTCAACTCCTACGCGGACGGCCTCGGCAAGACATTCGCGCTCGCGAACCAGGAACTCGGCGCGCTGAACAGGATGGGTACCATGGGCGTGCCGCAGCTGCCCGCGTCGCCGGGCTGAGATCGCCCGATGTATCCGCAGTAGACGTGGGCCGGATCGTCAACCCGCAGCATGGTCACATGGATCCGGCCGGTGATTTCGACGATTTCCCGGATGACGCCGACCGGGAGAGCCTTGACGACGTTGCCGATCGCTTCTTCGCCGCCTGGCAGGAATTCGATGATGCGGAGGCGAAGAAGAAGACCAGGCAGGCACAGTGGCGGGTGAGCAAGTTGGTTGGCGTGGCAGGCATGTTGGCCGGGCTGGTCGCGGTGCCGGTGATCCTCAGCCAGCAGCCCGCCGTGTCCAGCCAGCCGGCACCCGCCGTGACCTTGGATCAACCGGTGGACCATGGTGATTCGGCCGACCTGAGCTGGCATGGCCAGCCGGGGCTGCGCTACGCGGTGGTGGTGGCGGGCGCGTCCCGTGCCACCAGAGTGATCTTCGTCGGCGGCCAGCAGACCAGCGTCCTCATCGACCCAGGACGCCCCTACTGTTTCCTGATCCAGGCGACCGACGGCAGGGGAGTCTACGCGACCCCACCGCGCGCCATCCGCGGCGCGGTCTGCCGACACTAGGGCTGTCATCAAATTCTCATGTCCCCTGACCGACGATGGCAGTAGCCATGGACCGGGAGAGGGGACGTCATCGTGATCTTTTGCGTTCTTGGTCCGCTGGAGGTGCGCGCGGGCGAGCGAATCGAACTCGGTGCGGCCAAACCGGCCGCGCTGCTGGTCACCCTGCTGTCGCGGGCGAACCAATGGGTGAGCGCGAAGCGGCTGATCGACGCGATCTGGCCCGAGCACGACACGCCACCTTCCGCCGACCGCAACCTGAAGACGTACGTGTGGCGCCTGCGCAAACTGCTGCCCGACCGGGTACAGAGCAGGCCCGGCGCGTACCGGATCACCGTGGCCGACGGTGAACTGGACGCCGACGTGTTCACCACCCTGGCGGGCGAGGCGGATCAGCTGCTGGCCCAAGGGGAACACGAACGCGCCGCGCGAACCTACGCCGCCGCCGTCGCACTCTGGCGCGGCACGCCGTTCGAGGAGATCGGTACCGAACCCGCGGCGATCCGACTCACCGAACTGTGCCGCCACGTCCGTGAATCGCTCGCCGCCGCCCTGCTCGCGCTCGGCCGTCGCGCCGAGGCGATCACCCTGCTGCGCATGCTCACCGCCGAGGACCCGTTGCGCGAACACACCTGGTCCACCCTGGTGCTCGCCCTGCACGCGGACGGTCGCCGCGCCGAAGCGCTGGCATGCTACCAGCGGGCCCGATCCACCCTCGTGGCTGAACTCGGCGTCGAGCCCGACACCGAACTGGTTCAGGCCCAGCAACTCGTACTCGCAGGCGCGGCCGAGGTCGCGCAGGCACCGGACACCCTCCCGCGCGACCTGCCCGACTTCTCCGGCCGCACAACGGAATCGGCGGCGATTCTCGCTGCCGCGCGCACTGGGGCAACTCCGGTCGTGTTGATCACAGGTATGGGCGGCGTCGGCAAGACCGCGCTCGCGGTGCGCGCGGCGCATCGGCTCGGCTCGGCCTATCCGGATGGCAGCCTGTTCCTGGGTTTGCGTGAGCACGGCCACCCGCTCGACGCGCGAGAGGCGCTGCGCAGGCTGCTGGTGGCGATCGGCACCCCGCCCGCTGCCGTGCCGGACGGACTGTCCGACCGCATCGCGCGCTGGCGCGCGACGATAGCCGATCGGCGGATCCTGCTCGTGCTCGACGACGCCGAGGATGCGGTGTCGGTGCTGCCGTTGCTGCCCGGCGGGTCGTCGTGTTGCGTGCTGGTGACCAGCAGGGCCGATCTGCCCGGCCTGGACGGCGCCCGGGTCGTCGCGCTCGACCTGCCCTCCGACGCCGAGGCCGCCGCGCTGTTCGTGGCCATCGCCGGACCGATCAGAGCCGCCCGCGAACCGGCGGCGGTGCGCGCGGTGGTGCGTGCGTGCGGCAACCTGCCCCTTGCCATCCGCTCGGCCGCGACCAGGTTCCAGTATCGACCATTGTGGACAGTCAGGGAACTGCTGGAGGAACTCGACCGAAGCGACCACAGCGTCGCCTTCGAGCGGCTGTCCCGGCCGCACCGGCGACTGCTGGACGTACTGGCCGGTGTGGCCGGCTATGTCGACGCGGCCGCCGTCGCCGGCCTGCTGCATGTCGAACGGGCAGAGGCCGCGCGGATGCTGGCTCACCTGGCCGATCAGCACCTGCTGACCGAGGCGACGCCGGGCCGGTACCGTCCGCATCCGCTGGTGCGCGACCTGGCCCGGGCGGTCACCGTGCTGCGCGGTGTGTCGTGACCGGCGGCAACGCCGAGCAGGTCCCGCAGCCGAGGGCCGCTCCGGCTCAGCCGACGCCTCCGCGCCGTACGGTGATTGGCCAACCGCAACAGCCGATGAGCGGCCCGACCGACATCGTTTTCGCCGCCGTCCGCCAGCCCACGTGGCAACCGGTTCCGCAACCGATGCCGCCGCAACCGATGGCCGCGCCCCAGACGTTCTACGCGCCGCCCGCACCGATGCCCGCTCCGGCCTGGCCGCCGCCGGCACCGTTGCCCGTTCCGGCCTGGCCGCAGCCGGCTCCGCCGCCTTCGGCGGACACCGAAGCCGGCGAAGCAACTGGCCAACTCCGGCGGTGGCTCGGCGCGAACCTCCACATCGGACAAGTCGCCTGCTGGCAGCTGGCGTTGGCCTTGGTCGGCGTGGCGTTGACCCAGCCGTTGCCCATTGCCGTCGCGGCCGGGACGGGCGCGCTGCTCTTACTCGCGCTGACCGCTTCGCGGCTGCGCGAGCGCTGGCTCTACGAATGGGCCTGGTGCCGACTGCGATTCCAGCTCAGGGAGCACAACCGCTACCTGCCACGCGAGGGCGGCCGGCGCGCCCTGCTGCACCTGTTGGCACCGGACGCGACCGTGATAGCCATCAAAGTCGTTGACAACACCGTCGCGGTGATCTCCCGGCTGTCCGGCGCGACCGCCGTGCTCAGGCCCGACCTCGCCGGCGCGGACCCGGTGTCGACGCTGCCACGCCCCGAATCGCTGCTGCCCGCCCACGACGACGCGGTCGAACTCGGCGTGCAGCTCGTCTTCCACGGCGTCGGCGGCGGCCGGCCGATGCCGTGGGCGTGGATCGCGGTGCAGGCCATGCGCACACCGGATCTGGCCGAGGAGGAGGAACTCGCGCAAGCCCTGCACAACGTGTTCCGGCGGGTGCTGCGTCAGTTGGCCAAGGGCGACATCGACGTGGCCGGGTTGGACGAGGCCGCGCTGATGCATACCTTGGTGTCGCTCGCGCATGTGAGTGATCGCCGCGCGCAGGTGACCGAGCAGTGGCGCGGCTGGTCGTGCGGTTCGGTGATCCAGGCCGGGTTCCGGCTCGTCGGCTGGGCCGACCTTGACGACGAAGCGGCCCAGGAACTGCTCAGCGTCCTGCTGACCGCGAACGCGGGTGCCGTCGTCACGATCGCGGTGACCGCGGGCGTTGCCGACGGCGTGCCGACCCCGGAGAAGGCGACCATGCGGGTTGCCGCGCCGAGCCACGACCAATTGGAGCACTCGATCGGCCAACTCCGTGGGATGGTCACGCATCGAGCGGTTCGACTGGACAGAATGGACGGTGAGCATGCCATGGCCGTCGCCGAAACGCTGCCGCTCGGCGTTCGCCACTGATCAGCCGGGATCGATGCGGTAGCCGATCCCGCGCACGGTGTGGATCATCGGCGGCGGGCCGAGCTTGCGGCGCAGCTGCGCAAGGACCACGTCCAGCACGTTCGACGCAGGTTCGACCAGCTCGTCCCAGGCCCCTCCGACCAGATCCGACCGCGACAGCGCCGCGCCCTGACCGCGCACCAGGTCGGTCAGCACGGTGAACTCCTTGCCGGTCAACGTGAGCAGCACGCCGGCCCTGCGCACCTCGTGCCGGCCGGTGTCCACGGTCAGGTCGCCGCAGTGCAGCACCGGCCCGGGATCGCTCGGCGCTCGCCGGCACAGGCTGTGCACGCGCGCGATCAGTTCGGCCATGGCGAACGGTTTGACCAGGTAGTCGTCGGCGTGTTCGAGGCCTGCGATGCGTTCGTGCACGGCGTCCAGCGCGGTCAGGAGCAACACCGGCACGGTGAACCCGGTCGATCGCCGATCCCGCAGGTAGCCGAGCGCGTCGCCGCTGGGCAGGAGCCGGTCGAACACCGCGCAGTCATAGGCGTTCACCGCCAGCGCGGCGTCGGCCGCCGGCAGATCGCCGACCTCGTCGACGGCAAGGCCACCGGAGCGCAGGGCGAAGCCGATCGCGAAGCGCAGATCCTCGTCGTCCTCAAGCAAGAGCACCCGCACGAGTCCGAAAGGTAGCCGATGCCTCACTCGATCGCGACCCGCACGTCCTCGGTCGACAGGCCGCGCAGTTCCTCGACATCGGGCATGCGGGCCAGCGCCCGCAGCCGCTGAGCCTGGGCCTGCCTGGTCCGTTCGAACAATCGCCGGGCATCGCGCGCGTTGCCGAAACCGGGTTCACCGCCGGCGCGGACGAAAAAGTCGCGCACCAGCGGATCGGCCTCGCCTGCCAGGGAATAGTCGTTGTCGGCGACCATCCGCCGCACGATGTCCACCAGCTCTTGCGGGGTGTAGTCCTCGAACTCGATGGTCTTGGAGAACCGGGAGGCCAGACCGGGGTTGGCGGCCAGGAAGTCCACCATCTCGATGGTGTAGCCGGCCACGATCACCACGACTTCCTCGCGGTGGTCCTCCATCAGCTTGACCAGCGTGTCGATGGCCTCCTGGCCGAAGTCGGCCCCGGATGCGCCGGCCCTGGCCAGCGTGTATGCCTCGTCGATGAACAGCACCCCGCCGGTGGCCTGCTCGAACACGACCGAGGTCTGCTCTGCGGTATGGCCGATGTACTGGCCGACCAGGTCCCGCCGCGACACCTCCTTGAACTGCCCGGTGCTCAGCACCCCCAACTCCTTGAGCAGCCGCCCGTACGTCCGGGCCACCGTCGTCTTGCCGGTACCCGGCGCACCGGCGAAGACCAGATGGTGGCCGACCCCGCCGACCGAAAGGCCCGCGTTGGCCCGCCACACGTTGACCTGGATCTCGTCGATCACCGCGCGCACCTGGGCCTTGACCGCGGGCAGGCCGACCATCGCGTCCAGTTCGGCCAACAGTTCGTCCAACGCGACCGTGCCGGCGGTCGACGTGGCGGGCACGTTGATCGTCGGGGTGGCACCCTCGGCGACCTCGATGCCCGGCTGGGCGGTGTTGTCCAGCGAACAGTTCTCGACCAAGCCGCCGCAGCCGGTCCCGAAGCTGATGCCGACGCCGCGCGCGTCCCGGATCGACGAGCCGCGAATCGTCGGCCTGCTCTGATGTGCGACGGAGATCGCCGCCTGGCCGGTCCGGGTGATCTCGCAGTTCTCCAGTAGCGGTCGCGCGTACTGGTAGGCGTAGACGCCGCGCTGGCCGCAGCCGACGACCGTGCAGTTCACGATGTCCGGGTCGGCGCCAGGCCCGATCACCAGGCCGTCGCCCGCGATGTCGGTGATTGTGCTGCCCTCGATCCGGCCCGACGAGTACTCGACAACGACGCCCTCGGCGCTGCCGGTGATCGTGCAGCTGGTCATGGTGAAGCTCGGACAGCCGCGCACGCTCACCCCGGCACCGGCCGACGCGGTGATCGTGCACCGCCGCATGGTCAGTTCGACGTCCTGGGCCTGGATCGCGGTGGCCCTGGACCGCACCTCGATCCCGTCCAGCACCAGCGCACCGCCGCGCACCTCGAACACCGGCAGATCGTCGCCGGAACCGTCGAGGCAGGCTTTTGCCCCCTCCACCGCGCGCAGCGTGAGCCGTCGTCCGGTCAGCTCGAACGTCTCGGTGTAGGTGCCCGCGGCCAGCGTGATCACCGCGCCGTCCGGGGCCGCGTGCAGGGCCTCACCGATGCTGGCGCACGCGCCGTGCACGTCGGGAGCGACCAGCAGGGTGCGCATTACCCGGCCGCGCCGGGGACCCCACCCGAGATGTTCGGGTAGACCGGGACGGAAGGCTGGGCGAGCACCAGCTCATGGGAGCACGGGGAACATGAGGTTTCGATGACAGCCGTACTGGTCGTCGAGGACGACGCGGACCTGGGGGCGGCGATGGTCGGCGCGCTGCGCGCGGCCGGCTGGACCGTCGGCTTCGCCGGCTCGCTGGCGGAGGCCGACCTGGCGCTCCGCACCTCGGCCCAGGCCTGCGTGGTGTTCGACCGGCTGCTACCCGATGGCGACGCCGCGGGTTACGTGCACCGGCTGCGGCTGACCGGCTGGGCCACCCCGGTGCTGTTCCTGACCGCGTTGGACACGGTGGCCGACCGGGTCGCCGGGTTCGCCAGCGGCTGCGACGACTACCTGGCCAAACCCTTTGCCGTGGCCGAACTGGTGGCCAGGGTCGGCGTGCTCGTCCGCCGTGCCGACACGGCCCGTCCGGCCGTGTTGCGTTACGCAGACCTCGAACTGGACAGCGCGCGGCGGGAGAGCAGGCGCGGTGGCGTACTGCTCACCTTGTCGGACAAGGAATTCGCGGTCCTGGAGTATCTTGCCATCCGGCCCGAGCAGGCGGTGTCGCGGGCCGAGCTGATCGAGCACTGCTGGGACGAGGCGACCGACCCGATGTCCAATGTGGTCGATGTGGTGATCGGGCGGCTGCGGCGCAAGCTGCGCGAGCCGAACCTGATCCACGCGGTCCGCGGCCGAGGCTACCGACTGCTCGTCGACGGCGGCCCGTGAGAGCCGGCGCCGACCTGGCGGCGAGCTCTGCCGCCAACCGGTTGCGGCGGCTTCGGCTGCTGCTGACCCTGTTCCTCACCGCGGTCAGCGCGGTGGGGCTGCTGGTGTTCGCGGTCCTGGCCGTTGCCGACGACGCCCGCCAGGTGCCGGTCCAGCTGGACGGCGAGCTCAGCCGGGTCACCTCCACCGTCGATCGGCTGCTGCAGTACGACAACACGCTGATCACCGCGTTCGTCCGTACCGACGAGATCGACCACGAATGCCCACAGTTCGCCGTGCTGCCCAGTGGCACAGGGCGTTTTCCCGGCTATTTCAGTGCCAACACCTGCGTTCGGGTCGACCCGGCGGTGCTCGCCGGCCTGGCCAATTCCGCGGCCGACTCGGGTGCACGGGTCGTCGGGTATCTCACCGGTAGCGACGGGAAACTGTTGCGGGTCAACGCCGAACCGCTCTACGACAACCAACGCCACCACATCGGCGCGATCGTCGCGGTCACCGATGCCGGTCCGAGCCAGGCCGCGCACGACCGGTTCGCCTGGCTCGTCGCGGGCGCGTACGTGCTGGTCATCGCGGTGCTCGCGGTGCTGTGCCACCTGATCTCCGGCCGGGTCATTCGACCGGCGGCGGCCGCGCTGGAACAGCAGGAGGTGCTGATCGCCGAGATCGCCCACGACCTGCGCACGCCGGTCGCCGCGCTGCGCGCGCTGGCCGAGACGGTGCTGGCCCATCCCGACCAGACCGGCGAACTGTTGCCGCGCACGGTCAAGCTCTCGGTCCGGATGGGCACGATCATCGACGATGTGCTGGTCCGGGCCCGGCTCGCGGCCGGCGTGGCCCGGCTCAACCCGCAGTGGGTGTGGCTGGACCAACTGGTGGCCGGACTGGTCGCGGAAACGCCTGCCGACGACGCGGACCTGACCGTGTCCACCGAACCCAGCCTGGTGCGGGCCGACCCGGCGCTGGTGCAGCGCGCGGTCGGCAACCTGGTGGACAACGCGTTGCGCTACGGCCGGCAACCCGACCGGCCGGCGATCGTGCACGTCACCGTGGCCGACGGTCGGATCACCGTCGCCGACCGGGGGCCGGGCATCGCCGAGGACACCCGCCTGCTCGACCGGTTCCACACCGGCCGGGGTTCGACCGGGCTCGGCCTTTCCATCGTGCACTGGGTCGCGCAGGCACACGGCGGCACGTTGAACGTGTACAACGCGGCCGAGGGCGGCGCCATCTTCGAGCTGCTACTGCCGGTGACCACTCGGTCGGGACTGGTCCCCAACCCACGTTCCTAGGATATCCCCGTGGACCCTCGAACAGGGCATAACAGACAGAAAACTCTACGTAGGCGGACGCCGCTGATCGTCGGCGTCCTGCTCTGCGCCATCACCGTGATCTCACTGTTCACCGGAGCGGTCCGCCCGGTACCGGGCGTCCGGTTCGAGCTGCCGGGGCACTGGGTCTACGACTCGATCGTGAAGGCCGCCTTCCACATCGACGGCGCCACCGCCAACATCGACGCGGAAGTACCGGTGTCGGCCGATCCCGGCGACCAGGTGGTGCAGGGCGGCACCAACGGCTACGTCGTCGGTGGCACTCGGATCACCCAGTTCGGCCAGTCCACGCTGTCCGTCGACGGGTCGAGCACTCCGCCCAGCAGCACCGAGATCCCGGTCGGCATCGAGGCCACCGGTGGTCCGTACCTGGTCTACCGCAACGCCGGCCAGGTGGTCCGGCTCGGCGATTCGGCCATCGTGATCCCCACCGGCGGCCCGGTCGGCGTGCCGGTGGTCAGCACCGACGGCACCATGTGGCTCTACCGCACGCATTCCGGCCAGATCTGCCAACTGGCCAAGGCCGCGACCTCGGTCGGTGCCTGTCCCGGCGCGGTATCCGGCGGACACGCCGGCGCGCTGACCCTGGTCGACGACCACCCCGACTTCGTCGACACCACCGCCGACGACATCCGCCCGGTCAGCGCGACCGGTCTCGGCACCGCCCTACCGCTGGGCGTTGCGCCGAGCCCGAACTCGGTGCCGGCGCCCAATGACGTCGCCGGCAAGGTCGCCATCCTCGACCAGAGCAAACACCAGATGTACCTGGTCGACCCGAACCAGCCCGCCGCGACACCGCCGGTGACGATCAACCTGCCGCCGTCCAAGGGTTACGACGGTCCGGTGTCCAGCGGCGGTGCGGTCGCCGTTGTGGACCAAGCCGACAACACGCTGCTCACCTACGGCAAGGACGGCAAGCAGTTGGCGTCGATGGCGATCCCGAGCCAGGCCGGTCCGCCTCGGCTGACCCGGGGCGACGACGGCCGTGTCTACGTCGACGACTACGACGGCAACGACGTGTTCGTGGTCAGCCCGACCGGCAGCGTGGTGAACGTGCCGGTGGCACCGTCGAAGAACACCCCGAGCCCGAACCAGACCCCGCCCACCTCGCCGCCACCGCCCGCGCCGAACACCGGCCAGCAACCACCGAACCAACCCGTTGCCCCACCCCGACTCGCGGGCCCGCCCGCGCCGCCCGCACCACCGGCCAAACGACGGCCGCCGCCGCCGGCCGCACCCCCGCCGCCGCCACCTCCGCCGGCCGTTCCGGCGACGCCGCCCGGCGCGCCGTCCTCGGTCAGCGCGACGGCGGGCGTTGGTTCGGCCACCGTGCACTGGGGCGCGGCCGCCGACAACCGTTCGCCGATCACCCAGTACCGGATCAGTTGGTCGGGTGGCTCGATCGACGTGCCGGGCGGCGATCGCCAGGCCACGGTTTCCGGCCTGACCAACGGCACCCAGTACGTGCTGTCCGTGGCCGCGCAGAACGCCGTCGGCGTCGGTCCCGCCGTCGCGGCCAACCCGGTCACCCCGGTCGACGTGGCCGGGGCACCGACTGGCCTGACCGCAACGCACGACCAGAGTCAGGGCGGGGTCGGGTACAAGGTCAGCTGGAACACACCGAACATGCACGGCGGCCAGTTCCAGCACTACCTGCTCACCGCGACCGGCCAGCCGGACCAGACCGTCACCATCCCATTCGCACTGGTCATCTACCTCACGATGCCCAGCGGCACCCTCACGTTCACCGTGCGGGCCATCACCACCGGCGCGGACGGCCGAACGCTCACCGGCGATGCGGCCAGCACATCGGTCACCCCGCCGAAACCGGCCATCCAGATCAGCAGGGGCTCGGACTCATCGAGCAGCGCCTGCAAGGCACCGAGCTGCGCCTGGGTTGACGTCGCGATGACCGGCTTCGACCCGAACACCAGCTACACCGTCATGCCCTACTCCGGCAACGGACACAACTTCAGCGAGCCGTGCAAGGCGACGACCGACTCAAGCGGCGCCACACCCTGCAACGACATCCGCTACGACGTCAGCGGCGAGACCGTCTACGTCACCGTGCAGACCTCCAACGGGACCATCGAATCCAACCACCTCACCTGGACGTAGCCATGAACCAAGCGATATCGACCGAGGTCTATCAGCGGATCGCCGACGGTGTGCAGAGTGTGGTGCGCGGCAAGCCAGAATTGGTCCGGTTGGCCGTCACCGCACTGCTGGCCGAGGGCCACCTGCTGATCGAGGATCTGCCCGGTCTTGGCAAGACCACCCTGGCCCGGTGCCTGGCCCGCTGCATCGGCGGCACCTTCCACCGCATCCAGTTCACGCCGGACCTGCTGCCCGGTGACATCACCGGCGTGCAGATCTACCGGCAGAACCTGGAAAAGTTCGAGTTCGCGCCCGGCGGGATCTTCGCCAACGTGGTGCTGGCCGACGAGATCAACCGGGGCACCCCGAAAACCCAGTCGGCGCTGCTGGAGTCCATGGAGGAGCGGCAGGTGACGGTGGACGGCACCACCTTCCACCTGGAGTCGCCGTTCATGGTGGTGGCCACCCAGAACCCGATCGAGATGGAGGGCACCTACCGGCTGCCCGAGGCCCAGCTGGACCGGTTCCTGATGCGGCTCGCCGTCGGCTACCCGAACCAGGTGGCCGAGGTGCAGGTGGTCATGGGCGATCTGGCCATGGTCAACCCGGACGAACTCAGCCAGGTGGTGGACCTGCCGACGCTGCAGGCCGCGATCGGGCAGGTGCGCAAGTCCCATGTGGACGGCGCGATCTGCGAGTACGCGGTGCGCCTCGCCGCCGCCACCCGCGAGCACGTCGCGGTCCGCTACGGTGCCAGCCCACGGGGGAGTGTCGCGCTGGTGCGCGCGGCCCAGGGGTTCGCCGCCACCCATGGCCGCGCCTTCGTCACCCCCGACGACATCAAGGAGATCGCGCGTTCGGTGCTCGCGCACCGGCTGATCCTGCGCCCGGACGCGGAACTCAACCAGGTACGCACCGCCGACATCCTGGACGAGGTGCTCGCAGCCACCCCTGCCCCGCGCACCGGCGCGTCGAGGGTCTGATGATCAGGCTGACCGGACGCGGAATCGGCGTGCTCGGCGGCTCGATCGTGCTGGGCATCGGCGGTGTGGTGCTCGGCTACCCGAGCCTGACCCTGCTGGGCACGGCCGCGTTCGGCTCCGTCGTCGCGGCCGTTCTGGTCGCGACCCGGCGACCGCACGTGGTGGTGAGCCGGCAGGTCTATCCCGACCGGGTACAGCGCGGCGGACGCGCGGTCGCCCAGCTGCGCGTGCACAACACCGGCGCCCGCTGGCAGAGCGAGTTCACCGCGCTCGACCGGGTTGGCCACGGCCTGCGCTCGGTCACTGTGCGCGCGCTGCCGCCCAACGGGGACGCCGTCTACCACTACGACCTGCCCACCGACGTGCGCGGCCGGCACGAGGTCGGTCCGCTCACGGTGCACCGGGCCGATCCGCTCGGCCTTGGCCGCAGCCGGTTGACCGAGGGGGACACCGCAACGTTGTGGGTGCATCCCCGGGTGCATCCGATCCGCGCGTTCACCGCCGGGCTGCCCCGGCACCACCACGAGGGACGCAGCACCGACCGGTCGCTCGGCGGCTCGCTCGATCTGCGCGAGGTGCGCGAATACGTGCCCGGTGACGAGATCCGGCACCTGCACTGGAAGGCGACCGCGCGCACCGGCCAATTGATGGTGCGCGACTACGTCGACCCGAACCAGCCCAAGTTCACGGTGCTGCTGGATTCCCGGCCCAGCCGTATGTTCGAGGACGCGGTCGAACTGACCGCGTCCCTGGCTGCCGCTGCGGCCGGCGAGGGGCACCGCTGCCGGTTGGTCACCACCTGCGGTGTGGATCTGCCCACCAACGGCGCGCCCGGAGCGGTCCGCGAACTGCTGGACCTGCTGTGCCTGCTGCCACCGGCCGACCCTGGTGCACTGCCGCTGGTGCCGGACGCGTTGCGTGAGGGGAGCGGCGGCAGCATGGTCACCGTGCTGACCACAATGTCCACTTCGGACCAGAGTGCGCTCGCGCTGCTGCGCCAACGGTATCCGGGCATGGTAGCCATCGCACTCGGCGGCCGTAGGCCCGTCGATATTCCAGGGGTGCGGTCGCTGGTCGCCATGGATGCGCAGGACGCGGCCGCGCGGTGGAACGAGGTGGTGCTCGGGTGAACACCGCAACGATCACGACCGAACCGACCGGGGTCCGACCGCGCGTCGCCCTCGCCGCGCTTCTGCTGACCACTGCCGTACCGGCCCTCCTGTTCGCCCCCGTGTTCGGTTTGCCGGCACTGTTGCCGCCGGTCGCGGTCGTCCTTGTCCTGTGCTTCGCGGTCGCCGAACTGTGCTGGCACTTCCCAGTGCTCACCGCGCCGCGCGCCCCGCTGATCGTCTTCGCCGGCCTGATCGGCATCGTCGAGACCGAACTGCGCGACACCACCGTCGCCGGCCTGCCGACCGGTGCGACCCTGAGCGCGCTGGTGGACGGCGGCACCAGGTCGTGGCTGATGACACTGCAAACCACCTGGCCGGCCCGGCCCGAACCCGACCTGCTGCTGTTCGTCCCGCTGGCCACGCTGCTGGTCGCGGTACTCGGTACGGAACTGCTCCGCCGACCGCTGCTTGCGCTGCTGCCGAGCCTGGTGTTCCTGGGCATCAGCCAGGCCTTCGTCGCGTCGACCGGTCCGGCGGCACTGCTCGCCGGGCTCGGCTACGCCGCCGCGGCCGGGATCCTGCTCGGCGTCACGCGAACCGGTGGACAGCGGACCCGTCAGACCCACTCGGTGCGGAGTGTGCTCAGCGCCACCGCGCTCGTCCTGCCCACCGCGCTGATCGCCGTGATCGCCGCGGTGATCGGACTGGCGGTCATCCCGGTGCGCAGCCCGGCCGTCGCCCTGCACGACCACCCCGCGTCGCCACCCGTGGACCAACTGGCCAACCCGCTGGACGAACTCGACGGCTGGCTGCGCCAACCGTCGGACCCGGTGTTCAGCTACACCGCCACCGCGCCGGTCGACCGCTGGCGACTGGCGGTGCTGGACAACTTCGACGGCGTGTCCTGGACCCCGGACCAGACGCCCTACCGCAGGACCGGACTGGCCATCGCGCCGAGCCAGGGCATCACCGTGACCACCGCCGAGCAGAGCGCCCGGTTGAACCTCCTTGGCGACGCCGCCGGTCCCTGGCTGCCCAGCCAGCCCATGCCCGCCTCGGTCAGCGGCGTCGACTCCCTGATCGACCAGCAGTCCGGCACCCTGATCGCCGCGCAACCGCGAGCCGGCTCGACCGACTACGCATTGAGCTGGTGGGAGCCGCAGATCAATGCGGACACACTCGCCACGTCGGCGATCGATCCAACCCAGGAATCCGGCGCGGCGCTCGGCGCGGTCCCGCCCGGCATCAGCGAACTGGCCAGCACCGCCGTGCATGGCCTGCGCCCGTCCTTCCAGGCCGCGCTGGTCCTTGCTCGCTACCTCAGCCAGCACTACCAGTTGGCCACCGGTACCGACCCGCCGACCGGCGCGGGCTGGCCGCAACTGCGGTCCTTCCTGCTCGACACCAAACGCGGCACCACCGCGCAATTCGCCGCGTCGTACGTGGTGCTGGCCCGGCTGCTCGGCATTCCGGCCCGGATCGCGGTCGGTTTCCACGCCTCCCGCCCCGGCAACAGTGGTCGGGTGGTCGTGCACGACGGCGACGCGTTCGCCTGGCCCGAGATCGCGGTCAGCGGAGTCGGCTGGGTCCCGGTCGACCCGACCGGTGTGACCAGTTCGGCCGTCGGGCCGGGCAACAGCCTCACCGGCGCTGTCGACAAGGCGTTGAGCCAACTGCCCAAGCAACAGGACCTGCGCAGCCAGCCCTTACCCACCACGAACTCCACTGCCGCACCGACATCGGAACCCTTCGGTACCAAGGGAATCCTCGTCCCGATCGTGATCGTTCTGCTCATCCTGCTGGCCCTGGCCATCCTCGGCATGCTTGCCCTGCCCGTGGTGCGCCGCGTGCGCTACTGGCGCCGTCGTCGCCTGCCGGGCGCGCTCGGCGTGGTGGCCGCCTGCCAGGAGACCATCGATCGGTTGCGGGCCAACGGGGTTCCGGTCAGCAACGGCATGACCGTCCGAGAACTCGTCGCCACTGCCGCTCCGCACGTGTCACGGCCGGTCGTGGTCGCGCTGCGCCAACTGGCCGACGTCACCGACCTCGCGCTGTGGTCCGGTCTCGGGGTGGTCATCCCCGACCAGGCCTGGGCCGCGGTCGAGGAGGTCCGGCGCGGCCTGCGGACCCGGCCACCGGCCGCCCGGCTGCGCGCGGTGTTCAGTCCGGCCGGCCTGTTCGGTTCGGGGATCGTGATCCGCAACG
>DASYBO010000292.1:0-8493 GCA_036500685.1 Pseudonocardiaceae bacterium | reverse complement strand
TTTGGTCCCTCGCGACGTTCAGTAACTTTACTCGATGTGCCAACCGGCTTTGAACTGGGGTCGGCCTGCTCCCGTGGCACCCCTCCGATGGGAGGTGTCACGGGAGCATTTCGGCTGGTCAGGATTTGGTTTTGGCGTTATTGATGATCGTTTCCAGCCAGCCTTGGGTCTGGTAGTTCACCGGCGCGCCGTTGTAGACGATGGTCGGGGTGCCGAAGCCCTTGGCGCCGGTGCTGTCGGTCTGGAACAGGGCCTGGTTGTTCCCGGCGGCCAGCATGTTCTTGTTGACCTGGGCCTTGTAGGTGCCGTCGTTGATCAACTTGTCGAACGCGGCGCCACTTACGCCGAGGCGGTTGGCCAGGTCGGTCAGCTGTGCCTGGGTCCAGCCGGCCTTACCTTCCTGGGGCTGCGTTTGGTACAGGCTGTAGTGGATGTCCATGAACTTCTCGGGTGCCACCGTGGCCACGGCCAACGCGGTGTTCGCGGCGAGGCTGGAGTAGCCGGGCGGGTTCGAGTTGGCGTCCAGCAGGTTGATCATGTGGTACCGGACCTGGATGGTGCCCGCTTCGAGTTGCTTCTCGATGTCGGTGAAGTTCGCGGCCTCGAAGCTCTTGCAGACGGGGCACTCGAAGTCCTCGTAGGCGTCGATGACGACCTTCGCGGTGGGCTTGCCGACCAGGACGGTGGCGTTGGCCTTGTCGAGCACCTGCGGGTAGCTCGACGAACCAGCCACGGTCTTGGCCGCGACGGCGCTCAGCGTCGTCTGGTTCTTCTGATGCTGGGCGTAGAGCACCCCGCCGACGACACCGGCGGCGACGAGGACGACGACCACCACGCCGATGATGATTTTCGTCGCGTCGGTGCGTGAGCCACGCGCCGCGGCGACGGCCGCCGCTGCCTTGGCGGCCTGGGTCTGCTTGAGCCTGCGATTCTTGCGCTGGGCGCCGCCCACCGTCATCGTCTCCCTACGGCCGACGGCGCCGCCGGCCTGTCATGTCGGAATTCGCTTTCGCCGGCGAGAGGTCCGCGTCTGGCGAAAGGCGTCATAGCACGTGATTTACCTTACCGAAGGTAGCTGAGGCCACCCTGAGAAACCCCACCTCGGCGGACGTCCTCGCAGCTGGCAGGAAAGGTGGGGTGAAGGTTACCGGGGCCCATGACGCCGTTCGGGCAGGCAAGCCTCGGCTTCCCAAGGGTGTCCTCAGTCCATCGTGGACATTTACCCTGAAACGGTGACCAATGTAGAGAAGGCGGGGCCTGCCGAGATCGGCCACACGCACGCCGACGTGAACGGGGGTTGGCTGCGACCCGCCGTGTTCGGTGCCATGGACGGTTTGGTGACCAACATCGCGCTGGTCGCCGGTGTGGGTGGGGCTGGCGCCAGTACCAAGGTGATCGTGTTGTCCGGTATTGCCGGTTTGGTGGCGGGGGCGTTCTCCATGGCGCTCGGCGAGTACACCTCGGTGGGCACCCAGAACAACGCCATCGACGCCGAGGCCGCTGTCGAGCGGGCCGAGCTGCTCAACAATCCCGAGGCGGAGCAGGCCGAACTGGTCCAGATGTATCGGGAGATGGGCCTGAGTCAGGAGACGGCGGAACGCGTCGCCGACGAGGTGCACGCCAATCCCGACGTCGCGCTGCGCGTACACCTCACGCAGGAGCTGGGCGTCAACCCGGACGAGCAACCTTCCCCGATCGTGGCCGCGGTGTCCTCGTTCATCTGTTTCGCGGTCGGCGCGATCATCCCGTTGCTGCCGTTCCTGTTCGGCAGCCAGTCTCTGTGGGTCGGCCTGGGGGCGGGTGCGGTCGGTCTGTTCGTGGCGGGTGCTGCGGTGGCGCGGTTCACCACCCGGTCGTGGTGGTTCAACGGGGTGCGGCAGCTGCTGTTCGGCGCGATCGCCACGGCCGCCACCTACGGGGTGGGGGCGTTGATCGGGGTTGCCACGCACTGAGTCGCCAAGTAGCGGGGGGTTAGTTGGTTGAGGCCGCGCGCGACACGCCCCTCGTGGCCGGTGCCTCGGCTGCCGATGTGGGGCAGGCTGAGGGCCGATGTCCGAGGCGTCCGAAAAGGGGGCGGTAGTGGTGGCCGACGCAGAGGTGGCCAAACGCCGGTCGAGCGGGATCGATCGGCTGTTCCGGATCGCCGTCGTCCTCAAGGGGATCGACGGCGGCCTACAGCTGCTCGGCGGGTTGCTGCTGATCGTGGTCCCGCCCGCGGCCATCACCGGCCTCGCCAACGCGATCATCACCCGCGACCTGCTCGGTGACCCCAACGGCACCCTCGCCCAACACCTGCAGACCGCGGCCAGCAACTTCGCGGGCGGCGGCGAGGGCGGGACCAGGCTGTTCGCCATCATCTACCTGCTCGCGCACGGTGTGATCAAGCTCGCGCTGGTCTGGGCGCTGCTCCGCAAGATCCTGATCGCGTTTCCGATCGGTGTGGTGGTGCTCTCCGGGTTCGTGGTCTACGAGGTCTGGCGCGCGGTGCACACCCACTCGATCGCCTTGCCGATCTTCGCCGCGCTGGACGTGGTGATCATCGTGTTGGTCATCCGCGAGTACTTCAAGCTGCGGCGGGAGCGGGCGGAGGCGGCAGCAGCGGCGGGGGAGCAGGCCGAGGGCCGGTAGGAGCGCGCGCGGCATTTCGGGCTATTGGTCGGACACGTGTCCCAGAATGGATTATCGGGTCGCTGATCAATTGTTATTCCGCGGGTTCCGGGCCGGCTACATCTGGTCATTTTACTGATCTTCTTTGTGTCGGTTTGCCGGATAGTTGATATTTGCGTCCCTTCGGATGGACATTTCGGCCCGTTTGTCAAGCACCGTTCGGCCCATTCGATGCGGTGCGTGCGTGCCGGTCACCGCTCGACTACCAGGCGTATTGTCGTCCAGCTCAGGATGGCTCGGCGGGTCCTCGAAATCGGTCTTTTGGACATGACGTCGATTTCCTGGGCGATCGGGCTAGCTCATTGCGCCGGAAGTAGATACGATTCGCCGGTCTTTGGACGCAAGAGTCTTCAGGCGAGTGCAACCGATGTCGGGGTAGTGGCGAGATCATTTCTCTTGTCGCTTTTGGTGTGCGGGCGATGAAAGGCCATGCGACCGAGCGAGCCCAGTGACGGAGGTGTCGTGGTCGCGCGTCATCAAGATGGCCCGGCTGATACGGAGCGCAGCATCACCCAGCACGATCGGCAGCGCCCTGCGGTCGCCGCACAACCGAGGACCCGGCGCGCCCCGACCCGTTGGAGGGGCAGGGCGACGTTGGTCCGGTTGTTCACCACGCTGGCCGGCGGTTTCCGGTCCATCCTGCGCCCGAGGTCGATTCGGTCGAAGCTGGTCCGCATCCTGGCCTTCTCCCTGGTACTGGTCTTCGTACTGCTGGGATTCCTGGTGGTCGGCCAGGTCAGTGCGTTCTCCACGGCCAACCAGACCAGCCGGACGGTGCTGGTCGCGCTGTCCGCGCAAGGGGTCGTGCACGAACTGCAGGAGGAGCGCGCGCTCACCAACGGCGTGCTCGGCGGCGCCATGGAGTTCGGCACACAGCTCGGACCGCAGCGGTCACGCACGGACGCGGCCATCGCCAAGCTCAACTCGACCATCGACGACCCGGCCAACGCCGACGCGGGCGCCGCGCAGGTGAAGTCGGCAACGTCCGACCTCTCCGGACTGTCCGGCATCCGCGGCGCCGTGGACAGCGGGTCGGCGGAGTCCCAGTCAACCTTCCAGTTCTATACGGACGCGATTTCCGCGATCAACAACCTCAACCTCGGTGTCGACGAGGCCCAGGACGGCATCCTGCGCCGTGGCCTTCAGGCCCTCTACGCACTCGGCAACGCCAAGGAGTACATCGGTCAGGAGGGTGGTCTGCTCGACGCCGTCTTCGCCGGGACCAAGTTCACTCCGGACAACTACACCACCTTCGCCACGATTCTCGGTGAGAAGGCGGCTGCGCTCGCGGACTTTCAGTCCTTCGCCACCCAGAACGAGAACGACGCCCTTGCCGGCGCGCTGACCACCTCCGCCGCCACGGTGACGGTCGAGTACGAGGGCACCGCGGTCGCAGGCGTCGGCGGCACCCTGCCGGTCACGGTCAACCCGACGACCTGGGGCAGCGCCATCACCACGGTCATCAACGACCTCCGGTCGGTGCAGCAGTCCGTCGGCGCGGACATCACCGCGCGGGCCAACACGCTCGCGGCGGGCGCCACTCGGCTGCTGGTGATCATGGGCATCCTCGCCGCGTTGACCATCGCGGCCATGGTCGCTCTGGTCATCGGCGCGGCCAAGTCGGTGATCGGCCCGCTCGGCCAGCTCGCCAGGGAAGCCGACGACGTGTCCGCGCGCAGGCTGCCGGACGCGGTCGCCGCCCTCCAGACCGCATCGGACGCGGCGGGCGTGCCGCCGCCCGCGCCGGTCGCCGTGCCGGCTGGTGCGGCCAGCGAGATCGCGTTGATGGCGGGCGCGCTGGACCGGGTGCAGGGCGCGGCGCTGGCACTGGCCAGTCAGCAGGCCCTGATCCGGCACAACACCACGGCGTCCCTGGCCAACCTGGGCCGGCGCAACCAGAACCTGGTGCGCCGCCAGCTCTCCCTGATCAGCAAGTTCGAGCAGGAGGAACTGGACCCGTCCGCGCTGAGCAACATGTTCGAGCTGGACCACCTGGCCACCCGCATGCGCCGCAACGCGGAGAGCCTGCTGGTCCTGGTCGGCGAGACCAGCCCGCGACCCTCCGCGCAGCCGCTCCCGGTCGCCGACGTGATCAGGGCAGCACTGTCCGAAGTGGAGGATTATCGCCGGGTGATGCTGCGCCGGGTCGACGACGCCCTGATCAGCGGACCGGTCGTGACCGAGGTCGCGCACATGCTGGCCGAACTGGTGGAGAACGGCCTGATGTTCTCGCCGCCGGACGTCGAGGTCGAGATCTACGGAAGGCGCACCGGCGACCGGTACCTGCTGGTGGTCGTGGACTACGGCGTCGGCATGTCCGCCGCCGACCTGGCCAGGGCCAGGGCCCGGCTGCGGGACGAGGAGAATTTCCTGGTCGCGCCGACCCGCTTCCTCGGCCACTACGTGGTCGGTCGGCTCGCCAAGCAGCTCAAGATCGCGGTGGAACTCGGCGACTCGCCGGTGACCGGCATCACCGCACGCATGCTCCTGCCCGCCGAACTGATCATCGAACCGAAGACAGGCAGCACGCCCACGTCGGCGCAGGCCCAATCGCTACCCAGCCAGAACCGCGGCTCGCGTTCCGTCGATGGCCTGCGCAGGGACGTCGCCAGGACTGGGCCGAATGGTGAGCGGACGAACGGCGAACGGATCGCCGCGCGCGAGCCGTCCCGCCCGATCCTGCCCAGCCGACAACTGCCGGCCCCGGTCACCAGTTCGCCCGTCGCCGACTCCCCGCGACACGCGCCGCCCGCCGCGCCGGGCCGCGCCGGCAGCCACCCGGGACCGGCCGAGCGGACGCGCAACGGCCTGGTCAAACGGCAGGTCAGAGGCGAGAGCGCGAGCAGGCCGCCCGCGCAGCCGCGCGAACCGCAACTGCGCCGCCCGGTCGACGCGGGCGCCCCGCCCGGACCCAACGGATCCGGGGGCGGGCAACATCGCGAACGCACCGCCAACGAGGTCGGTGGCATGCTGGCCGCGTTCAGCCGAGGCCACCAACGCGGTGCGACGCAGGGACACGGTCCAGGCCAACCGGACCGGGGGCAGACTGGACGCACGAACGGCAGGCAATCGCCATTGGTGCAGGAGGAGGATTCCAGGTGAGTGCAGAGTTGGGCGCCGATCCGCAGAGTTTCAACTGGCTGATCAACAACTTCGTCCGGGAGACCGACGGCGTGTTGGACGCCGTCGCGGTGTCGTCGGACGGGTTGCTGATCGCCAAGTCGGGTGGGTTGGACCGGACCGCTGCCGACCGACTCGCCGCCCTGGTGTCCGGTTTAGCCAGCCTTGCCCGTAGTGCCTCGCGGTACTACGAGTTCGGCGGCATGAAGCTCATCATGATCGAGATGCGCAAGGGCTTCCTGCTCTGTTCGACGATCTCGGACGGTAGCTGCGTGGCGGTCCTCGCCGATGACCAGTGCGATGTCGGCCTGATCGGGTACGAGATCGCCCTGTTGGTGGAACGCGCGGGCGCCCTGCTCACACCCGCGTTGATCGGCCAGTTGAGAGAGACGCTGTTGCGATGAACGATGACGGCACCCGGTTACCCGATCCCAGGATGATCCCGATCACCAGGACCCAGTCGTGGTTCGAGACATCCACGGAGTCCGACGACGACGCGGGCGGTCGGCACGAGCTTGCCGACGAACGTGCACACGTCGAGAACGACAGGGACGGTGACGGCGGGGACGTCTTCGTCCGGCCGTTCATCGTCACCGGGGGCCGGACGAGGCCGCTGCACGACGGGCTGCGGATCGAGACGCTGGTGGTCGCCACAACCACCGCGGTGCGGGCGCAGCTGCACTTCGAGCAGCGACAAATCGTGCAGTGGTGCCGGACACCGATCTCGCTCGCGGAAGTCGCGGCGCTGATCGGGGTGCCGCTCGGCGTGGCCAGGGTGTTGGTCGCGGATCTCTACACTGACAATCTTGTTGAGCTCAAAGAGCCCCAACAGGTTCCCGAGCACGTGTTGGAAAGGATCAGAGACCTTGTCAGGGCACTCTGATTACCCGGACAGCTACAACTCCGGTTACCCGTCCGCGATCAAGATCGTGATCAGCGGCGGTTTCGGCGTGGGCAAGACCACGTTCATCGGTTCGATCTCCGAGATCGAACCGCTGACCACCGAAGCGGCCATGACCGAACGCTCGATCGGCGTCGACGACGCTTCCCTGCTCGAGTCCAAGCACACGACCACGGTCGCGTTGGACTTCGGCCGGATCACCCTCGACCCGACGCTGATCCTGTACCTGTTCGGCACGCCCGGGCAGGACCGGTTCGACTTCCTCTGGGACGACCTGACCGACGGCGCGCTCGGCGCGGTGATCATCGCGGACACGCGCCGTATCGAGGACTGCTACCCGGTGCTCGACTACTTCGAGGCGCACGGCACCCCGTTCCTGGTCGCGGTCAACGGGTTCGACGGCGCGGATGTGTTCGACCTGGAAGAGGTTCGGGAGGCGCTCGGCGTCAACCCGAACGTGCCGGTGCTCTACTGCGACGCGCGACAACGCGAATCGGTGAAGGAGATCCTCGCCGCGTTGATCGAGCAGGTTCTGTTGCAGCGTCAGGCCGGTTCGCTGGCTTAGTCGGGCCGGCCGACGTGCGTCTTCACCGTTGCCACCGCGCGGATCGCGGAGAGGAGGTCCTCCGGCGGCATGCGCAGTCTCGATTAGGGTCGAGCCGGCGACACCGACGACAGGGGGAGAGCGAATGGCGGAGATCGACGGCTTCGTGGCGGCGGGGTTCGAGCGGGTGCGTGACGTGTTCGCGGCCAGTTTCGAGCAGGACAACGAGGTTGGCGCAGGGGTGTGCGTCTACCTCGACGGTCGGCCGGTGGTCGATCTGTGGGGAGGTGTCGCCGACAAGGAGTCGGGTCGGGAGTGGACCGGGGACACGTTGCAACTGGTCTACTCGGTGACCAAGGCGATGACCGCGGCCTGCGCGCATCTTCTGGTGCAGCGCGGCGAGCTGGATCTGGACGCGCCCGTCAGCACCTACTGGCCGGAGTTCGCGGCCGAGGGCAAGGAGCGGGTGCCGGTGCGGTGGCTGCTCTCGCACCGGGTCGGGCTGCCCGCGCTGGACAAGCCGGTGCCGGTGGCGGACGCGCTGGCCTGGGATCCGGTGGTGGACGCGCTCGCGCGACAGCGGCCGTTCTGGGAGCCGGGGACCAGGCACGGGTATCACGCCCAGACCTTCGGGTTCCTGGTCGGCGAGGTGGTGCGGCGGGTGTCCGGGCGCAGCGTCGGGCGGTTGTTCGCCGAGGAGATCGCGCGGCCGAACGGGATCGAGTTCTGGATCGGGTTGCCGGCGGAGTTGGAGGCCAAGGTCAGCAGGCTGATCGAACTGCCGCCGGAGACGCGGAGTCCGGAAGTGGAAATGGGTGAGCTCACCCCGGAGCTGCGGGAGATGATCGCGGCCTTCAGCGATCCGGACTCGTTGACCATGCGGGCGTTCGGGCTGACCAAGCCGTCCTACGACGCCAACGCGCGCGAGGTGCACGCGGCGGAGTTGCCGGCCAGCAACGGGATCGGCACCGCGCGCGGCATCGCACGGTTCTACGCGGGGCTGATCGGCGAGGTGGACGGGAAACGGATTCTGGCCGAGGACACCGTGCGCACCGCGCTGGTCGAGCAGTCGAACGGGATGGACGAGATCCTGAAGCGTCCGACCCGGCTCGGCGCGGGCTTCATGCTGCCTGTCGACGGGGGCATGACGCTGGGCGGGCCGACGTCGTTCGGGCATCCGGGCAAGGGTGGCGCGCTCGGGTTCGCCGATCCGGAGCGGGGGATCGCGTTCGGGTACGCGCCGAACCGGCTGCACAGTGGG
>DASYBO010000291.1:0-21770 GCA_036500685.1 Pseudonocardiaceae bacterium | reverse complement strand
GGAACCGCGCAGGTCGGAGACGCGCGGGATGAACTCGGTCGGGTGCTCGCCCGGTCCGGAACCGGGCCGAGGCCCTGGCCTGCCATCGCCAGAACCGCGAGGTACCGGTGGCTGCTGACTCACCGTCAAACCTCCGAAGCGTGTGGAAACCACCCTGGTGGGCGGGTACGACACAACGATCCCGGCAGGATGTGCCTACTCGTTGCTCGCGGGCCCACTCAGTTACGTTAACGTGTTCACCTGGATGAGGTTGCGCGGCTATCGCATTCAGATCGCATCCAAGGTGTGAGCGTTCGTGCCCAGTTCCAGCCAGGCGAGGACAGTATGCCCAAGTCGAAGGTCCGCAAGAAGACCACGTACAGCGCACCGACGGACCGCCACACGCCGGTCAAGGCCAAGATGGCTGGTCCGTCGAGCCCGGTGTACGTCGGCGTCATGCTGGGCATGATGCTGATCGGTCTCGCCTGGTTGGTGGTCACCTACATCGCGGAGAGCAAGATCGGCTTCTTGAACTCCCTCGGCCCGTGGAACTTCGCCATCGGCTTCGCGCTGATGATCGGCGGCCTACTGATGACGATGCGGTGGCGCTGAGTCGGCTGCGTCACCCTTTCGAGGGTTGACGGATCCCTCGCCGTCGCAGCTCGTTCACCTGTGCGTCATCGAACGACACACCTGTAAGTCATCCCCACTGGGGATAACTCCTGTGGACAACTCGGCACTCAGGAGTCCTTGATCCCGGCGCCCGCGTAGCAGCCTGGTCCCGCCACCGGAGACAGCCATGACGACGAGTGACCGGCAGGCGCAGTGGTCCCCCCGGCCGGCCCTCGTCGGCATCGGCTGGCTGGGCGCGTTGGCGCTGCTGGCCACGACCGTGTTCAGCGGCAGCGCGGAAACCCGGCTGTTCACCGGGGTGGCCAGCATCGCGTTCGTCCTGGCCGCCGCCTACGGCACGCTGCTGCGCCCCAAGCTGCACGCGGACGCCAACGGCCTCGTCGTTCGGCTGCTCAACGGTCGGCTGCGCCTGCCGTGGCAGAGCACCAGGATCAAGGTCGCCCGAACCCGGCGGCTCGGCCGGACCGTGTCGCTGCTCGAACTGGATGGCCGCGACGAGCAGGGCGAGGAGCAACTGGTCGTGCTCGGCTGGCTCGAACTGGGCACCGACCCCGACGACGTGCTGGACGTTCTTCGCGCCCTACGGCCCTAGTACGAACGGGGCGAGCTGGGCGTCCCGCAGGAACACCAGCCCGAGCAGCGCCAGCACCGCGACCGCCACCGCACCGGCCTGCCAGTACTTCCGGTTCACCTCGGGCGCGTAGATGATCGCCGCCGTGATCAGCGCGCCAACCACGAGACCACCGAGGTGGCCGAGCAGCGAGATGCCAGGGATGGCCACGCTGAGCACCAGGTTGATAGCGATCGTGGCGATCACCGAACCGGGGTTCAGCTTGAGCTTGAGCACCACCACGAGCACGCCGCCGAGCAGGCCGAACACCGCACCGGACGCGCCTGCGACCTGTCCAGCCGGATTGGCGAAGGCGAGCACGGACACGCCGCCGCCGAACAGCGACACCAGGTACACCGCGATGAACCGGACCCGGCCCAGAATCCGCTCAAGGTCCTTGCCGATCCACCACAGCGAGAGCATGTTGAGCACGATGTGCACCGGGGTGACGTGCAGGAACCCCGAGGTGATCACCTGCCACCAGAAGCCGTGCGCGACCAGGACCGGTACCTCGGCCCACTGGTTGAACAGCGCCGAACTGGTGACATCGCCGATGCTGTGCGCCTGATATGCGGTGAACGCGTAGATCAGCACGTTGATGACGATCAGTGTCGGCACCACGATCGGCTTCTCGACCGGTTCGGCGCCCGCGATGGTGCGCTGCCGGAACGGGCGCGTCGTGCGCGCGCCGTCGGTCACGCACTGAACGCACTGGTAGCCGACCGACGCCTCGCGCAGGCACTCAGGGCACGCCGGTCGGTCGCATCGGCTGCACCGCAGCCCCGTCGGCCGGTCCGCGTGCCGGAAGCACGCGGGTAACCCGACCTGTCCGCCGACCGGCGGCCCTGCTGGCCCTGGTGGAGTCGTCATGTCGGTACCCCGAGAGGGCTCAGCCCTCGCGCTTGACGTCGATTTCGACGCTGTTGACGACCACGTCGGTCGCGGGCCGGTCGCCGGCCTGGGTCGGCGTGGTCGCGATGGCGTCGACGACGTCGCGCGATGCCTGGTCCGCGACCTCGCCGAAGATCGTGTGCTTGAAGTTCAGGTGAGTGGTCGGCGCCACCGTGATGAAGAACTGCGAGCCGTTGGTGTCCTTGCCCGCGTTGGCCATCGCCAGCAGGTAGGGCTTGTTGAACTGCAGTTCCGCGTGGAATTCGTCGGCGAAGCGGTAGCCGGGGCCACCGCGGCCTGTACCGGTCGGGTCACCGCCCTGGATCATGAAGCCGTCGATCACCCGGTGGAAGATCGACCCGTCGTAGAACGGGCCCGAATTGCCAGACTTGGCGTTGGGTTGCTTGTACTCCCTGCTGCCCTCGGCCAGCCCCACGAAGTTGGACACCGTTTTCGGTGCCTGGTTCGGGAACAGGTTCACCCGGATGTCACCGAGCGAGGTGTGCAGGGTCGCCGTAACGGTCGCCCCAACGAGCGATGCATTGCTGTCAGCCACGCCGCCATCGTGCCATCCACGGCAGGAATGTGGTGGACGGGGCAGGATAGAGAAGTCGGAGCCCGGTGCGACTGGCCCGCGATTGGGCCCGTCGCGGCCCGGGTATCCCGGAAAGTTTGTTGATCAAGAAGCGTCTGGAGTGCGACGATGGATGAAGTGAAGGCCATGGCCCAGGCCGGCGAGTCGGTTGGCAAGGCCGTCGGGACCGGTCTGCGCACGATCCGGCGTAACGCGGCTGAGCAGGCGGCCAAGGCGGCCGAACACACCCGCACCGAGGTCGACGACCTGGTCGAGCAGAGCCGCAGGGCGCGGCGCAAGGCCAGCAAGAACGCGGCCAAGGCCGGCAAGCAGGTCGCCGCCAAGGTGGAAGCCGTCGAAGCCAAGGTCGAGAAGGCCCGCAAGCGTGGCCGCAAGGCAGGCAAGCAGGCCGCGGCCAGTGGTGTCGAGTTCAGCCGCAAGGTGCGCAAGAAGCTGGCCAAGCTGGAGCACAAGACCGACAAGGTGCGCCGCAAGGCGGAGAAGAACCCGAGCGGCAAGCGCGGCGGTCGCCGACTGCTGTGGCTGCTCGGCGCGGGCGGTGTCGCCGCGGTCGCGGTGGTCGTGATCCGCTCCCGCCAGTCCGCTCCGGAGGAGCCGACCGCGCCGGTCATCCCGCTCGGTGGCGAAAGCCAGTCGAGCAACGGCTCGGCGCCCAGCAACACCCCGCACCCCGCCGAGAAGAACTGATCCGGTGACAGGGCGCCCGGCGCGGGCGCCCTGTCCACCTCACCAGCCCAGCGAGCTCACCACGTGCTCGGTGATGACCTTGGTCTTGATGGTCTGCTTCTGGTTGCTGATCACCACGACCGACCGGCCGCCCTTCGCCACCGCGTAGACCGCACCGGTGCTGGTCGGCTCGGAGCCGCCGGTCCACCCGGCCGGGGTGGTCGCCGGGTTCGACGTGGCCACCGGCGCCTGCTGGTTCACGATCGCCTTGGCCACGTCCGGCGAGCCGTCATAGACCCACACGGTCAGCTGCCAGCTGCCGTCCGGCCGGTAGAAGAAGCAGCTCGGCTGCGACTGGCCGTCCGGCGCGGACAGCTTCACCGCGGTCACGTGCTGTCCGTTGGCGTCCTCCGCCGTCACCTTGTCGAGGTACGGACATGACCCGACCGTGGCCGGTGTCGGCACCGCCGGAACGGCCACCGACGGCGCACTGGTCGTGGTCGGCGCGACCGTGGCCGGCGGTGCCTGCGCGTCGGTCGAGGCCGGGCCACAGGCCGCGACGACGACGCCTGCGGCGAGCAGGGAAAGGGCGGTGAGCGCGGCTCGTCTCATAGGCCCGGGAGTCAACCAGACGAGCCGCGCCGCCCCCCGACCGGGTGAGCCGTACCGTTGCGGGGTAACGGAAATCAGTCCAGGTTTCCGCCGTTCAGCAACCAGTTGTAGAGCAGGGTGACCCTGGTCTCGGGAGACATCTGGTGGCCGCCGCTGTCGTCGATCCTGGTGATCGCGCCGGGCACGTGCCGCGCGATCCACTCGCCGTGCCCCGGCGGCACCAGCACGTCGTGGGTACCCCACCAGACCGACGTGGTCACCGAGACCGACTGGACGTCGAAGCCCCACGGCCGGGTGAAGGCCAGGTCGTCGTCCACCCAGCCGGAGACGCTGCGGCCGACCGCTTCGGTCATGCCCTCCCGCAGCACCTGCGCGATGTCCGGCCGGCCGAGAATCGCCCGGTCCGCCTCGGGAATCTCGAAGTCACCGAGCAGCGTGGCCGGATCGTCGGCCATCCTGGTGAGCATCCCGTCGGCTTCCCGACGCAGCTCGGGGGCGAGCCGCGCTTCGCCCTCCACCGCCCAGCCGAATTCCTTGATGTTCTCCGGATCCATGCCGTCGAAGAACGCGTCGCCCAGCCGGTCGAAGGGCGCCACCCCGACCACACAGGCAGCCCTGGTCACCCTTTCAGGCAGACCTGCCGCGACCGCGAGGCAGTGCGGCCCACCACCCGACCCACCGGTGACCGCGAACCGCGCAAGATCCAGGTCATCGGCGATCGCCGCGACGTCGGCAACGCAGTCCACGACCGCCCGGCCGTGCTGGCGGCTCGACGCGCCGTAGCCGGGTCGGTCATAGGTGATCACCCGAGCACCGATGGCCGCGACCTTGCTGTCGTCCGGATGTCTGTTCAGCCGCGAACCCGGAGTGCCGTGCAGGCTGAAGATGGGCTCGCCGACCGGATCGCCCCACACGGCATACGCCAGGGTGCGTCCGTCGGCCGTGGTGACGGTGCGCAGGTTCTCGCTCATCCGGCGATCGTATGGCTCAGCGGGCTCCCGCAGCCATCGCCGGGGCGTGGGGTGGCGCTTCGCGCGTGGAGACGAGGGGAATCGAACCCCTAACCCCCGCCTTGCAAAGGCGGTGCTCTGCCAATTGAGCTACGTCCCCTGGCAACACAAAACGAAGGTCAGGCGGTGGCGTCAACCACCCGCGCGCCTGACCTCCGCTGACCTAACAGGTAGAAAAGCTCACTTGTTGGTCTCGGCGGTGGCTTCGCGCCACACGTCGGTGTCGACCTTGTTCGCCCGACTACGACGAACGATGAACAGGACGGCGCCGGCAACGGCCGCCAGAGCGAGGATTTTCTTCACGATGGATTGCCTCCTTGAACGGCGGATCAGGTACTGCACGGCGGGTTGAGAACTGCGAGGTTGCATCCGGCTGTGGGATCCCCCGAGCAGTGGGCCTAGGAGGACTTGAACCTCCGGCCTCTTCGTTATCAGCGAAGCGCTCTAACCGTCTGAGCTATAGGCCCTCGTGCGCCCTAAACATTACCGTACCCGCCACCGGCTCCCCAAACCGGGCGTCGGTGGCGGGATCGGACTCACTCGCGCTCGGCCAGGGTGATTTCCAGGCCGCCTGCCAGGTCGGCGGACACGTTGTAGACGAACGCGCCGACCGTGGCGAGCGCGGTGAACAGGACGATGTTGATCGCGCCGATGATCGCCGCGACGCCGAAAACGCGCTGCACGGTGATCAACGCCGTCGCGCCGCCCGCCGCGGTGCTGGACTGGGCGAAGGAGTTGTAGTCGCTGTTCAGCTTGTCCCAGACACCCATGCCGTCGAGGACGCCGTAGAGGACGCCGACCGCGACGAGCCAGACGAAGAACAGTGCGACGGAGAGCACGAAGGCCAGTTTCAGCACCGACCACGGGTCGACCCGCTTGACCTGCAGGCTGGCCCGGCGTGGGCCGCGTCCCGGCCTGCGCAGCGCGCTGGGCGGGGTGCTCGACGCGCCCGGGCGGGGTGCACTGGGCGGCGGCGGCGTGGCGAGGTTAACGGTGGTCCTGCCGATCGGTTCGGGACCGAGCCGGGCACCGGCGTTGACGCCGGCCGCCGCGCCGGCGCCGACCGCGCCGGGCATGGCGGAGGCGGCCGCGGTGCCGGTGACCACGCTCGAGTAGTCCTGTTGGGCGCGGGCGTAGCCCCAGTCCTCGAACCGCCCAGGCTGCTCCGCGGCAGGCGCCGGGGCCTCGTGGTCCTTGGCGTACTGCGTGTCGTTCGGCACCCGCTGCCAGGGCGGGGGTGCCGCGGTCACCTCGGGGGTTGCCGGGGCCGGTGCCTCGGCGACGACTGGCGTCGCCGAGGCTCCGTTCTCGCTCGCACCCGCGGCAGCCTGTTCCGAGCCACCCGCGGATTCCGCGCTGTTCCGTGCGACCTGCACGGTCGGTGCGTCCGGGCGCTCCGGCTTCTCGGGTGATGTCACGAGTAAATCCCTCAGCTCGACGTATCGGTGTTGTCGGTATCGGTGGGCTCAGCGGTCTCGGCGCTCTCGGTCACGGCATCCTCGGGAGCCTCGATCACAGTCTCGTCGGCGTCCGAGGCCGTTTCGCTCGAGACCTCTCCATTGTCGGAGACGTCCGAGGGGTCCTCCGCGTTGCCGGCGATGGCGATCAGGGTGGTGCCTTCGGCCAGATTCATCAACCGGACACCCTTGGTCTGCCGACCGGCCTTGCGGACCTGCGCCGCGTTGGTCCTGATCACCCCGCCCGCCGAGGTGATCGCGTAGATCTCGTCGTCCTCGTTGACGATCAACGCACCTACCAGCCTGCCACGTCGGCTGTCGTACTGAATGGTCAGCACGCCCTTGCCGCCGCGGCCCTGCACCGAGTAGTCCTCGATCGGCGTCCGCTTGGCGTAACCACCATCGGTGGCGACCAGTACGTACCGGCCTTCGACGACGACGCCGATGGAGAGCAGCTCGTCGCCGTCCTTGAACCGCATGCCGAGCACGCCCGAGGTGGCCCTGCCCATCGGCCGCAGCGCCTCGTCGGTGGCGTGGAAGCGGATGGACTGGCCGCCTGCCGAGACCAGCAGCAGGTCGTCCTCGCCGGAGCAGAGCACCGCGCCGACCAGTTCGTCGTCCTCACGCAGGTTGATGCCGATCAGGCCGCCGGCCCGGTTGGAGTCGAAGTCGGCCAGCTTGCTCTTCTTGACGAGGCCGCTCTTGGTCGCCAGCACCAGGTACGGCGCGGCCTCGTAGTTCTGGATCTGGATGACCTGGGCGATCTGCTCCTCGGACTGGAAGGCGAGCAGGTTGGCCACGTGCTGGCCGCGCGCGGTGCGAGTGGCCTCGGGCAGTTCGTAGGCCTTGGCCCGGTACACCCGGCCCTTGTTGGTGAAGAACAGCAGCCAGTCGTGGGTCGAGCAGACGAAGAAGTGCGCGACGATGTCGTCCTGTTTGAGACCCGCGCCCTGCACGCCCTTGCCGCCGCGCTTCTGCGCGCGGTACAGATCGGTTTTCGTTCGTTTGGCGTACCCCGTGCGGGTGATGGTGACGACAACGTCCTCGACCGCGATCAGGTCCTCGACCGAAACCTCGCCGTCGAACGGGATGATCTTGGTGCGCCGCTCGTCGCCGTGCTTGTCGACGATCTCCATGAGTTCGTCGCGCACGATGCCGCGCTGCCGCTCCGGCTTGACCAGGATGTCCTCGTAGTCGGCGATCTCCAGTTCGATCGCGGCGAGGTCGTCGATGATCCTCTGCCGCTCCAACGCGGCCAGCCTGCGCAGCTGCATGTCCAGGATCGCGGTGGCCTGGATCTCGTCGACGTCCAGCAGCGACATCAGCTGCGGGCGCGCCTCCTCGGCCGACGGGGACCGGCGGATCAGCGCGATGACCTCGTCGAGCATCTCCAGCGCCTTGACGTAACCGCGCAACAGGTGCGCGCGCTCCTGCGCCTTGCGCAACAGGTAGCGGGTCCGCCGGACGATGACGTCGACCTGGTGGTGCACGTAGTGCCGGATGATCTGGTCCAGCCGTAGCGTGCGCGGCACGCCGTCGACGAGGGCCAGCATGTTGACGCCGAAGTTGTGCTGCAACTGGGTGTGCTTGTACAGGTTGTTCAGCACGACCTTGGCCACCGCGTCGCGGCGCAGCGTGACGACGATGCGCAGACCGCGCCGGTTGTTCGACTCGTCGGCAATGTCCGCGATACCGGTGAGCTTGCCGTCCCGGACCAGGCTTGCGATGTTCTCCACCAGGTTGTCCGGGTTCACCTGGTAGGGCAGTTCGGTGACGATCAGCGCGGTGCGGCCCTTGCTGTCCTCGTCCACTTCGACGACCGAACGCATCCGAACCGAACCACGACCGGTCCGGTAGGCCTCCTCGATGCCGGAGGTGCCCAGGATCATCGCCTTGGTCGGGAAGTCCGGCCCCTTGATCCGGGTGATCAGCGCGGCGAGGGTTTCGTTCTCGTCGGCGTCCCAGTTCTCCAGCGCCCACACCACGCCGTCGGCGACCTCGCGCAGGTTGTGTGGCGGAATGTTGGTGGCCATGCCGACCGCGATGCCGCTGCCGCCGTTGACCAACAGGTTCGGGATCCGCGAAGGAAGAACCTGGGGTTCCTCGGTCTTGCCGTCGTAGTTCGGCGCGAAGTCGACGGTTTCCTTGTCGATGTCGGCCAACATCGACATGGCCAGCGGCATCAACTTGGCTTCGGTGTACCGCATGGCGGCGGCCGGATCGTTGCCCGGCGAGCCGAAGTTGCCCTGCCCGTCGACCAACGGGTAGCGCAGCGACCACGGTTGGGCCAACCGAACCAGGGTGTCGTAGATGGACGCGTCACCGTGCGGGTGGTAGTTACCCATCACGTCGCCGACCACGCGCGAGCACTTCACGTGGCTGCGTTCCGGCCGAAGGCCGGTGGCGTACATCGAGTACAACACCCTGCGGTGCACGGGTTTGAGGCCGTCCCGCACATCGGGCAGCGCCCTGGCCACGATCACGCTCATCGCGTAGTCGATGTAGGAGCGCTGCATCTCCTGCTGGATGTCGACCGGTTCGATGCGGTCGCCGGCCGGCGGCAGGGTTTCGGTCACGGTTGCACTTCCGTCTCAGGTCAGAATTTGCGGTGGGACAAGTGAATTCGGGTCACACGTCCAGGAACCGCACGTCCTTGGCATTACGGGTGATGAACGAACGACGGGCTTCGACGTCCTCGCCCATCAGCACGCTGAACAGTTCGTCGGCCGTTGCCGCATCGTCCAAAGTGACCTGACGCAGCAACCGGTTGGCCGGATCCATGGTGGTTTCCCAGAGTTCCTCGGCATTCATCTCGCCGAGACCCTTGTACCGCTGGATACCGTCGTCCTTGTTGATCTTCTTGCCACTGGTGATGCCGGCCTCGAACAAGGCGTCCCGCTCGCGGTCGGAGTAGGCGTACTCCGGATCGGTGCGCTGCCACTTGATCTTGTAGAGGGGCGGGCAGGACAGGTACACGTGGCCGTGCTCGATCAGCGGCCGCATGAAGCGGAACAGCAGCGTCAGCAACAAGGTGGTGATGTGCTGGCCGTCCACATCGGCATCGGCCATCAGCACGATCTTGTAGTACTTGAGCTTGCTGAGGTCGAACTCGTCGTGGATGCCGGTGCCCAGCGCGGTGATCAGGCTCTGCACCTCGGTGTTCTTCAACACCCGGTCGATGCGCGACTTCTCGACGTTGATGATCTTGCCTCGGATCGGCAGGATCGCCTGGAAGTAGGACTCGCGTCCTTCCTTGGCCGAGCCACCCGCGGAGTCGCCCTCCACGATGTAGATCTCGCACTCTTCCGGGTTGGTCGACTGGCAGTCCTTGAGCTTGCCCGGCAGCCCGCCGATGTCCAGCGCACCCTTGCGGCGCACCAGTTCCCGCGCCTTGCGCGCGGCCATCCGAGCCTGCGCGGAGGCCAGCGACTTGGTGATGATCGCGCGCGCGTCGGCAGGGTTGCGCTCGAACCAGTCGGCAAGGTGCTCGTTGCAGCTGGTCTGCACCATCGACTTCACCTCGGTGTTACCGAGCTTGGTCTTGGTCTGACCTTCGAACTGCGGTTCCTTCAGCTTCACCGACACGATCGCGGCAAGGCCCTCGCGCACGTCGTCACCGGTGAGGTTGCTGTCCTTCTCCTTGATGAGCTTCTTGTCTCGCGCGTAGGCGTTGATCACCCGGGTCAGCGCGGCACGGAAACCCTCTTCGTGGGTACCGCCCTCGTGCGTGTTGATGGTGTTGGCGAAGGTGTAGACCGACTCGGTGTAGCCGGTGTTCCACTGCATCGCCACCTCGACCTGCATGGTCTCGGCCTTGGCCGTGAACGCGATGACGGTCGGGTGCACGGGCTCGCGGGTCGCGTTGATGTGCTTGACGAAGTCTTCCAACCCGCCCTCGTAGTAGAAGGTGCGGTCGCGCTTGCGACCGGCTTCTACTTCCTGGTCCTCCTCGGCGATGCGCTCGTCGTGCAGGTCGATGCGCAGGCCCGCGTTGAGGAAGGCCATCTCCTGCAACCGGCGCGCGATCGTCTCGAGGTTGTACTCGGTGGTCTCGAAGATTTCCGGGTCGGCCCAGAACCTGGTCAACGTGCCGGTGCGGTCGGTCGCCTCGCCCCGCTGCAGCGGTTCGGGCTCGGACTTCAGGTAGGTCTGCGTCCACTCGTAGCCGTCGCGCCAGATCTGCATGTCCATCCGCGTGGAGAGCGCGTTGACGACCGAGGCGCCCACACCGTGCAGACCACCGGAGACCGCGTAGGAGTCGCCGCCGAACTTGCCGCCCGCGTGCAGCGTGGTGAGGATGACCTCGACCCCGGGCCGCTGCTCGACCGGGTGCATGTCGACCGGCATACCCCGGCCGTCATCGAGCACGGACACACTGCCATCCGCGCCGAGGGTCACATCGACCCTGGTCGCGTAGCCGGCCATGGCCTCGTCGACCGAGTTGTCGACGATCTCCTGCACCAGATGGTGCAGGCCGCGCTCGCCGGTGGACCCGATGTACATGCCGGGTCGCTTCCGAACGGCTTCGAGACCTTCAAGGACTGAGATGGACTTCGCGCTGTACTCGTCGTTCGTTGTCACTAGTCCTCGCCGTCTGTTCTGACCAAGTCACTTGGCACAGGTCATCCCAAGCCCTACTGACATTCTACTTGGCCGCATGCGCGTACGTGGGCCAAGGACACCCCTAGAAAGCTCACAGCGCGACGGAAGTTGTTCGGCATGCCTCCGCGCGCGTCGAGAATATTTTAGCTGCTCTACTTTGCGCTCAGCCACCCGATCGGCGGGCCGTCAGCCATAGGTGTCGCGCGGGCCCCGACCAGGCACATGCCGGTTCCCGTGCCGCCAGCTCGGAGCGCTCGGACCTGCGACTTTGAGCCGCTTCACCACTCCGTTGCCGACCGCTGCCGCGATCTTGGCCAGCAATTGCCGCTGAAGCAAGCGCAACTGGGTCGCCCAGGCGGTCGAATCCGCCTGCACGGTCAGCTCGCCGTCGGTCAGGCTGATCGGCTGGCTGTGCTCGGCGACGTCCGGCCCGACCAGCGAACTCCACCGGCTGAACACCTCGCCGCCGTTGAGCTTCTCGGTCCAGCCCCGGTCCTTGGCGATCCTGGACACCAGTCCGCCGAGCAGCTGCGGATCGCGATCGTCGGGCCGAGGACCTGACCACCGGCGTCGCCGCCGGGCCATCGTCGAGGAACTCGAACCACGCGGCCGACCGCGACCCCGCGCCTTGGCGCTGGCCTGCGCCGCGCGCAACGCATCCCGAGCCAGATCCGAACCCCGCAACGGCTCACGGGACTCACCCTGAGCCCGGGCACCCGGTTCACCCGGTGCATCGGCCGCGCCACCCGTCGGCGTGATCTTCCCGCCGGAAATGTCGCTCTTTCCGCCAGTTTCACCGCTGCCGGTGACCTTGTTATCCACATCATCCACAGGTTTATCCCCAGATGTGCTACCCATGACCGTCACCTCGCTCACCCGCTGTGCGCGACGATCAGTCGACTCGACCGATCTGACCATCCGCGATCTCGAACCGGATCCCGGCCAATTCCGCCGGCACGTCCTCCGGCACCGCCGCGGTGATCAGCACCTGCTCGGCGGCCGCGGCCACCTCGGCGAGCCGGGACCGGCGGCGACGGTCCAGCTCGGCGAACACATCGTCGAGGATCAGCACCGGCTCGGTGCCATCGGCGCGCAGCAACTCGTACGCGGCCAGCCGCAGCGCGAGCGCGAAGGACCATGACTCGCCATGACTGGCATAACCCTTGGCCGGCGCCTCACCGAGGATCAGTTCCAACTCGTCGCGGTGCGGCCCGAGCAGGCTGACCCCGCGGTCGATCTCCTGCGACCGGACCTTGGCCAACCCGGTGAGCAGCGCCGCCTCCAACGCCTCCCGGTCGGCGGGCCCGACCGGGTAAGGCGTCGACTCACCGAGGCTGCATTTGTAGCGAAGGAGCACCGGCGCCGATTCCGGCGCGACCCCGGCATAGGCCTTGACCACGTGCGGCCCGATCTCCGCGACCAGGTCCAACCGGCCCGCGAGTAACTCGGCGCCGTGCCGGGCCAGGTGCCCGTCCCACACGTCGAGGGTGCGGATGTCGCCGGCACCACCGGCCCGACGCGCGCCGCCCGCGGTCTTCAACAACGCGCCGCGCTGCTTGAGCACCCGCTCGTAGTCGGTGCGAACCCCGGCATACCGCGGCGTACGGGCGACCAGCAGATCGTCGAGGTATCGGCGGCGCTCGCCAGGGTCGCCTTTGACCAGGGCGAGATCCTCCGGTGCGAACAGCACCGTGCGCACGATGCCGAGCAGATCCCTCGGCCGGGACACCGGCGCCCGATTGATCCGGGCGCGGTTCGCCCGGCCGGGGGTGATCTCCAACTCCAGTCGCAGTTCGCGACCCTCGTTCACCGCGACGGCTCGGACCACCGCATGCGATGCGCCGAGCCGAACCAGCGGCGCGTCGGTGGCGACCCGGTGCGAACTGAGCGTGGCCAGGTAACCGAGTGCTTCCACCAGGTTGGTCTTGCCCTGGCCGTTGGATCCGAGCAGCACGTTCGGGCCGGGCTCGAAGGCGAGATCGGCCTGCTCCCAGGAGCGGAAATCACTGACCTGCAGGTGCGAGACGAACACGCGACTAGGCCGGCGATGCCGGTCCCGCCGCGTACACGGCGTGCCCGCCGAACTGGTTGCGCAGCGCGGCGACCGCCTTCATGGTCGGCGAGTCCACCTGCCGCGAGGCGAACCTGGCGAACAGCGCGGCCGAGATCACCGGCAGCGGCACCGCGTGGTCGACCGCCTCGTTCACCGTCCACCGGCCCTCGCCGGAGTCATCGGTGTAGCCGCTGATCTTGGCCAGGCCCGGGTCTTCCTCCAGCGCCTTGACCAGCAGGTCGAGCAGCCAGGACCGGACGACCGTGCCACGAGTCCAGGCCTTGAGGATGCCGTGCACATCCTTGACCTCGTCGACTGCCGTGAGCAGTTCGTAGCCCTCGGCGTAGGCCTGCATCAGGCCGTACTCGATGCCGTTGTGCACCATCTTGGCGAAGTGACCGGCGCCGACCTCGCCGGCGTGGGCGAAGCCCTCCTCGCGCGGACCCTCCGGACGCAGCGCGTCGAAGATCGGCATGACCCGCTGGACATGCTCGTCGGTGCCGCCGACCATGAGGCCGTACCCGACCTCGAGACCCCAGACGCCGCCGGACACGCCGCAGTCGACATAGCCGAGGTTCTTGTCGGCCAGGAAAGCCGCGTTCGCCTTGTCGTCGGTGAACCGCGAGTTGCCGCCGTCGATCACCAGGTCACCCTCGTCGAGCAGGTCGGCGAGTTCGTGAATGGTCTCGCTGGTCGGCGCGCCCGCCGGCACCATCACCCACACCGCGCGCGGCGCGTCGAGTTGTTTGACCATGTCCGCGAGCGAACTGGAATCGCTCACGTCCGGGTTGCGGTCGTAGCCGACCACTTCGTGTCCTGCGCGACGCAAGCGTTCGCGCATGTTGAAACCCATCTTGCCAAGACCGACGAGTCCGAGCTGCACGGTCGCAGTCCCTCTCTGCTAGAGCCGGGACCGCCACGGTCCCGATCGGTTGACGCGGGGCGCCCGGGATCAATCGTGTTTCACATGAAACACGGATCAGCCGGGCAGCCGAACCGGCATCAGCAGGTACAGGTACCCGCCGAGCACGTCCCCATCCTCCCCCACCGGCTTCACCAGTGCGGGCCGGTTGGGTGTGGTGAACGACAGATGTGCCCGGTCCGTGTGCAATGCGCCCAGTCCGTCGAGCAGATATCCGGGGTTGAACGCGATCGTGACCGGCTCGCCCGTGTAGTCAACCGCGAGCTCTTCCTCGGCGCTGCCCTCGTCGTCGCCACCGGCGGAAAGCCGAAGCGAGCCGTCGGCGAACTCCAGTCGCACCTGGGTGCCGCGCTCGGCCACCAGCGAAACACGCTTGATCGCTTCGACGAGCGGACCGACTTCCAGGATCGCGGCCGAGGTGTGCTCGCTGGGCAGCAACTGCCGGTACTTCGGGAACTCCGCGTCGAGCAATCGCGAGGTCGCGCGTCGGCCGTTGCCGGCCAGACCGAGCAGACCATCGCCGGAGGCGAGCGAAACCTCGACGCTGCTGCCGGCCGAACCGAGCGTCTTGGCCGCCTCGGCCAGGGTCCGCGCCGGCACCAGCACCGCGACGTCCTCGACATCGCCGGTGGGCTGCCAGTCGAACTCGCGCATGGCCAACCGGAACCGGTCGGTCGCCACCAGGGTCAGCTTGGCGCTGGCGATCTCCATCCGGACACCGGTCAACATCGGCAGGGTGTCGTCGCGGCCGGCCGCGATCGCGACCTGGGCGACGGCCGAACCGAAGATCTCGCCCGGCACCTCGCCGGCGCGCTGCGGCATTGCCGGCAGCTGCGGGTAGTCCTCGACCGGCATGGTCGGCAGGCTGAACTTGGCGCTGCCGCAGGTGATGTTGGCGCGGGCACCGTCGACGGAGATCTCCACCGGCTGAGCGGGCAGCGCCTTGGTGATGTCGGCCAATAGTCGCCCAGAGACCAATGCGCGGCCCTCGGCGGCGATGGTCGCCGGAACGTCAACGGTCGCTGACACTTCGTAGTCGAAGCCGGCAACGGTCAGCGCCCCGGAATCCCCACCGGCGTCCAGCAGCACCCCGCCAAGAACGGGAACGGGTGGTCTGGACGGCAGGCTGCGAGCAACCCAGGCGACGGCCTCGGCAAGCCCGTCCCGCTCGACACGGATCTTCATCGAACGTCGTCCCTCCGCACTTGAGCACTGGTGGTGACTGACCCTGGGTAAACCCGCCGGGGACGGCCAGGGCGGCCGGGCGGGCGAGGTTCGCGTCCCGTCGGTCGGCGGTGCGATCCGCCGCTGCCGGCACGAGGCGAACCTCTGCGTGGAGTCCCACCGTAGAGCCTTCTCGGCCGTCCCGTCATCCGGGGCGGTGGATTCCCGAGTCGCCCGGATGGCGGTTGCCGCCGCTTGTCCCCACTGTTCACAACCCCTGTTTTTCTTTTCTTTTTTCTCTTCAAAGAGCTAAAGACAGCAGTAACAGTAAGCCTTGTGGATTGTGTGGGTAACCCGAGTTTGCCCAGGTAGGTGGGCCGCGTCAGGTGTGGACTACACAGGGGGCAACTACGTGGACAGCTTCGGGCACCCGTGGATGATTAGACTGGCTACAAAAAGCATCCACAATTTAGCCACTCTGTCCACAGGTCCATCCCCAGATGTGGGTGTGTCCGTCCCCAGGGTTGTGGACCCGGAATCTCACCTTGCCGGGCGACGCTCGCGCCGCATTTTCTGCGCTGGGTATCCCATCGCGTACCGGGCGTCGCCAGAAAACATCGGCGTCCCGCTGCCCGCCGTGAGCGAGCGTGCACACATATATAGATGTGGAGACGAGTGAGGGCCCCACGAACGATGTCGTGGAGCCCTCGTCGAGTCCGCGGGGCGGGTCAGCCTCGGGCGCGCTGCTTGATCCGGGAGGTCAGTTCCTGGACCTGGTCGTAGACCCGGCGGCGTTCGGCCATCTCCTTGCGGATCTTCTTGTCCGCGTGCATCACCGTGGTGTGGTCGCGGCCGCCGAAGGTCTGGCCGATCTTGGGCAGCGAGAGGTCGGTCAGCTCGCGACACAGATACATGGAGATCTGCCGCGCCTGGGCCAGCGCCTTGGTCTTGCCCGGCCCGCACAGGTCGTCGATGCTCACCCCGAAGAACTCGGTGGTGACCACCATGATCGTGGACGCGGTGATCTCGGGCGCCTGTGAGTCCGGGATCAGGTCGCGCAGCACGATCTCGGCCAGCTGCACGTCGACCGGCTGCCGGTTGAGCGAGGCGAACGCGGTGACCCGGATCAGCGCCCCCTCCAGCTCCCGGATGTTGCGCTCGATCCGGTCCGCGATGAACTCCAGCACCTCGGCCGGCGCGGCCAGCCGGTCCTGGGCGGCCTTCTTGCGCAGGATGGCGATCCGCGTCTCCAGCTCGGGCGGCTGGATGTCGGTGATCAGGCCCCACTCGAACCGGGTGCGCAGCCGGTCCTCCAGCGTGCCGAGCCCCTTGGGTGGCCGGTCCGAGGAGACCACGATCTGCTTGTTCGCGTTGTGCAGCGTGTTGAAGGTGTGGAAGAACTCCTCCTGAGTACCTTCCTTGCCCTCCAAGAACTGGATGTCGTCCACCAGCAGCACGTCGACATCGCGGTAGCGGCGCTGGAACGCGACCTTGCGGTCATCGCGCAGCGAGTTGATGAAGTCGTTGGTGAATTCCTCAGTGGATACGTAGCGAACCCGCATCCCGGGGAACAGCCGCTGGGCATAGTGCCCGACCGCGTGCAGCAGGTGCGTCTTGCCCAACCCGGACTCGCCCCAGATGAACAGCGGGTTGTAGGCACGGGCAGGCGCCTCGGCAACGGCGACCGCGGCGGCATGCGCGAAGCGGTTGGACGAGCCGATCACGAAGGTGTCGAAGGTGTACTTCTCGTTCAGGCGAGTCTGCGAGGTCTGCGGCTTGGCCGGCGCGGTGAACGGCTGAGTCGGCGGGTTGGCCGAGCTGTTGCCCGCGAACGTCGGCCAGATCTCGTGCACCGTCGCGAGGGCTTCCTTGGTTTCGCCGTCCTCGTCGGTGTCTTCCGGTTCGGTCTCGGCGCCCGGCTCGACGATCGGCGTGATCGACACCACCTCACCCTCGACCGAGGCATCGAACTCGGTCGGTTCGGCAGCCTCGACGAGAGGGGCCGGGACCGGGCGGGGCACGGCGGCATCCACCTTCACCGCGAGCGAAACCGCCTTGCCGAGCCTGCGCGAGAGCGCGGCCGTGATCGGATCCCGCAGCGCGCGCTCGATGGCCTCCTTGGCGAAGTCACTCGGCGCGGCGAGCAGTGCGGTTCCATCGAGCAGACCGATCGGCCGGGTCACCCGCATCCAGGCCCGCTGCTGCGGGGACAGTGTCCCGTCCGACAGCTCCTGGACGACCTGTTCCCACACGAGACCGAGGTTGCTCTGCTGGTCGGACACCTGCGGGTTCCCCTCCCCTCATATCCTGCGACGCCGAATCGGGCCGCGCGCTGGTGTTGGCCGGTCCCCGCGGGGGTGCGTGGGTATCAGCGCACGAGTACCCGAGCGTAGAGGTATCCACAAGGTTGTCCACAACTGTGCACGAGTGTGCGGCAGTCCACATCGAACCCCCCGCAGGTTCAACGCCGTGCTCGCCCGGGCGGCAGCTCCCTCAACTAGGTCCCTTGCCCACAGAGCAGAAGGGGCACGCTAACAAGCGCGGCGTCGCGCCACAAGCCTTCGGTCGGGGCAAGTATTACCAAGGGCGCCCAAGGGCGCCGAGCGACCTGGCCAGCTACCCCCGATTTGGTGAGGCCGGGACAGGATGCGTACCCTCGTAGATGTCTCCGCTTGCGGCAGGCGATTTTGGCATGCCTGTGCGGCACCTTTCGCATCAGTAGTGCCCACTGGTTTCTACCAGTGTTGATCGCTATGCGTCGGAGGCACACTGTAGGACCTGCATCAATTCGTATCTGAAGCCGGGAGATCGACCGTGAGCAAGGGCAAGCGCACCTTCCAGCCCAACAACCGTCGTCGCGCCAGGACCCACGGGTTCCGGCTGCGCATGCGGACCCGTGCCGGTCGGGCGATTCTCGGTGCCCGCCGGCGCAAGGGCCGCGCCGAGCTGTCCGCCTGATCACTCCGCAAGCCGTGCTCCCCGCGGCCGCCCGGCTCACCAGTAGCCAGGAGTTCGGGACGGTGGTTCGCCGGGGACGTCGTGCTGGTCGCCCCCGGCTGGTGGTGCATGCCCTGATGGCGTCGCCCGAGCCGGTACAGGCCGCGTCACAACCGGATGTGAACTCAAGCGCGCCCACCCGGAATCGGCAACGGCCGACCCGGGTGGGCTTTGTCGTGAGTAAGGCGGTCGGCAATTCCGTGATCCGACACCGGGTCAGCCGCAGGTTGCGGCACCTGATGCGGGACCGGCTCGGAACTTTGCCCACCGGCTGCACGTTGGTGGTCCGAGCATTGCCAGCGGCTGCCGCCGCCTCCAGCGCGGATCTCGGTGTCGATCTGGATGCCGCGCTGCGCCGTCTCAGCCGGGATGCCGCCGCCCGCGGCAGTGGGTAAGGACGCGATGGCGTGAGCATGACCGAACTTGAGTATCGACCGGGACCAGTGGCACGACTACTGGTCGGGTTGCTCGGCATCTACCGCCGGTGGATCTCTCCGTTGTTTCCGCCGGCCTGTCGGTTCTACCCCAGTTGCAGCGCGTACGCGGTCGAAGCGGTGACCGTGCACGGCGCACTGAAGGGAAGTTGGCTGGCGTTCCGCCGGCTCTTGCGCTGCGGGCCCTGGCACCCTGGAGGTCTGGACCCAGTTCCGCCGCACACCCATCCTGGCGAGGAGTAGTTTGCCGTGAGTTTGAGTTTCATCTACTACCCCGTCTCGTTCATCCTGTGGTGTTGGCACTGGGTGTTCGGGGCCGTGCTCGGCCCGAGCAATGCCTTCGGGTGGGCGCTGTCCATCGTCTTCCTCGTCTTCACGCTCCGGATGATCCTGCTCAAGCCGGCCATCCACCAGATCCGGTCGATGCGCAAGATGCAGGCGTTCGCGCCCGAGATCAAGAAGCTGCAGAACAAGTACAAGAACGACAAGCAGCGCCAGGCGCAGGAGATGCAGAAGCTCCAGCGCGAACATGGTGTGAACCCGCTTGGCGGCTGTCTGCCGATGCTGCTGCAGGTTCCGGTGTTCATCGGCCTGAACCACGTGCTGCGGTCGTTCGTGAACCCGAACGTCGGCAACTACTTCTTCAGCGCGCACGACGTGCGGACCTACCTCGACGCGGACCTGTTCGGCGCGCACCTCGGTGACGCGCTGCTCGGCATCGGCTCGCTCGGTGGTACCCCCGGTTGGCACTGGGAGGTCGCCCCGGTCGCGATTCCGCTGATGATCCTGGCCGCCATCGCGACCCACTTCACCGCGCGCCTTTCCGTCACCCGCCAGCTCTCCACCAACCCGGCCGGTACCCCGCAGGGCGAGATGATGCAGAAGATCACGCTGTGGGTCTTCCCGCTCGGCGTGCTGGTCTTCGGTGGTGGCTTCCCGGTGGGTCTGCTCCTGTACTGGCTGAGCAACAACGGCTGGACGCTTGGGCAGCAACACTTCGTGTTCAAGCGGATCGACAAGGAAGAGATCGAGAAGAAGGAGCTGGCGGTCGAGCAGCGTGCCACGCTCGCCCCGAAGGTGGGCCAGAAGCCGACCCAGGTTCGCCGCCGCCCGGCCAACGCCGTCGGCACCGCAGCGGACGCCGCCGCCGACACCGACGCGAAGCCGATCGACGGCAGGAAGTCGACCTCCGGCACCAAGCCGGCCCCCGGCGCGAAGCCGACCGTAGGTGCGAAGCCGGCGGCAGGTGCGAGGCCCGCCGCCGGCACGAAGCCTGCCGCAGGCGCCAAGGCGGCTCCGGGCGCCAAGCCCGCCGCTGGCGCCAAGCCCGCCGCTGGCGCGAAGCCCGCTCCGGGCGCGAAGCCTGCTGCAGGCGCCAAGCCCGCTGCAGGCGCTAAGCCCGCCGTTGGAGCGCGGCCTGCCGCTGGCGCCAAGCCTGCCGCCGGCGCGAAGCCTGCCACGGGTGCGAAACCTGCTGTCGGTGCCAAGACCAATGGCGCCAAGCCGGCCGCCCGTCCCGCAGGCCAGAAACCGGCTGCCCAGCAGTCGGCGACGGCGAAGCCCGCTCAGGCGAAGACCGATGGTTCGGCCAACGGCGCCGCGGGCAACCCCGAGATTCCCGGCCTGATCGCAGGCCGTTCCCGGCGAAACAAGCAGGACCGCAAGGGCAGCTGATCCAGCTGTCGGTTCTGGAGAGGAGACAACGTGTCGGAGACGTTGCAAGAAAGCAGCGTGCCTTCCGATTCCATCGCGGAGGAGCTACCGAAGGCGCGGGAGAGTTCGGACCGCTCCGCTGAGGACTTGCTGGTTCAGGAGGGCGATATTGCCGGCGACTACCTGGAACAGCTGCTGGACCTGCTCGACTACGACGGGGACATCGACCTCGACGTCGACGCCGGCCGGGCCGTGGTGAGCATCGAGGGTGGCGAGGACCTGGAGAAGTTGGTGGGTCCGCGCGGCTCGGTGCTGGAGGCGTTGCAGGAGCTGACCCGGTTGGCCGTCCAGCAAGAGACCGGTGCGCGTAGCCGGCTGATGCTGGATGTGGCCGGCTGGCGGGCGGCGCGTCGGGAGGAACTGCGGGAGCTGGGTCGGTCCGCCGCCGAGCAGGCGGTGAAGTCTGGCGAGCAGGTGAAGCTCCAGGCGATGACCCCGTTCGAGCGCAAGGTTGTGCACGACGCGGTTGCCTCCGTGGACGGTGCGCACAGCGAGAGCGAGGGCGAGGAACCACGTCGACGCGTGGTGGTCTTCGTCAAGGCGTAACCCGAGCATCGAAGGATGCGGCTCGTTTCACGTGAAACGGGCCGCATTTTTTGTGCCCGGACCCGGAGTGCGAGACTGTCGAATCAGCAGAGTTTCACGTGAAACGAGGGTGGATGAGCGGTCGCCATGAGTGAGGCGGATACGTTGGTCGCGGCTGACCGACTCTTTGGCGATCGGATGCCGCTGGCCGAGCGGTACGTCGATATGCTGACCCGGCAAGGGGTCCAACGCGGTCTGATCGGACCGCGTGAGGTTGATCGACTCTGGGACCGTCACGTACTCAATTCGGCGGTGATCGCCGAGTTGGTGCCGAACGAGTCTCGGGTGATCGACGTCGGATCAGGCGCCGGTCTTCCCGGCATCCCATTGGCCATCGCTCGGCCGGACCTTTCTGTCGTGTTGCTGGAACCCATGGCGCGACGGATCGACTGGCTGACCGAGGTGGTGGACTCCCTGGAACTCGACGTGGTCGTGCGACGCGGCCGCGCCGAAGAGGGCGACGTACGGCGGGAGCTCGGTGGCGCGGATGTGGTCACCGCTCGCGCGGTGGCACCGCTGGCGAAACTGGCGAGTTGGTCGCTCCCCTTGCTCAGGCCGGATGGATGGCTGGTTGCACTCAAGGGCGCGAGTGCGACCGAGGAACTGACTCGGGACGCGGCGGCGATCGCGCGGGCCGGCGGTGCCGAGCCGTCGGTGCGGATCTGTGGTTCAGAACTGCCCACGCCGACCACGGTCATCGTGATTCGGCGCGGTAAACCGGCGAGTGGCCGTGACGACCGACGGCGGACAAGGAAGGATCGCTGACGTGCACCCCGATTCCCCGATCGGAGCGAGGGATGTTCCACGTGAAACCGCGACCGTTGCCAGTGGCCGAGGTCGCCACGGC
>DASYBO010000290.1:0-24885 GCA_036500685.1 Pseudonocardiaceae bacterium | reverse complement strand
ACGTACCGGTACCGCCGTTACGGCCATTTCGACTACGACGCGGACACCGAGACGCTGACCACGCTGCCGCACGCGCCGTACTCGCAGACCTCCGCGATCAACCCGCTCAACGGCGGCATCCAGCGGCATTTCGACCCGCTGACCGACGGTTTCCTTGCCGATCCGCTGATGACGGGGATCGTGCGCGTGCTCGGCAGGGTCTTCTCGGCTGTCGAGGGCGTCGCGCGGTGGGACGTGAAGCTGCACCCGTTCCGGATCGTCACCAGCGCGGGTCAGCTCGGCAAACCAGCGCCGCAGGGTCGGCACCGGGACGGCTCGACGTTCGTCACGTCCCTGCTGATCGGCCGGACCAACATCACCGGCGGCGAAAGCTCGGCCTACCACGATGACGGCACGCAACTGCTCGCGACGCAGCTGACCGAGCCGGGCGACCAGTTGCTGGTCGACGACCGCAGGCTCCTGCACGACGTCACCCCGATCGTCCCGATCGTCGCGGCCGAGCCCGCGTACCGGGACGTGCTGATCGTCGACTTCGACCTGCCCTGAGCGGAGCGCACATGACCGACCAGCGATCGGCTGAGGACCTGCGCCGCGCGGTGCTTGAGCTGCCCGAGGATCAACGGGCCCTGCTCAGCCTGCGCCTGGCCAGGGCGCACGAGCGACGGCGCAAGCAGATTCCCGCGCTGCCGCGCGGTGGCGAGCACGACCGGCTGCCCTGCTCGTCGGGCCAGGAGCGACTGTACTTCCTGCACGAGCTTGACCCGACGTCGCCGACCTACCTGATGCCGATCATGCTGCGGCTCACCGGTCGGCCGAAAGTGGACGCGCTGCGCGTCGCACTGTCCACTGTGCTCGATCGACATGAGGCGCTGCGCACCGGTTTCGCGGTCGACAGCGGCGCGGGACTGCGCCAGGTGGTGGTACCGGCCGGCGTGCTCGCCGTCGACCTGCCGGTGCGCGAGATCGGCTCGGCCGAGTTGGCCGGGCAGGTGCGCGCGTTCACCAGGGAGCCGTTCGACCTGGCCACCCCGCCGCTGCTGCGCGCGGTGCTGTTCCGGCTGGTCGACACCGAGGACGAGTGGGCGCTGGCCATGTGCGTGCACCACATCGTCGTGGACGGCTGGTCGCTCGGCGTGCTCGTGGACGACCTCGCCGAGATCTATCAGGCCACCGTGACCGGCCGCGAGCCGGAGCTGCCCGAACTGGCCATCCAGTACGCGGATTTCGCGGCCTGGCAACGTGAACAGCTCGACGGCCCTGCGGCGGCGGAACATCTGGACTACTGGCGCGAGGCGCTGGCCGACCCACCGACGCTGGAGCTGCCGGCGGACCGGCCGCGCCCGGCCAACCAGTCCTTCGCAGGTTCGTCGATCCCGCTCGACCTGTCCCCCGCGCTCACCGAGCAGCTCAACGCGCTCGGTCAACGGGAACGGGCGACGCTGTTCATGGTGCTGCTGGCCGCGTTCTCGGTGGTGCTCAACCGCTGGTCCGGGCTGCGCGACGTGGTCATCGGCACTCCGGTCGCCGGCCGGGGCCGACCCGAACTGGACCGGCTGGTCGGCTTCTTCGTCAACACCGTCGCATTGCGGATCGGCGTGTCCGAGACGGGGTCGTTCCGCGATCTCGTCGGGCTGACCCGTGAGCGCTGCCTCGCCGGCTACGCGCACGAGAACGTGCCGTTCGAGCGGGTCGCCAGGGAGGTCGACACCGAACGACGCGGTGGCCGCTCAACGCTGCTGCGGGTGCTGCTCGCGTTGCGCAACGTCCGGCTGGACCCGTTGCGGCTGCCCGATGTCGACGTGACCGTCGTCGACCTGCCGAGGATCGGCACCGACCTCGATCTCAGCATCGAACTCTCGCCGACCGACGCCGGCGGGCTTTCCGGTTGGCTGGTGTTCGCGACCGACCTTTTCGACCCGGAAACCGCCGAGCAGCTGGCCGCCGGCCTGCGTTCGGTGCTGACCGCGGTCGCCGCCGATCCGGATCACACGGTGCGCTCCCTGCCGGTGCTCACCGAGGACCGGCGGCAGCGGATCGTCGCCGAGCTCAGCGGCGCCTCGGTGCTGCCCTGCCCGGCGCGGACCCTGCCCGACTGGTTCGCCGACCAGGTCGCCAAGACTCCCGACGCGGTCGCCGTCGTCGCCGACGGCCAGGACTCGGTGACCTACCAGGAATTGGACGAGCGGGCCAACCGGCTCGCGCACTGGCTGCGCGAGCACGGCGTTGGTGTCGAGGACCGGGTCGGCGTGTGTCTTGACCGGAGCGTCGATCTGGTCGTCGCGCTGCTGGCCGTGTTGAAGGCGGGCGGCACCTACCTGCCGCTGGACCCGGATCATCCGATCGACCGCATCGAAGCCCTGGTCAAGGATGCCGAACCGGTGCTGGTGTTGACCGACATCGACGACCTGGCCGGCTACCCGTCGACCGCGCCCGAGGTGTCGATCAGCGCGGCGAACGCGGCTTATGTGCTCTACACGTCGGGTTCCACCGGAACCCCGAAGGGCGTGCAGATCACCCATCACGGCCTGGCCAACCGGTTGCTGTGGATGTGCGACACGTTCGGCTTCGCCACCGAAGACGTCGTGCTGCACAAGACGCCGATCAGCTCCGACCCATCGCTCTGGGAACTGCTGGTCCCGCTGCTGCGCGGTGCCCGGCTGGTCCTGGCGGCTCCACGCCGGCACGCCGATTCCGACTACCTGGTCGACGTGCTGACCAGGCATCAGATCACCGCCTGCGACTTCGTGCCGTCCATGCTGCGCATCGCGTTGACCCACCCCGATTTCGGCCAGGCCGCCGCGAGTCTGCGGCTGGTCGTCTGCGGCGGCGAGGAACTACCCGCCGACGTCGCCGAACGACTGCTCACGCTGGCGCCACAGATTGACCTGGAGAACTTCTACGGCCCGACCGAAGCCGCGATCGACGTGAGCGCGCACCGGGTGCGGGTGCCGTTGGACGGGCCGATCCCGATCGGAGTTCCGGTCAGCGGCACGGAACTCTACGTGTTGGACGAACTCGGCCGGGTGGCGCCGATCGGCGTTCCCGGCGAGCTGATGATCGGCGGCGTGCAGCTCGCGACCGGCTACCTCAGCAGGCCGGGACAGACCGCGGCGGGCTTCGTGCCGCACCCGATCCGGCCCGGCGCGCGGCTCTACCGGACCGGCGACCGGGCCAGGTGGCGGCACGACGGCACCCTGGACTACCTCGGCCGGCTCGACCATCAGGTGAAGGTGCGCGGCTACCGGGTCGAACCGGGCGAGGTCGAGGCGCGGCTGCGCGAGCACGCGGACGTCACCGAGGCCGTCGTGCTGGCCGTGCCGGACGAACATGGCGAGCACCGGTTGATCGGCTACCTGACCGGCGCGCCTCCCGGCGCGGATCAGCTGCGCCAGTACCTGGCCCGGCTCTTGCCGACCCCGATGATCCCCGGCCGCTTCGTCGTGCTGGAGCGCTTCCCGTTGACCGGCAACGGAAAGATCGACCGCAGGGCACTGCTCGACAATGTCGACGGCGAGGTACTGAGCCGGGCCGAACCCGTCGCACCGACCGACGACCTGCAAGAAGTGTTGGTCGGCGTCTGGTCGGACGTGCTCGGTGCCGGCGACATCGGCGTGCTCGACGACTTCTTCGACCACGGCGGGCATTCCCTGCTGGCGACGCTGGTCGTCTCGCAGGTGCGCGAACTGTTCCGCATCGAACTGCCGCTGCACTTCTTCGTCGAGGCACCGACCGTGGCCGCACTGGCCGACCTCGTGCGCGAGCGCGGCACCGCGAGCGGCGTCGACGTCGACCGGGTGGCCGAACTCGTGCTCCAGGTGCAGCGGATGACCGCCGACGAGGTGCACACCCAGTTGCGAGACTGACCAAGGGAAAGGTGCTCGATCATGGCAGGGGACACTGGTCGACCTCGGTTCGCCGTCGGCTTCTGGCGGTTGTGGAGCGCGACCACGGCCTCCGGCCTCGGCGACGGCGTCCGGATCACCGCCATCGCGGTTTTCGCGACCGTGCTGACCACGAACCCGTTGCAGGTCGCGCTGGTCACGGTGGCCGGTCAGCTGCCGTGGGCGGTGGTCGGCCCGTTCGCCGGCACGCTGGTCGACCGGGTGAACCGGTGGCGCGCGCTATGGATCTGCGATGTGCTGCGGACCGCGGTGCTGGCCGTGTTCATCACGCTGATCGCGCTGGGCCAGGTCGGCGTCGCGGTGCTCGCGGTGATCGCGTTCGTGCTCAGCTCGGTCGAGACCATGGCCGAAAACCTCTCACAGGCGGTCGTGCCGGACGTGGTCGGCGACGGTTCGCTCGATTCGGCCAACAGCAAGCTGCTCGGCGGCCAGTTCGTCACCACCGAATTCCTCGGCGCACCGCTGGGCACCGCGCTGTTCGTGCTGTCCCGCCCGCTGCCGTTCGTGATCGACGCGGTGTCCTTTGTGGTCTCCACGGTTCTGGTCGCCAGCATCAAGGCGCCGCGTTCGAGCCAGCCTGCGGCGAGCACGCCGATGACGCCTCGGGTGCTGGTTGCCGAGACCGTGGCCGGCATGCGGTGGCTGTGGCACAACCGGTTGCTGCGCACCGTGTGCCTGATGGTCGGGTTGCTCAACTTCGCAGTTCTTGCCGTGCTGGGCATCGCGGTGCTCTACGCGGTGCAGATCCTGCACATCAGCCGGGCCATGTACGGTCTGCTGTTGCTGATCATCGCCGTCGGCGGGCTGGTCGGCCTGCTGGCCGCACCCAAGCTGGTTGAGAAACTGGGCCGGGGGCGTACCATCCAGTTGCTGCTCGCGCTGTGCCCACTGTCCTTTCTGGTCGGCGGGTTCACCTCCAACCCGATCCTGGCGGCCGCCGCGTTCGCGTTCGTGGGTGCCAGTATCTCGTTGGCCAATGTGGTGACGACGACGCTGCGCCAGGCGCTGATCCCCGCCGAGCTGTTCGGTCGGGTGAATGGTGCCTATCGGTTCGTGGTCAACGGCATGTCGCCGCTCGGCGGGTTGGTCGGCGGTCTTGTCGCGGGCGGGCTTGGGCTGCGCGCCCCGTTCTTCCTGGCCGCCGCCGTGTTCGTGGTGGCGATCGCGGCCGCGCTGCCGCTGTTGTCCAACCGGGTCGTCGATCCGTTGGTCGCCGCTCACGAGGCGAAAGAGAAGGTCGAGGTGCACGGGTGAACCCGATCCCGGCCGACCTCATCGACGACGTCGCGCGACTCGCCGACAAGCTCGGCGTGTCGACCGGCGCGATCCTGCACGCCTGCCACACCAAAGTGCAGGCCGTGTTGACGGGCGAGACCCTGACCGAGCCGACCTGGCGCGACCTGATCGAGAACGCCGCCGACGACCACCCCGAGACCGTTGACGACTACCACCTGACCGCGCTGCGCCTCGCCGTCGCCGACCCGGATGCCGAACACGACCGGCAAACCCTGGTCGGCGCCGAGGAACTGCGCAACCAACTCGGCGAACTCGCCGGACGGCCACGCGAACTGCCGGATCGCCGGACGCACCAACTGATCGAGGACCAGGCCCGACGCACCCCGGACGCGATCGCCGCCGTCTTCGCCCAGGACCGCCTCACCTATCGCGAACTCGACGAGCGCGCCAACCGCGTCGCACACGCCCTGCTCGACGGTGGGCTGCGTCGCGAGGACGTGGTGGCCGTCCGCACCGAGCGGAACCTGGACTGGTTGACCGCCGTCCTGGCCATTTTCAAGGCGGGCGGTGCGTATCTGCCGATCGAACCGCATTTCCCGCAGGCGCGGATCGATACCATGTTGGGCCGGGCGCAGTGCGAGGTGGTGCTGACCGAAGCCACGATCGCGGAACTGGCCGACCAGCGGTGGCCGAGCACGGCACCGGACGTGACCGTCGATCCCGACCAGCTCGCTTACATCTACTTCACCTCCGGCTCGACCGGCGAGCCCAAGGGCGCCATGTGCGAACAGGCCGGCATGCTCAATCACCTGCTTGCCAAGATCGACGATCTCGGCATCGAGGCGGGCACGCTGGTCGCGCAGACCGCGCCGCAGTGTTTCGACATCTCGCTGTGGCAGCTGGTGTCCGCGCTGCTCGTCGGTGGCACGACCGTGCTCGTCCCGCAGGAGACCCTGCTCGACGTCGGCGCGTTCGCCGACGAACTGGCCCGCTCCGGCATCGAGGTCCTTCAGGTCGTACCATCCTATTTGGACCTTCTGCTGACCGAGCTGCACCAGCGGCAACGGGCGCTGCCGGCGTTGCGCTGCGTTTCGGTGACCGGCGAGGCGCTCAGGTTCGAGCTGGTGCGGCGGTGGTTCGCCAGTTTTCCCGAGGTGCCGCTGGTCAATGCGTACGGCCTCACCGAAACCTCGGACGACACCAACCACGAGATCATGCGCGGCGAACCGTCCGATGGCCGGATCCTGGTCGGGCGGCCGGTTCGCGGCGCGCGGGTGTACGTGGTCGACGCGAACCTGGTGCCGGTGCCGCTCGGCGCGCCAGGGGAGATCGTGTTCGCCGGGGTATGTGTCGGGCGCGGGTATGTCAACGATCCCGAGCGCACCGCCGCCGCGTTCGGCACCGATCCGCACCGGCCGGGCGAGCGGCTCTACCGCTCCGGCGACTTCGGTCGGTGGACGCCGGACGGGCGGCTGGAATACCTGGGCCGCCGGGACAGCCAGGTCAAGATCCACGGCCTGCGCATCGAGATCGGCGAGATCGAGAACCAACTGCTGCGCCTGCCCGGGGTCCGCGAGGCAGCCGTGATCCCGGTCGGCAACCACGCCGACGCGATCCTCACCGCCTGCTACGCGGGCCCGCCATCGATCGAGGTCGACACGTTCCGCACCGCTCTTGGCCGCAAGCTGCCCGAGTACATGGTGCCGAGCAACTTCATCTGGCTGGACACGTTGCCGTTGACGGGGAACGGCAAGATCAACCGCAAGGCGCTCGGCCGCATCGCCGCGTCCCTGACCTCGGCCGAGCCGACCAGCGAACCGCCGATCACCCGCGCCGAGCAGCGGATGGCGCTGGCCTGGTCGGAAGTTCTTGCCGTGCCGGTGGAAACGATCGGCCGATCGGACGATTTCTTCCAGCGCGGCGGCAGCTCACTGTCCGCGCTGCGCCTGGTGATCGCCCTGGACCGGCAGATCACCCTGGCCAACCTGACCAGCAAACCCGCATTGGCCGACCTGGCCGAACTCCTGGTGCACGGCGACTCCGCGCCCGAACACCACCTGCACCGGCTGAGCCCGCCGGAGGAACCGACGCACACGATACTCGTCGGCTTCCCGTATGCCGGCGGCAACGCCCTGAACTACCGGCCGCTCGCCGATGCCCTACGCGGCAGCGGAATCGCCGTGTACGGCGTGGAACGGTCCGGCGACTTCGACACCATGGTCGAACGGGTCGTCGCCGAGATCAGCGAACTGGGCGAACAACGTGTGTTGTTGTGGGGCCATTCGGCAGGTGCGGCGGGCGCCTTGGCGACCGCGCGGCGGCTGGACACGGTGCAGCGGGTGTTCATCGGCGCGCAACTCCCCGGCACGATCGAACAGCGCCACGCCGTCATCGCCGAAACCCGCGCCATCGATGACAGGAGCCTGTTGGCCGAACTTGCCGAGGAGGCCGGCGTCGACGAACTGCGTGAGCTCAGCGCCGACCACGCGGACCGGTACCGGTACGACAGCATCAGGGCCAGCGAGTTCTTCATCGCACTGCACGAGCACGGTTCGTCCTTTGTGGAGGTTCCGGTCACCGTGGTACTGGCCAAGGACGATCCGAGCCTGCTCGACGGCGACTGGTCCGCGTTCGCCGACGACGTCGAGGTACGCGAACTGACCGAGGGCGGGCACTACTTCCTGGCTACCCGAACCGCCGAGGTGGCCGACATCGTCAGCGATCGAGGAGACAGGACGTGACGACTCTGCGGCACTACATCGGCGGCACGCACGCGGCCGGCTCCGGCGCGACGCGGACCGTGACCAACCCGGCGACCGAGGAGGTCGTTGCCGAGTACCGGGAAGCCACGGCGGCCGACGTCGACCTCGCCGTGCGCGTGGCTTCGGTGGCCAGCGCCGATCCGGCCTGGGCCGACCTCACGCCCGCCGACCGGTCCGGGCTGCTCGGCAAGCTCGCCGTCGCCGTGCTCGAACACGGTGGCGAGCTCGCCGAGACCGAATCATGGGAGACCGGCAAACCGCTGCAGAAGGAGTTCATCGACGCGGAGCTGCCGCTCATCGTCGACGCGCTGAACTACTTCGCCGCCGCCGCCCGCGACCCCAGCGGCCTGCGCTCCGGCGAGTTCGTCGCCGGCCGGACCTCGCTGTACCGGCGCGAACCGCTGGGCGTCGTCGGCTTGATCGCCCCATGGAACTACCCGCTGATGACCGCGGTGTGGAAACTCGGCGCCGCGCTGGCCGCGGGCTGCTCGGTCGTGCTCAAACCGGCGCCGCAAACCCCCGGCACCGCGCTGCTACTCGCCCGCTACGCCACCGAGGTCGGCTTCCCGGACGGCGTGTTCAACGTCGTACTCGGCGACGCCGAGACCGGCCGGGCCATGGCCGCGCACCCGGAGATCCGCGCGCTGAGCGTCACCGGCAGCCCGGCCACCGGCCGCGACGTGCTGGCCACCAGCGCGCCGACCCTGAAACGGACCGCGCTGGAACTCGGTGGCAAGGCGCCGGTGCTGGTGTTCGCCGACGCCGACCTGACGGCGGCGGCGGACACCATCGCACTGTGCATGACGGTCAACACCGGCCAGGACTGCATCGCCGCCACCCGCGCCTACGTGCAACGGGAGGTCTATCAGGATTTCCTGGATCTCCTGCTCGACGCGCTCGACGGCTTCGTGCTCGGCGATCCGCTCGACCCGGCGACCGACATCGGCCCGTTGATCAGTGCGGCGCATCGGCAGCGGGTCGAAGGCTACGTCGACGAGGCGGTCCGGCTCGGTGCCACGGTGTTGACCGGTGGGGGCCGGCCGGCCAAGCCCGATGTCGGCTACTACTACGCGCCGACCGTGCTGACCGACGTGCCGGACGGGGCGCGGTTGACCACCGAAGAGGTGTTCGGCCCGGTCATCCACGTCGAGCCGATCGACTCGGTCGAACAGGCGCTGGCCAAGGCGAACGCCGTCGAGTACGGCCTGTCCGCCGGGGTGTGGACCAACGACCTCGACCGGGCACACCTGCTGGCCAGGAAGCTCGCGGCCGGCACGGTCTGGATCAACGATCACTTGACCCTGGCCAGCGAATTTCCGCACAGCGGGGTGAAATCCTCCGGTTTCGGCCTCGATCTGTCCCCGGACGCGATCCGCGAATTCCAGTCAGCCAAACACATCGTCATCAAACATCGCGAGAGTTGAGCAGGCCATGTCGAGGATTCGCCGGATCGTCAACGTCGGCTGCGCCGCCGCAGCCTGTCTCGTCGTGCTGCTGGTGCTGAACAACGGCGTCGGCATCCTGCCGGCCCTCGGCACCGCGCTGAACCCCGGCTCGGGTGTGTGGGGCTCGGCGGCCAACGGCGCGGCCGTGCACGCCGAAAACCTTGACCTGTCCGGATTGGACGGTCCGGTCAGCGCCGCGTTCGACAGCGACGGCGTGCCAACGGTCAACGCCGGTTCGGACAGCGACCTGTGGCTCGCCGAGGGGTACCTGCATGCCCGGTTCCGGTTCAGCGAGATGGACCTGGAACGCCGACTCGGCGAGGGCCGACTGGCCGAGTTGCAAGGCCCCAGCGGCCTGTCCTCGGACCAGTTCGAGCTGCAACTCGGCCTGCTGCGCACGGCGCAGGCGGAATGGGCCACCCTGTCCCAAAAGGACCCCACCACAGCCAAGGCGCTGACCTCCTACGCAGCCGGGGTGAACGACTGGCTGACCCAGACTCGCGCGAGCGGCAACCGGCCCGCCGTCTACCCCTTGGCCGGCGTATACCCGACCGACTGGACGCCGTTGGACAGCCTGGTCGTGCAGGAAGTACTCACCCAGGATCTGAGCTTCACCACGACAGCGCTGCAAGCCTCGATCTTGCGCGGCGCGCTCGGTCCGGCCGCGATGAACACGCTGTTCCCGGCCATCCCGCCGGACATGCAGACCCCGACCTATCCCGGCCCCTACCGCGACCTCGGCACCGAACCCCTCGCCGCCAACGCGAATGCGGCTTCTCCGAACGGGTCGGCGGGCTCTCCTGCGCCAAGCCCGACCACAGCCGCGCTGTTCAAGCTGCCCGCTCCTGCCGTGCACAGCTTCCCGGACAGCAACGCGTGGGCGGCCAACGGGCCCAAGGTGGCGGGCGGCGGCGCCATGCTCGGCGGCGATCCACACCTGCAAACGACGCTGCCCGCGATCTGGTACGAACTCGCCCTGCACTCCGCGAACTATGCCGTGGCCGGCGCGAGCCTGCCAGGAGTTCCCGGCGTGCTGATCGGCCGCGACCAGCACATCAGCTGGTCGATCACGAACGCGTCCAATCAGTCCACAATGTACTACCAGGAGCAGACCAGCCCTGCGCATCCCGGTCAGTACTACTGGGACGGCGCATGGCGGAACATGCAACAAGCCCACTACACGATCCCGGTACGCGGCGCCGCGCCCAGTCAGCTCACGGTGAACCTGACCGTGCACGGCCCTGTGCTGACCCAGGACGGGCAGACCATGGCCGTCACCTGGCTCGGCAACATCCCCTCCCCCGACCTCACGGCGATCCTGGCCGTCGACCGCGCCACCGACTTCACCGAGTTCCGCGACGCGCTCAGCTCGTGGCGGGCGCCCGCGCAGAACTTCGTCTACGCGGACGACAAGGGCAACATCGGCGCGATCTCGCCCGGCTACTACCCGCAGTTCGGCGGCGGCGGCGATCCGTCGCTGCCGTTGCCGGGCACCGGTGCGAACGACATCACCGGCACGATCCCCTACGCGGCGGTGCCGCAGGTCTACGACCCGCCGAGCCACGTCATCGTGTCGGCCAACCAGCGCCCGGTCGGCCCGGACTACCCGTACTACCTGGGCACCGCGCTCAACAACTTCGACTACGGCTACCGCGCCGACGAGATCGCCCTGTTCCTGAACACCCACAATGCGATGACACCAACGGATTTCGCCGCGCTGCAGAACAGCACGGTGGACAACCTGGCCCGGCGCATGGTCCCGGCCCTGCTCACCGCGTTGGCCGGCGCGAAGCTCACGCCGGCCGCCAAACAAGCAGTCGCCCTGCTGCGAGCCTGGAACGATCGCATGGACGTGTCATCGGCCGGGGCGACGGTGTGGTGGACCTACTGGAGCGACTACCTCAACGCGGTCTTCCAACCCTGGTGGGCGAAGGTGCCGGTCAGCCGCGACCCCGCCGGTCTGCGGATCTCTCCCGGCCAGGCCACCCTCGACGAAAACCTGGAACAGTGGACCCTCACCGACCAGCACAACTCCTTCTTTGGCGCTCGTACCGCCCCGCAGGTGATGCAGTCCGCCTTCGGCACCGCGATCGACGACCTGACGAAACAGCTGGGCGGCGCGCCGGCCTCGTGGACGTGGGGCCGCATGCACAGTCGCCAACTGCCGGCGATCTCCGGCGCGGACGGCCTCGGCTTCGGTCCGGTGTCCGCCGGTGGTGACAAGTGGACGGTCAACGCGGCCGACGACGGCATGTCCTCGGACTACGGCCCCAGTTGGCGGATGATCGTGCAATGGGGCGGCACCAGCGAGGCGATCTATCCCGGCGGCCAGAGCGAGGAACCGAGTTCGCCCTGGTACCAGAACTTCGTGCCCGACTGGCTCAACGGCACCTACCGCCCCATGCCGACACCGAACACCCCCGCATCGAACGCGATCACCTGGACCCTGCGACCCGGCGGTGACCGATGACCAAGGCAATCTCCGTACACACTCCCCTCTCCGCTGAATCGGAGCCACAACCTCGCCCTGCCAACAGGTTCGTCTGGCCGGCCGGTGCCGTGCTCGGCATCTTGGTCGTCTGGTTCGGCTCCGACCTGGGCTTGTGGTTCGCCCCGGTGGTGGTCGGCCTGCTCGCCGGTATCGGTACCGGCCTGCGCCGCAACCGGTGGCCTGCCGCGTATGGCCTGGCCGCGTTGGTCGCGGTCGTCGGCTGGGTACTCCCGCTCGGGCTGCGTGCCGTCGCCGGCCAGCCCGTCATGGGGGCCGCGAACACGACCGCCGACCTGGCCGGTTTCGCCGGTGCCGGCAGCGTCGTGTTGGCGGCCACCGTGATCGTCGCCCTGTTGCAGTCGGTGGTCGGTACCTGGCTCGGTCGGGCCGTCACTTGTTGGCTGGTGCGGCCAACAACATCCAGCGAATGAACCGCGCCGCGAACGGAATGCCGACCAGCAGCAGCACGGCCGTTTCGGCGAGGATGCTGAGCGGGGCCTGCGGCGCGGGTTGCAGACCGGTCTCGATGAAACCGGCGATGCCGATCGTGCGCGAGGTTATGAAGCCGACGAGCGCGCCCGCGGCGAGTCCGGCCGCGAGCAGCCGGATGATCAGCGCATCGCCGACCAGTAGCAGGGCCGCGACCGCGAACGAACCGGCCGCCTGCACCAGAAACGACGGCCCGACAACGTGGATCGCCCGATAGCCGTTGTCCACGTAGAGCTCTTCGTGGATGAGGCCGATGCCGACCAGACACGCCGCGATGGCCAATCGCATGATGATGGGTTTCATGCCAGCCTCTCGTCCTTGATGGCCAGCGGCTGGCTCGCTGTCCGATAGCCGACCTCGCGGATGCCCAGCGCGTCATGTAGTTTGCCGGCCGGCAGGGTCACCGGAATCGGTCCCGGTCCGACGCCCGGTTTGGGTAGCGGGTAGGCGGTCGTGGTGGCACTGAAGAAGGTCACGTTGCCCTCGGTCTTGGTGAACAGCTGGTGCACGTGGCCGTTGAGGCAGGTGACCGAGGCGAAGCGCTTGAGGTAGCTCAGCGCCTGCACGGCGTCGTCGGTTCCCCAGCCCCAGGCCGGATACATCGCGAACAGCGGAATGTGGCTGAACACCACGATGGGCGTGTCGCCGGAGAGCCCGGCAACGTCCTTGCGAACGAACTCGAGCTGATCCGCGCCGAGATGGCCGAGTTTCTCCAGCGCCAGCGTGTTCACCAGGGAGATGAAGTGCACTCCCTTCAGATCGAAGCTGTACCAACCATTGCCGCGCGTGCCGGCGCCGAAGAACTGCCGGTACTTCTGGCCGGTGTCGTCGACCGAATCGTGTTCACCGGGCACGGTCAGCACGTGTCCGGTGTTGAGGCCGTTGAGCATCTGTTTGACCTGGTCGAACTGGGCCGGCGTGCTGAGGTGAGTGAGATCGCCGGTGTGGATGACGAAGTCCGGGCGATCGGGCAGCGCGTTGACCTGGTTGATGGCTTCGGCGAACGAGTCGGTGACGGCCGTGTTGGCCGGCCCGGCGAAGCCGATGTGGCTGTCGCTGATCTGCACGAACCGCAACGCGTAAGGGTCCTGGACCGCAGGTGTCGCCGGGCTGTTGATGTGGCTGATCACCTCGCCGCCGGTCACGGTGAGGACGACGGCGGCACCGAACCATGCGGTGTGCCGCAGCAGTTGGCGACGGGTCATCCCCGGCTCGGCCGTCATGGCGTGACCACCACGGTAGCCGTCATGAACGGATGGATGGTGCACAGATAGGCGTGAGTGCCTGGCTTGGTGAAGGTGAACTGGTAGGTGGCGCCGGTGTTGAGCGGGGTCGAGCTGAACGAGCGGTCCTGCGCGGTCACGGTGTGCGCGTCCTGGTCCTTGTTGGTCCAGGTGACCGTGGTGCCGACCTTGACGGTGATCGCGGCGGGCGCGAACGCGAAGCCCTCGATCGTCACGGCATGTGCCGAAACCGGCGCCTGCGCGGCCGAGCCCGTCGTCGCCGGCATGGACATTCCCGGCATCGATGTGATACCGCCACCGCTGGGCACCATGCCCGGCACGCTGTCCGATGTGGACGCCGGGGCTGCCGTGGTGGCCGGACCGCCGCAGGCGACGGCGAGACCGGCCGCCGCCGTCAAGATGAGCACAAGCCGTGCCACTCGGGAGTTTCGTGTCATGCCTAGGAATACGCGGGAGGGTTACGCGCCTTCGGGTGGCGGCGCGAAAACCTGCACGACACCGTTGAATTCCCGCGCCTCGATCTTCGGCAACGGCGACAACGCGATGGGCAGGGCGTGGTGCAGGACCTGGCCGCTGACCGCGAAGGAAGCGTTGTGGCACGGGCAGTCCAGCCGCTCGGCCGGCGCGTCGAGCATGAGCCGACAGCCAAGATGCGTGCACACACCCGACACCGCGAACACCCGTCCCCCGGAACGCCGCACGAAACCGACCACCGAACCGACATCGAACGACCGCACCCCGCCCTCCGGCAGATCGGTGGCGGCCGCCACCGTGCGCCACTCCCCCACGGCCGGCGTGAGAGTGGGTTCAGCTGCCGGTGGACCGGCGACCTGTTCCGGCGCCCCCGTGGTCAACACGCGGGTGAGCCCCGCGCCGAACGCCGCCGACGCGGCGGCGATGGAGGCCACCTGCACGAACCGCCGGCGAGGAGCCGACGAACGAGGTTCGGGCGCGGGGTCCTCATCGAGTTCCTCGGCCAGTTTGTGGTGCAGTGCCGCGACGAACTCCTCGCCGGGCTCCCCGGCACCGGAGCGGGCCGCGCGCAACATCACGGCGGTGCGCAGTTCGGCGTCCTGCTCGGGATCGACATCGAGTCGCCGGGTCGGCCGCTGCCGCAGCAGATCCTCGACGAACCGTCGCACGCCTCGCATGGCCATCACGCTCCGATCCGCTCGGCAACCTTGGCCGCCGCGCGAAGCGCCCTGTGCTGCAACACCTTGACGTTCCCCACGGTCACGTTCATCTCGACCGCGACATCCTTGCACGAGTGGCCGTGCAGGAATCGAAGCTGCAGCACCCGCCGGTAGTTCTCGGGCAACTCGGCCAGGATCGCCTCGGCCCTGGCCGAGCGGTCCGGGTTGATCTCGGCGAACACCGCCTCGACGTGGTCATCGTCGAGGGTGGTCAACTCGCGGCCGAGCACCCGCCGCCAGTAGGAGGCCAACACCGTGCGCGCGGTGGTCAGCAGGTAGGCGCGCACCTCGCCGACGCTGGCCGAGGTCCGCAGCGGCCGCAGCGCCGCAAGGAACACCTCGGTCGTGAGGTCCTCGGCATCCGGCCGGTTCCCGACCCGGTCGAACATCATCCGGTAGACGCGACCGACGTTGTCCCGGTAGATCGCCTCCCAGTCCGGGTAGGTCTCGGTGCCGACCACATGCAGGTGCGGCGGCGGCGTCGTATCCCCCTCGCCGTCGATCGGCCGCTCCTGTTCGCCTCGCGCACGTCCTACCCACACGCCCATAGATACGTGCGCGGGTTACACTTGGCTTCCGGCTGGAGCTTTCGCGGCTTTTGCGAGTATCAGCGACCCTGGAGCGATGCGACGTTGTCGCCGAACGTCCAGCCGAGCGAGCCGTCCCAGTTGATGGACCAGGTCATCAGGCCCTTCAACCCGTTGTGATAGTTGTTCCATGCCTGGCTGACCAGATCCGTTGACATGTAGCCACCGCCTGCTCCGGGTTGGGCCGGCAGGCCGGGCACCTGCTCGTTGTACGGGATCTTGATCGTGGTGCCCTGTACGGTGAGGCCGTTGTTCAGGCAGTCGGTCTGCGCGGTGAAGCCCTGCACGGTGGCGGCCTGGTAGGAGTCGCCGGAACATCCGTACATGCTTCCGTTGTAGTACTGCATGTTCAGCCACCACAGCCGGCCGTTGTCCAGGTATTTCTTGATGATCGGCAGGTACGCGCCCCAGATCGAGCCGTAGGTGATGCTGCCGCCGGTGACGTAGGCGGTCTCCGGGGCCATCGTGAGGCCGAAGTTGGCCGGCATCTGGGCGAGCACACCGTCGATGATGCGAATCAGGTTGGACTGCGATGCGGAGAGCTGGTTGATGTTGCCGCTGTCGACGAGGCCGGTTTCCAGATCGATGTCGATGCCGTCGAAATTGTTCTGTTTCAGGATCGGCACCAGCGTGGCCACGACTCGGTCGGCGACCGCGCTCGAACTGAGATCAATGCCGGCCGCGGCACCACCGATCGACATCAGAACGGTGGCTCCCGCGGCCTTTGCCTGACACATCTCGGCCGGCGTCGGAACCTGGACGTTGACGTCCATTCCGTTCTGCCACAACACCGTTCCATCGGAATCGATGACCGGGAACGCCGCGTTGATCACATTGTAGCCGTGCTGGCCGATGCGAGAATCCGTGATCGGAATCCAGCCGAGGCCGGGATGCACGCCGTTCTTGGCGCCGTCCCAGTTCTCCCAGTATCCCTGGAGAACTTCACCGGCGGGCTTGGACTTCACCGCGCACGTGTCCGCGTTCGGCGCCGCCCCCGAGGGAACCGGCACCAGCAGCGCACCGGTGATGGCGCACACAACACCTAAGACGGCCGACAATCGACGCACCATGCCCGGCTCCCTTTTCGGAGGTACCAGTCCATCAATGAAACCAAATGGTCTGGACCAAGTCCACTCAACGATTTTGACAGGCAACCCGAAAGGTGCGGCCGGTCAGACCGATGCGCTGATCTCGTTGATCTGGATCAGTACCCGTTCCACGTCCGGGTCACGCTGCTGGAGTTGGAACAGCTCCAGCGACTGCCACAAGGCCTCCCGCGCCTGGTCGTGCTGGCCGAGTGCGCGATGGGCATTGCCGAGGCGTTCGAGTGCGGCGGCCATAGAGTTCCTGTTGCCGTGACCGCGATAAGCGTCGATGCACTGTTGGTAGAGAGCCACGGCCCGCTCGTAGTCGCCGCTCTGATAGGCGATCATGCCCATGTTGTCCATGACGTCCGCCTCGCCGTCGCGGTCGCCGGCGGCCCGCAGCAACAGGAGCGCCTGCTCGCTGTGTGGCCGCGCTTCGTCGAACCGCTTGAGAGTGGCAAGACACAGCGCGATCTCGTTGTGCGCTTCCGCCCGCCACACCTGGTGGTCAAGTTCCTCGGCGAGCTCCAACGCCTTGGTGAAGTGCGCCAACGCGGTCACGTGGTCCTTGAGCCGTCCACCGTGGACAAGGCCCAACGCTTGGTGGGTGCGCAGTTGGTCGGCCTGGTTCGCGTCCCGCTCGGCCAGTTCGAGCGACTTGTTGAGGTGCTCGAGTGACTCCGCGAACCGCCGCACTCTGGAGTAGGCGCGTCCGAGCGAGCGGTGGGCGATGGTCAGGGCCTTGGAGTCGAGGTGGGCCGCAGCCGCCAATCCGATGGTCCAGGTGGTGAGGAAGTCCTGGTAGAGCGCCCGCCGGTAATGGAAGATCACCATCCACCAGCCCATCTCCCAGGCGGCCTGGTACCAGCCCCGTTCGGCGGCCAGTTGCTGGGCGGCCAGCAGGCACAGGCGTTCCCTGTCGAACCAGGCCATCGCGTCGGCTTTGTCGATCTGCTCGGGATAGCAGTCGGGGACCAGCGGCTCGTTGCGGACCGGTTGGACCTGGCGGTCCAGCGCGTCGGTGGCGGAGCGGGCCGAGTGCAGGTAGAAGCTGGTCAGCCTGCGCAGCGCGGCCTCGCGGTCCTGTTCGGTCTGGTCGGTTCGGCCCTGATTGACCGCGTAGAGCCGGACCACGTCGTGGGTCCGCCAGCGTCCGGGCAGGTCCTGCTGCACGAGCGACAACCGCTCCAGCGCGCGCAAGGTCAGGCCGACCTCGGCCGGACGAACGCCCACCAGCGACGCGGCGGCGGCCTGGCTGATGTCCGGGCCGGGGATCAGGCCGAGCAGCATGAACAGCCGAGCCTGTTGTTCGGCAAGGGCGTTGTAGGAACAGGACAGCACGGCGGTGATGCCGGAGCCGGGATCGTCCTCGTCCAGCACGCCGAGGCGGGTGGTCGCGTCGCGCAGTTCGTCGACGAGGGCGATCAGCGGCAGACCGGGACGGGTCTGCGCGCGCCCGGCGACGATGCTCAACGCGAGCGGAAAACCGGCGCAGCAGGCCAGCAGTTCTGCAACGGCCTCCGGTGCGAGGGCGAGCCGGTCGGCGCCGATGCGGGTGGCCAGCAGGGCGCGGGCCGCGGTCTCGTCGAGCACGTCCAGCGCCAGCGGGCGGGCGCTGTGCATGGTGACAAGGCCGGTCAGCCGGTCCCTGCTGGTGACCAGCACCGCGCAGCCGGCGCCACCGGGCAGCAGCGGGGCGACCTGCGCGCTGTCGGCGGCGTTGTCCAGCACGATCAGCATCGTCCGGTCCGCGACCAGGCTGCGGTAGAGCGCGCTCTGCGCCTCGATGTCGGCGGGCACGGCCGACTCGGGCACGTTGAGCGCGGCCAGGAATCCGCGCACCGCCGTACCGGGCGACATCGGCGGAGCGCTCGGGTCGAAACCGCGGAGGTTGACGTAGAGCTGGCCGTCGGGGAACCGAGGGCTGTGCTGGTGGGCCCAGCGCAGGGTGAGCGCGGTCTTGCCGATGCCGCCGCTGCCGGTGATCGTCACCACCGGGACCGTGTCGCCGGAGCTGTCCAGCGCCTCACTGATGGCCGCCAGTTCCGCCTTGCGCCCGCTGAACCCGGCGACCGCGGCCGGCAGCTGCCTCGGCACCGTCGGCGGCTGGCTTCGGCGCTGCGCCACTGGCGCGGTCACGGCCGGGTCGGCGGTCAGAATGCGCTGGTAGAGCTGCTGCAAGTCGGGGCCGGGATCGATGCCCAGCTCATCGGCCAGCACGGCGCGCACCGACCAGTAGTGCGCCAGCGCGGCAGCCTGCTGGCCGGCCCTGTACAGCGCCAACATCAGCTGGCCCGCGGCTCGCTCGTCCAGCGGGTGCTCGGCGCACCTGCCGCCCAGTTCCGGCAGCAGCTGGGAGTGCTGGCCGAGCGCGAGCCGCAGGTCGGTGTGGTCCAGCTCGGCGGCCAGCCGCTGGCCCGCCAGCCATTCGCGGGTGGACACCGCCCACTCCGAGTCCAGCCCGGTCAGGGCCTGGTCCCGCCACAGTCCCAGCGCCCGTGCGAACAGCTCGGCGGCCTGCCGCTGGTCGTCGGTGGAGCGGGCCTGGTTGATCAGGTGCGTGAACTGGTGGATATCCACGCTCAACGGGTCCGCGACCACGAGCGCGTAGCCGCCCGTCCTGCGGACGATCGACGCCTCGTCACCGAGGGCCCTGCGCAGCCGGGTCAGGTAGCTCTGCAGCGTGCCGATCGCCCGCTGCGGCGGCCGGTCATCCCAGACCCGTCGGATCAGCTCGTCGGCCGGCACGGCGTTGTTGACGTCCATCAACAGCGCGGCGAGCACGTATTTCTGGCGCACGTGGCCGACGTCGATCATGCGGCCGTCGAGCGAAGCCTCGACGGGGCCGAGCATCCGAAAAACTACCATCGCTCCGATCCCCTGCAACGTTGTGCCGAGGATACGCAACGCGAACCGGGCGGCTGACCGTCAACTCGGAAAGCGCACCCGGCGGCCAGTTCTACGACAAGATCGGCGCGTACCAGACCAGCACCGGCCACGACGCCAGCAGTGATCCTCCACAAGGGCCGACCGTAGAATCCGGCCATGTCCTCTCCTGGTCCGGTCGAACTCCGTCGTGCGACCGTTGCGGATCTGCCTGTGATCAAGGCGGTCATCGATGCCGCTTACGCCAAATATCTGTCCCGAATGGACAAGGCGCCCGGCCCCATGTCGCGCGACTACGGACCATCCGTGCGCGCCGGGACGACGTGGGTCACCGGCCGTCCGGTCGTGGCCGTCCTGACCCTGTATCCCGGCGAGGACCATCTGCTCGTCGAGAACATCGCCATCCATCCCAGCGCCCAAGGCCAAGGACTCGGCCGGGCGCTGATGAGTTTCGCCGAGCAGGAGGCCATCCGCCAAGGCCTGACCCGCATGACCCTTTACACCCACGAAGTGATGACGGAAAACCAGGCCATCTACGCCCGGCTGGGATATGTCGAAATCGATCGTCGATCCGAGGACGGCTACCGGCGCATCTACCTGGAGAAGCAACTACCGGGAATAGTTCGACGATGACAGAAGTTGGCGCGAGGAGGGCTGGCCGACGAAGGGGAACGAGATGAAGATCGGGATCATCGGCGCTGGCGCGATCGGCGGCACGTTGACGCGCCGACTGCGCAAGCTCGGGCACGAGGTGCGCGTGGCGAACTCGCGCGCACCCGAGACGCTGGCCGAGCTGGCCGAGGAAACCGGAGCGACGGCGGTGTGGGCGGGCGAGGCGGCCAAGGACGCCGACCTGGTGATCGTCAGCATTCCGCAGAAAAACGTGCTCGACCTCGCACCCGGCATCGTGAACACGCGGAAACCGGAAGCGCCGGTCATCGAGACCAACAACTACTACCCGCAGCAGCGGGACGGCTATCTCGAGGCCATCGAGAACGGCCAGCCGGAAAGTGCCTGGGTGGCCGAACACCTCGACGCGCCGGTGATCAAGGTGTTCAACGGCATCTGGTGGAAGCACCTGCTCAACAACGGCAAGCCGCAGGGGACGCAGGGCCGCATCGCGCTGCCCATCGCCGGTGCCGAGGGGCCGGGCAAGAAGCTCGTGTTCGAACTGATCGAAGACCTCGGCTTCGACGCCGTCGACGGCGGCACCATCGAGGATTCCTGGCGCCAACAGCCAGGAAAACCGGTCTACGGCAAGGACTACGGGCCCGAGGACACCCTGCGTGCGCTGGCCGAGGCCACCGTTGAACGACCGGCGGAGTTCCGCGCCCAGCGCTGACGCGGGCTGCCGACTTGTCAGACGACGAGTCGGCGGCGGCCGGGGCGGGTGCGTCGCCAGGCGATGACCAGGAAGACCAACAGGGCGCCGAAGGGCAGTGAACCGACCGCCCAGCTCAGCGGCAGCGGCGGCCCTGGTTGGTCGAGCACGGTCACGCCGGTGAGCATGCCCTGGCCTCGGCCCTGTGGGCCGTCGATGATGAAACCGATGTTGTAGTTGCCCGGCGCGTCCAACGATTTCACGTCAAGGCCCCAGGTATCCAGCTTGCGCGGGTGCCGGACCAGCGGGCTGATCCGGTCGCCGAACTGGACGCCGGGGCCTTGCATGATCAGCGAACCGGACTTGTCGGCGATGCCACCGTTGGGCATGAAGGTGAAGTCCAGCGAGCGCATCGCCCTGATCGGCCAGGTCGAAAACCCTACGGTCACCGTGTAGGGGCCGGCCTGCATCTGTTCGGTGTGCACGATGTCCACGGGCGCGTAGGCCATGGCGGGAGCGGCGCCGAACATCGCCAGGATGGCGGCGAGCACGACGGGTATGCAGATTCGGCGCATCAGGCCACCTCCGAGTCAGCGGCGCGCAACATCGTGGCGAATCGGGTGCCGAGAAAGCCTGCGGGCAGGCCAAGCACCAAGCCGATCACCGACAGGGTCACCACCAGCCCCACCGAGATCCGCATCATCGGATGGGTCAGGCCGAACTGGACCGCCATGGTCGAGCCGACGATCAGGCCGGTGACCGCGCCGAGCAGGAGCATCAGTCGTCCGAAGTGGACATTGCGGGAATGACTCAGCCACAGTGCGCCCTCGACGACCAACGCGGCCAGGATCAGGAACATCGGGATCAGACCGGGCAGCAACGGTGGCTCGTGGCCCAAACCGTCCCGCAGCGGAAGTCCTACGGCCGCCGCGTAGGTCTGCGCCGCCCACGGCGAGAACCACCACAGCAGCGCCTGCGCCGCCCCGAGCACGATCGCGATGCCGAGCGCGCCGCCCCGGCCGATGACCAGCGCACCCATGATCAGCAGCATCGGCGCACACAGCAGGGTGCCGATCACGGTCGGGGCGACCGGCAGCGGCGCGTTGCTCAGCGCGTTGAACGGGATGGGCGCGAAGGTCATCAGGATCGGCACCGCGATCAGCAGGCCGACCCGGCCCCAGCGCTGCTCGCGGGCCGCCGCGAAGGTGATGACGGTGCCGACCATGGTGACGCAGATCGACAGGAACAGGGCGACGTGCGACGGGGTGTTCAACACCGCGTCGAAGCCGTAGATCGAGTGCCACCACAGGTCGAGCAGGCCGTAGAGCAGGAAGCAGGCCGCGCCGACGCCGGAGATCAGGTAGCCAAGCGGCGCGGTGAACACCCCGCCGAACACCCGGACCGGCGCGCCACCGGCCGAACGCGGCCATTCTCGGCCGGCCCGCTGCGCTGACGTGGCCAGCAACACCATGACAAGGCTGGCGATGCCGGACAACGCGCTGCCCGAGTAGAGCGCGAGATGGGACAGGGTGAAGAACGTGTCGGGGCCGACCTCGACATGCCACTGAATGTCCCAGCTCAGGCCGACCGTGCTGATCGCGGTGCCCAGCAACACCGCCCAGCCACCGACCAAGCCGGCGGTGCTGGTGGCCACGACCGCCGTATCCGCCCGGCTTCGGCCCGCCGACGACATCGGCAACGCTGCATCCATTATGGACAGTCCCTCTCATGGACAATGACCGTTGGTGGCCGATGTTAGGGAGCAGGCGGTGCCGGGGGCGTCACCGCGATCGGGGACAACGGCTCACCCGGCGGAGCTACAGCCCTCCCCTGGACGGGGGATCACGTCCTCGCCCGCGGAGGGACGACGCGGGTGCCCGGCCATTCCTACCATCGACGGCGATGAACACCATGTCGCGTGCCGCGCTGCTCGCCGTGTTCGGCGTGCTGCTGTCCTTCGCGTCGATCGGCCCGGCCACCGCCGACACCCCATCGGCGGGCGGGGACGTCCAGATCGCGCAGACGCTCGGCAACCGTGACCTGACCCTGATCCTGCGCCGGGTCACGGCGGTCCCGGGACCGCTGCGGGTGGATGTCATCCTGCACGCCGGCACCGCACCAGGCCCCCTCACCCTGGCGGTGACGCCGACCGGTGCAGCGCCTTCAATGCCGGCGCCGGGCATGCCGACCGACCACGCTACCGTGCTGCTCGGGGCCATTCCTGGCAGTTATGGCGCCACGGTGCGGATCGACAGGGCAGGCGCGTGGGAACTGGCGCTCGGGGACGGGCAACGGACGGCGCGCATTCCGTTCGTGGTCACCGCGCAGGCCACCTCCCCGCCGGACTACGCGGTGTACGGCGGTTTCCTGGCTGCCGGCCTGCTGCTGATCGTGTCGGTCGTGGTGGCGGTGCGCGTGCGCGAGAGCAGGTGGGCGCTGCTGCCGATGGGTGGGGTGGTGGCCGGACTGTCGGTGGCGATCACCGCGGCGATCCTGTCCGCGTCGCTGCCATTGCCGCCGCAGCCGGGGATTCAGGTCGATCCGACCTGGTCCAACGCGACCAATCCGTATGCCGTGGCCCAGCCGCTGATCTCCGACTATTCGCGGCCACCGGTCATGCTGTCCATTCCCGGCCCCGCCCCGGTCGCCGGTCAGCCTGCCGACCTGACCCTCGACCTCAGCGACGGCGCCACCGGCCTGCCCGTCGATGACCTTGTCGTGCACGACGGCGCGCTGATCCACCTGTTGGTCGTCGGCCCGTCCGGTCAGCTGTGGCACGTGCACCCGATCCGGGTCGCAGCGGGGGAATTCCAGGTGCGACTGACCTTGCCGCAGACCGGCCACTACGCGGTGTCCGCCGAACTCGAACGCCGGGGCGGCGGGGTCCAACTGGTTCGGTCGGCGAGCGGTGTCGACGTCACGACAGGACCGGCCACCGCGGCTGCCACTCCCCCGTTGTCGTTGGTGTCAGGCCGCGCGGCCGGCCTGACGGTGGCCGGTACTCCGGTTTCCGTCACGGCGACCGTCGCGCCTGCCGGTTCGGCCACGACCGTCGTGGCGACGTTCGGGAGCACCACTGATCTTCAGCCCTGGCTGGGCATGCTCGGTCATCTGATCGTCGCGGGCCCGTTGCCCGCCAACGCAACCGACATCGGCAGCGCGGTGCAGCAGGCGCCGGTGTGGGCGCACGCGCATTCGCTCGGCGATCTCGCGCCGGCCGGCGACATGGCCGGCATGCCGGGCATGAGCGGCATGAACGGGATGGCCGGGTCGGGCATGACCGGGATGGGCGGGCTGATGCCGGTCAACGGCGACAGCGCGGTCGACGAAACGGTGGCCGCGTATGGCCCGGACATCTCCTTCACCTTCAGCTTTCCCCAGCCAGGGACGTACCGGATCTGGATTCAGGCGGAGCGGAACTTCACCGTGCTGACGGTGCCCGCTGTCCTCGACATCACCGCCGGAGCTCGGCGATGAGGCTGACCGCGATCGCCGTTGCCACGCTGGCCGTGATCGGGTTGGCAGGCTGGCTGCTCTGGCCGAGCCCGCCCGCAGCGGCGACAGTCTCCGGCGGAACGTCGCGGTACGTGGTGAACGCGACGATCGACCCGCCGCGCATGGGCGATGCCGAGGTCACCATCGACCTGACCGGCCGGGCGCGCTCGGCGCAGGTCGCGACGGTCAGCGTCGAGGCGGTGATGCCGCTGATGGGCTTCGCCACCCCGGCCCTGCCCGCCGCCACTACCTCCAAGAGCGGGCACTACCTGGTGTCGGGTGTGCCGTTGATGATGACCGGGCCGTGGGAGCTGCGGGTGTCCATTGCCGAAGAGGGTGGCGGCACCGACGACCTCACCCTGCCGTTCACCGTCTCGGGCTAGTCGTCGGCTCTGGCCAGGCCGTGGCGGTAGGCGTAGCGAACGGCGTGCACGCGGTCGCGCAACTCCAGTTTGGCCAGGATGCGGGAGACGTGGGTCTTCACCGTCTCGTCGCCGACGAAGAGCCGGGCGCCGATCTCCGCGTTCGTGTGCCCGGCGGCGATCAGCAGGAAGACCTCGTGTTCACGGGCGGTCAGCCGGTCGATGCCGGGTGCGTTGCCGCGCACCGGTTCGGCCGGCGCGACCGCGGCGGCGAAGCGGGCCGCGAGCCTGCGGGTCACCGAGGGATCGACGTAGGCGTCCCCGCGCGCCGCGACCCGCACCGCCGCGATCAACTCCTCCGGCGGCAGGCTCTTGAGCAGGAACCCG
>DASYBO010000289.1:0-2378 GCA_036500685.1 Pseudonocardiaceae bacterium | reverse complement strand
TCGGAAAACAGCTGGCACCAAAGGAATTCGCCGCGCAGGGTGGCCGGTACGAAGCGCTCGACCTGTTCCGGCGTGCCGTGCTCGAGGATGGTGGGCGCCGCCCACCATCCGATCACCAAGTCCGGACGCACCACGCCGGCCGCCGACATTTCCTGATCGATCAGCAGCTGTTCGGCCGGTGATGCGCCGCGCCCGTACGGCGCCGGCCAATGCGGCGCGAGCAGCCCGGCCTGCGCTAGCGCCGCCTGGCGTCGGTCGTGGGGCAGCGCTGCTACCTCGGCGACGGCCGCGGCGATCTCCGGTCGCAGGCCCTCCACGCCCGAGAGGTCGATCCCCAGGCGGCGTCGCACACCGGCCTGGGTCAGCGCGGTGATGCGGCGCAACCAGCGCTCGGCGCCGCCGAGGAACCGGCCGATCGCATGCGCCCGGCGCAGGTATAGATGCGCGTCGTGCTCCCAGGTGCAGCCGATGCCGCCGAGCACCTGAATGCAGTCTTTGACGTTGGCCTTCGCCGCGGCGATGCCGCTGCTCGCCGCCAAGGCCGCTGCGATCGAAAACTGGTCGGCATCGGGATCCGCGGCGGCGCGGGCGGCATCGGCGGCGGCCACCTCGGCCTGCTCGGCGCGACACAGCATTTCCGCGCACAGGTGCTTGACGGCCTGGAAGGCGCCGATCGGCTTGCCGAACTGCTCGCGCACCTTGGCGTAGGCGACCGCGGTGTCCAGCGACCATCGGGTCAGGCCGGCCGCCTCGGCCGCCAGCACCGTCGCGGTCAGGTTCTCCACCCGTTCCCGCGACGGTCCCACCGGGGTTGCCGGGGCCGACGTCAGCACCACCCGGGCCAACGGCCGGGAAAAGTCCGTTGCCTCCAGCGGTTCGACCAGGACCCCGTCGCTGTGGGTGTCGACCAGCAGCCACGTCCCGTCGGCCGGTAGCAGCAGGACACCGCCGTCGGCGGCGCCCAGCACCCACTCGGCGGTGCCCGACGCGCGTGACGCCCCCGCGTCGAACTGCACGTCCCCCTCGAGCGCGACCCCGGCGAAGCGTTCCCCGGAGGCCAGGGCGGCCAGCAGTTCGGGCTCGGAGACGATCAACGTGGCCAGCGCGGTGGTCGCGACCGGCCCGGCCACCAGCGCCCTGGCCGCTTCCTCGACCATCGCGCACAGATCCTCGACGCTGCCGCCCGCCCCGCCGCAGTCTTCGGCGACGGCGACGCCGAATAGCCCTAGTTCGGCCAGGCTCGCGAACACCGGCCGCCAGGCGTCGGGGTTGCCCCGCTCGATCTCCCGGACCGCCGCGGTCCCGCCCTTGCGGGCCCAGTCGCGCACCAACTCGCGGGCGGCGAACTGTTCGTCGGTGACCGTCGCTACCACGTGTGAATCCTCCGCGCCCTGATATTGCCCACTAGAACGTGTTCTAATAGTGCCAGCGATCGAACGTCAAGTCGAACGCCATTACAGCAGTACACGTCGTTGGCCCTGCTGCGGGGAGGTGGGAAATTTACGTACAGCATGCGTATCGTTTGCGAACGAACCGCCTGGAAAAGGAGCACCCCGTCAGATGTCGTCAGCGAACCCGAACCCGGCCCGCGTTTCTGACGCGCAGCCGCGCGAGGTCATGAACGTGGCGGTACTGGCTGAGTCCGAGCTCGGCTCGGAGGCGCAGCGGGAACGCCGCAAGCGCATCCTGGACGCCACCATGGCCATCGCTTCCAAGGGCGGCTACGAGGCAGTTCAGATGCGCGCGGTGGCCGACCGGGCCGATGTGGCGGTGGGCACCCTGTACCGGTATTTCCCGTCGAAGGTGCATCTGCTGGTATCGGCGCTGGGCCGGGAGTTCGGCCGCATCGACGCCAAAACCGACCGCTCCTCGGTTGCCGGAGGCACTCCGTTTCAGCGGCTGAACTTCATGGTCGGCAAGCTCAACCGAGCGATGCAACGCAATCCGCTGCTTACCGAGGCGATGACTCGTGCCTACGTTTTCGCCGACGCCTCGGCGGCCAGTGAGGTCGACCAGGTCGAGAAGCTGATCGACAGCATGTTTGCGCGCGCGATGGCCGACGGCGAACCGACCGAGGATCAGTACCACATCGCGCGAGTGATCTCCGACGTGTGGTTGTCGAACCTGCTCGCCTGGCTGACCCGGCGAGCCTCGGCAACCGACGTCAGCAAACGGCTGGACCTGGCCGTGCGGTTGTTGATCGGCGACTCGGAAAGCACCTAGGAGCGAGCTAGGCCGGCGGCCCCGCGGTGCGGCCCCGAATCAGCTCGGTGTCCAGCCGTTCGTCCACGGGCAGGTTCGACCGCGGCGGCTTGAGCAACAGTTCACCCGCCCGCCGCCCCTTCTGCAGGCTCGGCTGCGCCATCGTGGTCAACCCG
>DASYBO010000288.1:0-22253 GCA_036500685.1 Pseudonocardiaceae bacterium | reverse complement strand
GGGTTTGACATTGACGATGTGGCAGGCGCCGAGCCGGATCGCGGCAGCGGCCGTGGCCGCCGACGTGATCGACTCGTCGAGGCAGATCGGTGTGCGCACGAGCTTCGCGAGTTCGGCGTGGCCGAGCACGTCGTCCTCGTCGAGCGGCTGTTCGATGAGCAGCAGGTCGAACGGATCGAGCTTGGCCAACTGGCGCGCGTCGGCGAGGGTGTACGCGGTGTTCGCGTCGACCTGGAGCAACAGCTCCTCGCCGAAGCGTTCACGCACGGCGCGCACGGGTTCGACGTCCCAACCGGGTTCGATCTTGAGTTTGATCCGCACATAACCCGCGTCGAGATAGCCGCCGACGGTGTCCAGCAACTCCGGAATGGTGTCCATGATCCCGACCGACACCCCGCACGGCACCCGATCGCGGACCGCGCCGAGTTCGCGCGCGAGTGGCCGGTTCTCCGCGCGCAGTTCCGCGTCCAGCAGCGCCAGTTCCAGCGCGCACTTGGCCATCCGGTGCCCTTTGAAGGGTTTGAGGATCGTGGCCACTCGGCTGGCGTCGAGCCGATCGGTCGCGGCGATGGCGGGAATCAGGAAGCGGCGCAGCACATCGGCCGCCGCGTCGACGTACTCGGAGGAGTAGAGCGGGTCGGCCATGGCGACGCACTCGCCCCAGCCCTCGGCGTCCGTGCTGACCGCGCGTACCAGCAGCACGTCCCGGCCGGTCTGCACGCCGAAGGAGGTCCGGAACGGCGCGACCAGCGGCAGGCTGATCCGGCGCAGTTCGATCCCGGTCAGTTTCATCGATGCCCCTCTCGTTGCACGACATACCAGCCGGTTCGATCGAAACCGGTCACTCGCGCTCCGGCGGCGAACAGGCCGCCGAGCACCTCACGTACCGCGATCCGCCATTCCTTGGCCTGTCCCGGATCCTTGATCCGCAGCGTCTCCACATCGCGCGGCACCGCGACCAGCACGGTGTCCGCGTCGGTCGAACCGATGACGGGTTCGCCGAGTTCGCCCCGGCTGAGCCCGACCGCCGCCTTCACCGTGGCGATGTCGGCAGGCCGGAACCGGCCCGCGCAGGCGGCGACCACACCTGGCGCGGCGAGATCCCAGCGCAGCAGCAGGCGATCGGTGTCGTCGTCGCCGTTGATGCCGTCGGCCATGTCGCCGTAGAAGTTCGGCAGGTATTCGGCGGGCAGGCCGCCGAGCTTGACGATGTTGAAGTAGGCGTTGCGCGCGACCAGCGGATCGAAGGTCCACTCGACCAGCGGCACGCCGTTGCGCAGCGCCCAGGCCCGCTGGTGCAGTTTGAGCGCGTAGCCGACATGCCGGCCCGACATCGCGGCGGACACGCCCGCGATATGGCTGTGCAGCGCGGTGTGCGCGGGCGCTGCGAAGAATCCGACGCATGCGCCGACCAACTCGGGACCGTCGAACGCGCCTGCCACGTAGTTGCCGGCCTTGCTCAGCGCCCGCAGCAGTTCGGTACTGATCGGCGGATACGTCGCCGGTCGCCAGATCTGCTCGTACAGTTCGTTGATCCGGTTCAGTTCGACGAGCTGCGTCACCTCACGAACGTCCACGTGGGACGATCGGGCTGCGCGCACCGAGTCCTCCGCCGCGGTCATGGTCGTTCCTTGAGCAGGTCGGCGAGCAGTGCGGCGACGAGCGCGGTCCGGCCGGGCAACTCGTCGACGAGGACGTGTTCGTCGTCGGCGTGCGCGCCGCCGCCGCTGGCGCCGAGCCCGTCGAGGGTGGGCACGCCGATGCCGGCGGTGAAGTTGCCGTCCGACGCGCCACCGACCGCGACGCCGGTCAACGCGGGCAAGCCGAGCCCGGCGGCGAGCCGCCGCGCGCGGTCGAACAGTTCGGCCGACGCGGATTCCTCCAGTGGCGCCCGATTCGGCCCACCCGTCACGATCAGCTGGGCCGCTGGCAATGCCGGTGTGAGCGCGTGGATGGCCTTGTCGACGCGGTCCTGTTCGGCCTTGGTGCGGACTCGGACGTCCACGGCGAAGGAGCCTGCCGCCGGCACGGTGTTGGTGGTTGTGCCGGCGCGCAACAGTGTCGGTGTGACGGTGGTGCCCAGCGCGGGGTCGGACAACGCCGCCACTGCCGGTAGTTGGTGGGCCAGTTCGAGGCTCGCGTTGATGCCCTTCTCGGGTTCCAGGCCGGCGTGCGCGGCGCGGCCGTGCGCGGTGACCTCATACAGCGAAACGCCCTTGCGTGCCGTTTTCAACGCACCGCCCGCCGCCGACGCCTCCAGTACGAGCGTGGCCGCGCAGCCGGATGCCTCGGCCTCGATCAGCTCACGCGAGGACGGCGAGCCCAGTTCCTCGTCGCCGGTGATGAGCACGGTGACTCCGTCCACATCGGACAGACTGGCCACCGCATGAAAGGCCATCACGAGCCCGGTTTTCATGTCGAAACAGCCAGGTCCGCGCAGCACGCCGTCGGTGACCTCGAACGGGTGGGCGGCCAGCGCGCCGAGTGGCCACACCGTGTCGTGGTGGCCGAGCACGAGCACCCGGCGCGGACCGCCGCCCAGGCGCCAACGCAGATGGGTGCGGCCATCGAGCACGACGCGTTCGGGTTCGGCCCCCAGCAGGGCCGCGCCGAGCCGGGCCACGACGTCCGCGCCTGCCGCGACCGCATCGAGATCGGACGAGGGCGACTCGCAGGTCACCAGCGTCTCGATGTCCTCGACGAGGCGCGGCAGCGCGTCCGCCCAGTGCGAAAGGGTTGTCACGTCAGTCCACCTTCGGAGTGGCGCGTCCGCCGTGGTGCAGGTACCGCGCGCCGGTCGGCAACGTGTAGAACAGCATCGGCGTCCAGGTCTCGGTCTCGGGCGTGCGCACCACGAACAGATCGGGTTCGACCGCGATCATGGTGAACTCCTCGACCGGCTTGTCGGTCATCTCGGCCAGTGGCCCGGTTGCCGTGACGCGCAGCGTCGGCCCGTCGGCAAGGACCTCCATCCGCACCGAGGCTCGTTCATAGCTACCCAGCCACGGCGTGAGGTCGACGTCGACCGGTTCGGCCGGCGGGGTCAGCGGTCGCGGCACCTCGACCCCGGCGACCTCGGCGAAGATCTCCTCGTAGAGGTCCTGGAACAGGTCGCGGGTGTGGCCGCCGTTGGTGAGCAGCGCGACCGCGATGCCCTGCTCGGGCAGGATGCGCAGGAACGCCGACTGGCCGATGGTGCCGCCGTCATGGCCGATGACCCGGTGACCGTCCCAGTTGTACCGGATCCAGCCGAGGCCCCACGAGTCGCCGAGGGTGTGCGTGTCGGGCAGGTCGGCGTGCTTGTCGGCCATGGTCGCGGTCGATTCGGCGCTGAGCAGCCGGGTGCCGTCGCCGGCCAGCCCGCCGGTCAGGTGCAGGCGGGCGAACGCGAGCACATCGGCGACGGTCGAGGTGATCAGCCCGGCCGGTCCGACCGCGCGCGGCAGCCCCCACACCGGGGCGCGGACGGGTTCGGTCGTGCCGACATGGCCGACGGCGGCGCGGTGCAGCAGCGCGTCTTCGGGCAGCGTCACCGTGTGCGTCAGGCCCAGCGGGGTGAACAGCCGCTCGCGCACGGCCGCGTCCCAGGTGCCGCCGGTGAGCTTCTCGATGATCCGGCCTGCCACCGAGAAACCCGAGTTGCAGTAGGACCAGGTAGCACCGAGCGGGTGGTTCTGCGCGGCGTCGGCCAGCAGCGCGACGTAGCGTTCGACGCAGTCGTCGCCGCGACCGGTGTCGGTGAAGACGTCGCCGTCGATGCCGCTGGTGTGGGTCAGCAGATGCCGAGTGGTGACCTGTTTGGTGACGTCCGGGTCGGCGAGGCGCAGCTCCGGCAGCACCTCGATCACTGGCGCGTCAAGGTCGAGTTTGCCCTCGTCGACGAGCTGCATGATCAGCGTCGTCGTCCATACCTTGCTGATCGACCCGATCTGGAACAGCGAATCGGTGGTGGTGGTGACGCCGGTGTCGATGTTGAGCAGGCCGTGCGCGGCCATGACCAGGTCGTCGTCGGGGTCGCTGAGCCGCAGGATGCCCAGTTGCGCGCCGGGCACACTGTGCCGCTCCGCCAACGTGTCGAGCCGCCGCTGCCAGTGGCCACCGTCCACACGCGACGGCTTGCCGGCGGCGTAGCGCTCGACCCAGTCGAGGACGCGCCGGTTGAAGTCGATCCGGTGCGACGGCGGGCCGTTGAGGATGAACAGGTGGGAGCCGCCAGGGTAGAGCGCGAGTTCGGTCGGCACGCCGCGTTCGCGCAGCGCCGTGTACCACTGCTGCGCCTGGCCGATCGGGCAGCGATCGTCGTCGACGCCTTGAATGATCAACGTCGGCGTGTGCACGTCGGCGACGAAGGCCATCGGCGACTGCGCGGCGACACGTTCCGGATCGCGCCAGGTCAGCGCCGCGATCTCGTACGCGGCAAGGAAATGGCCTGCGTCCGAGGTGCCGGCGAAGCTGGCAAGGTCGGCCACTACTCCGCCCGCGGCGGCGGCGGCGAAGCGCTGGTCATGACTGGTCAGGTAGCAGGTCATGAACCCGCCGTAGCTGTACCCGGTGATCGCGAGCCGCTCGGCGTCGGCGACGCCCTCGGCCACCAGGGTGTCGATCGGTTCGAGGAAGTCGTCGCGGTCGGCGCTGCCCCAGTTGCCGTTGGTCGCGCCGTAGAAGGCTTCGCCGTAGCCGTCGCTGGCGCGTGGGTTGATCAACAGCACGGCCCAGCCGCGCGCGGCGAGCTCCTGGTGGTAGAGGTGGACGTGGTCGGCGGCGCCGTTCCAGGCGTTGTGCGGGCCACCGTGGATGTCCAGCAGCAGCGGCAGCGGCCCATTGCGGTCGGGGTCGCGGATCAGCCAGCCCTGCACGGCGGTGCCGTCGGAGATGGTGAAATCGCGCGATTCGCGGACGAACCAGTCGAGCTCGGCCAGGTTCGCACCGTGCTTCGTGCGTACGGTTTCGGTGCCGGTCGTGAGATCGACGGTGACGACCTCACCGAAGGAGGTCGCGGTGCCGAGCACGACGGCGGCCACCGAACCGCTGACCGAAAGACCGGAAACGACCCGATCCGCGCCGGCCATCACCGGCTGCGGTTCGCCGCCTTCCACACCGACCCGGTACAGGTGCGTGCAGCCTCGGTCGCGCACGCAGAACAGCACCGCCGCGCCGCCGTCGACCACCTGCGGGAGGCCGCCGGGATACCCAGGCCCGCCCGGCATGACGTTGCGGTCCAACGGCCCGGCCAGGTTGACCAGGTCGGCGGCCGGGATGTCGACCGCACCCGAGATCGGCAGCCGGTAGAGGCCGGACTGGCCGGTCGGTCGCTGCGCGGCACCGACGACGAGCAGCGCGTCCGCGTCGGCGGTCCAGGTGACCGCGCCCGCGGCACCGTCGGCGAAGCCGACGAGCTCGGGCCGGTTGCGGCGGTCGGTCACGTCGATCGTGTAGGCGCCCGCGCGGAAATCCAGGTCGGCGTCCGGCGCCATGCCGGCGGTGAAGGCGAGCCGGGTGCCATCTGGGGACCAGGCCGGTTCGCCCGCGTGCCAGTCGCCCTCGGTCACCTGGTGGCATTCGTTCTCGTCGAGATCCAGGACGTGCAGGTGGCTGCGGATGGTGCGGAGGAGTCCGGCGCCGTCGGCCTGGTAGTCCAGTCGCTCGGTCACGATCGGCGCGTTCTTGCGTTTGCCGCGCGCGTCGTCGTCATCGTCCGCGTTCGCGGCGGTGTCGACCGGTGCGGTGAAGGCGATCTTGTTGCCGTCCGGGCTCCAGATCGGTCGGCCCGCACCAAGCGGGAGCGTGCTCACTTGCTCCGGCTCGCCGCCGTCGGCCGGTAGCAGCCACAGTTGCGCGGGCCCGTCCTTGGCCCGCAGGAATGCCAACCGCTTGCCATCCGGCGACCATGCCGGTGCGCTGTCCGAAGTGCCCCTGGTCAACCGCACCGGATCACCGCCCGCCGTGTCGACCCGCCACAGCGCGGCGCTCGGCCGGTCGGCCTCGACGTCCTGGGTGCGCAGCACGTACGCGATCCGGCGGCCGTCGGGGGAGAGCGCGGGTTGCTCGGGGGCTGCGATGTCGGTCAGGTCGGTGATGCGCGGGCGTCGGGTCACAACGAACTCCTTTGCATGATCGCCTCGTTCGCGGCGAAGTGGCAGGCGGCGTGGTGGCGGTGGTCAGCCAAAGACGAAGACATCGTCGGGGTTTCGGTGCGGCAGCGGTCGCGGTCCGGCCGGATCAGGGGCCCGATCGGACAGCGCGGGTGGTAGTGGCAGCCGGTCGGCGGATGGTGCGGGTCGGCCGGTTCCGCGTCGGTCGTCGCGTCTCCGGCGTGGCCCGATCCGGGAATCGCGGCGAGCAGATCCCGCGAGTAGGGATGTTGCGGGTCGCCGAGCACGGCGTCGGCTGGGCCGTGTTCGACGATCCGGCCCAGGTACATCACGGCGATGCTGGTCGCGACGTACCGGACCACGGCGAGGTTGTGCGAGATGAACAGCATCGACATGCCGAGTTCGTCGCGGAGTTTGCGGAGCAGGTTGAGCACGGTGCCCTGGATGGACACGTCCAGCGCCGAGGTGATCTCGTCGGCGATCACCACCTCGGGCCGGGCGGCCAGCGCCCTGGCCAGTGCGACGCGTTGCCGCTGACCGCCGGAGAGCTGGCTGGGAAAGGCCCGCGCGAGGTCGGCGTCGAGCTCGACGAGTTCGAGCAACCGAGCCACTTCGGCCCGCCGATCCGCGACCGCGCGGCGCGGGACGGTCTCGCCGATGCTTGCCCCCACCGTCATCCTCGGATCGAGCGAGGAATACGGATCCTGGAACACCAACTGGACCGGGCGACGCGGCCCGCGCACCGGCACCGGCCGGCCGTCGAGCAGGATCCGGCCCGAGGCGACCGGCGCGAGGCCGACCGCGGCGCGGGCCAGGGTGGACTTGCCGGAACCGGATTCGCCGACCAGACCGACGACCTCGCCGTCCGGCACAACCAGCGACACCCCGTCGACCGCGGTCAGGCCACGCCTGCCGTTGCCGTAGCGCACGGACACGTCATCGAAGCGCAGTTCACTCATTCTCCGACCCCCACGTCCACCATGGCATGCCAGCAGGCGACTCGTCTGCCTGTCGCGTCGCTCGTCAACGGCGGCTCCTCGGTTCGGCACTGGTCGGTGGCCAACGGGCAGCGCGGCGCGAACGCGCAACCGGCCGGGATCCGCGTCGGATCCGGTGCGCGGCCCGGGATCGACACCAGCGGGCGGTCCAGGTCGGTCCGCATGTCCGGCACGGCAGCCACCAACGCTCTGGTGTACGGATGCCGCGCGGAGGTGGCGAGTTCGGCGGCGGGCAGGTCCTCGACGATCCGGCCCGCGTACATGACCAGCACCCGGTCGCACACCTGCCCGACAACGGCGACGTCGTGGCTGATCAGCAACAGTGCGACGGAATCCTGTCGGCGGATCGACGCGAGCAGGTCCAGTACCTGGCGCTGCACGGTCACATCGAGCGCGGTGGTCGGCTCGTCGGCCACGATCAGCGCGGGCGTGCCCATCAACCCCATGCCGATCATGGCGCGCTGCCGCATGCCGCCCGAGAACTCGTGCGGATACTGGTGCGCGCGCCGTTGCGCGGCGGGCACCCGCACCGCGCGCAACCGGTCGATCGCCAGCGCGAGCGCGGCGCCTCGGGAGAGCCCACGGTGCCGCCGGGCCACCTCGGCCAGTTGGCTGCCGACGCGTCGGGTCGGGTTCAGCGAGGTCATCGGGTCCTGGAACACCATGGCCAGGCTGGTGCCGAGCAGCCGCCGATGGGTGCGCGCGGTGCCGGTGCGCAGGTCGGTGCCGAGAAACCGCAACCGGGACGCCTCGACCCGGCCGGGTTCCTCGATCAGCCGAGTCACCGCGAGCGCGGTCATCGTCTTGCCCGAACCGGATTCGCCGACCACGCCCACCGCCTCGCCGCGACCGATCCGAAACCCGACGCCACGCACCGGCCGGATCGGCTCACCGTGGCCGGGCAGCGTCACCACCAGATCGGCCACGTCGAGCACCGCATCGTCCTGTTCGGACAGTGACTCGGTCGATGGCGTGGACCGGAGCCGGCTCAGCGGCGTCCGGCCGAGGGTGGTGGCCAGGCCGATGCCCTTGGCCAGTGCCTCACCGAAGAGGTTGAACGCGAGCCCAGCGACGATCACCGCGACACCTGGCGCGAGCGCGGCGATCGGCTGCTCGTAGATGCCGGTCAGGCCATCGCCGAGCAGTTTGCCCCAGTCGTAGCCGGGCGCCTGCACACCGAGGCTGAGGAAGGACAGGCCGGCGAAGGTGAGCAGGGCGCTGCCGGCACCGATCGCGGCGTTCACGATCAGTGATTCGGCGATGTTGGGCAGCACATGCCGGCACAGAACGCGGATCCGCCCGACCCCGGCGATACGCGCAGCCGCAACGAAATCGCGCTGTTCGACCCCGGCGACCAGGGTCTGGGCGAGCCGCGCGAACGAGGGCGCCCCGGCAAAGCCGATGGCCAGCACCGCGCCCTGCGCGCCGACCCCGAAGATCACCGCGAAGAACAACGCCAACAGCAGTCCGGGAAACGCGACCGCGATGTTGACGACCGCCGCGACGATCCGCGCGGCGCGCCGCCCGAGCAGCACCCCGGCCGTGCCCAACAGGATGCCGATGACGACGCTGATCATTGTGGCCAGCAAGGCGAGTTCGACCGAGAGCCGCGTCGCGACCAGCACCCTGGCGAAGATGTCGCGGCCCAGATTGTCCGTGCCGGCCCAGTGTTGCGCGGAAGGCCCTTGCAACATCGCGGCCACATCAGTCAGATTCGCCTTGCCGGACCACAGCATCGGCGCGATGACCGCGAGCACCACCAGGGCCAGCAGAGTGACGCTCGCGCCCGCCCCGACCGGGGTGCGCACCACCGCCAACCAACGCGACGTCGACCGCATCAGCTCTCCCTGATCGTCGAGCGCGGATCGAGCAGCGCGAGCGCGATGTCGACGATCAGGTTCACGGCCAGCACCCCGATGCCGTAGACCAGCACGATGCCCTGCACCACCGGATAGTCCTTGGTCAGGATCGAGTTGACGATCGTGCTGCCGAGGCCGGGCCAGGCGAATACGTTCTCCACCAACACGGTGCCGGCGACCATCGAGCTCAACAGCAGTCCGCCCAGCGTGATGGTCGCCGTGAGCGCGTTCGGCAGGGCGTGCTTGACGTACACGGCAGGCGCGGTGAGCCGTTTGGCCCGCGCGGTGCGGACGTAGTCGGCCTGTAGCGCGGCGATCATCTCCACCCGCAGGATGCGCGAGAGGATCGCAGCCGGTCCGATCGCCAGCGCCAGCACCGGCAGCACGAACGAGCCGAACCCGGACTTTCCGGCGACCGGCAGCCAGTGCAGGTGCACACCGACGATCCAGACGAGCACCACGCCGACGAGAAAGTCCGGGATGGCGCCGAGGATCACGCTGGTCGTTGTGAACGCGAGTTCGGTGCGCCGGGCTCGGCCGCCCCTGGTCAGCACGCCCATCAGCGTGCCGAGCGGGATCGAGATGAGCACGGCGAGCCCGAACGCGCCACCCGCGAGTTCCAGCGTCGCCGGCAGCCGTTGCGCGATGACCTGCGATACCGGCAGCCGTGAGGCCAGCGAGGTGCCGAAGTTCCCGGTCAGCACCCCGGTCAGGTAGTGCCAGTACTGCACGAGCAGCGGCTGGTCGAGGCCGAGCGCGTGCCGGCGCTGGTTGACCAGTGCCTGCGACGCGGTCATGCCCAACGACGCGCGCACCGGGTCGCCGGGGATCAGGTAGATCATGCCGAAGGCCGCGGTCAGCAACACCCACAACGACACGACGAACCTGGTCAGCCTCCGGGCGGCGAAGCGCAGCGCGGGTCGCTCCAGCACGCTGGTCGCCGGTCCGCCGACCGCGATCGACGTGCTCACTCGCCCGTCATCCTGATGCTGGTCGGCACCAGCGCGCCCACGACCGAGAATTGCGCGCCCGCACCGAAGTACTTGGCGACCTGGTTGGCGAACGGGATGACGTCGGCGTCGCGGACAAGGCCCGATTCCGCTGTCAGCCACTGCGGACAACTCGCCGTGCCCTGCTTCTGTTCGGCCGAGGTGACGGCCGAGGTGTAACCGGGATTGTCGATGTGCGCGAAGTTGTCGCCGCCGGGCGATGCCGGGCCGGACAGGAACCCGACCAGTTGGTCCGGGGAGCTGACATTCACCGGAATCCAGGCGACGTCCCAGTTGCCGCTGGTGAACATCGTGTTCGTCGCGGTGGTGTCGTCCTGGCCGGTCGGGGTGACCTTGACGCCGAGTTGGCTCCACTGCTGCACGGCGAGATCAGCCGCCGCCGAGGCGGGTGCGCCGGGCTCGGTGTCGTAGACGAACGTCAGCGCCAACTGCTGCCCGTTCTTGCTCCGGATGCCGCCCGCGCCAACGGTCCAGCCGTCCGCGTCGAGCAATGCCTTGGCCTGGTTCAGGTTGTGCGCCGGCAGCGCCTTCGCGACCGAGTTGCCGGGGCAGGCGACCGGCGCCAACGCCGCGAACGTGGTGCCGGGTTCGCCGTGGCCGGAGGTCAGCACCTTCTCCAGTTGGCCGAAATCGGCCGCCTCCGCCAACGCGAGCCGCACCTTCGGATCCGCGCCGGCTCGGCCGGGCGCCTGGTTGAACCAGGTCTCGCCGGAGAGGATGGGCACGTCGTCGGTGAACAGGTTGGCAGCGCTGAGCCGCGTGGCATCCGCGCCGAGGATCGCGGCCGCGTTGAGCTGACCGGACAGTAAGAGGTTCGCCGCCGTCGTCTCGTTCGGGATGATCCGCACCACGATCTTGTCCGGCAGCCCCGCCCGCGCGGTGCTCGCGCCGTTCGGCCCCCACGTGTAGCCGGCGCGTTTGGCCAGCGCGTACTGGTCGCCCGGAGTGGCCTTGGTCAGCTGGTAAGGCCCCGTCCCGTCGGTTGCGGTGGCCAGGATCTTGCGGTCCGCCATGCCCTTCGCGCACACCATCGGCACGCCGCCGAGCCCGTTGAGTACGAACGGCGCGGGCCCGGCCAACGCGATCGTCACCATGTTCGTCGCGGCATCGGCACTGGCCTTGGCACCGGCCGGGATCATGATCCCAGCGAACGGACTGCTGTTCTTGGGATTCGCGACATAGTTGATGTTGTCCGCCGCGGTCTGCGCGGTGAACGTGGAACCGTCCGAGCAGGTGATGCCCTTCTTGAGGGTCAGCGTCACGGTCGTGCCGCTGACCTGCCAGGAGGTCGCGAGTTCGGAGCGGATGGTGCCGTTGCCGTCGACGCTGAGCAACGGGTCATAGGCCAGGAAACTCATCTGGTAGTTGACCGAGGACGCCGATGCCTGCGGGTCGAGGTTGCCGGGGTCGGCGCTCAACGCCATCGTGAACGTTCCGCCGCTGACCACATTCCCACCAGCCGCGCCGCCGCCACAGGCAACCAGCGCGGCGGCCGCGACACACACTCCGACCAGTGCTGAGGAATTCCTCGTGCGAGTGACCGACCTGACCATGATTCGCTCCGCTCCTGTTGGCCGGTGCATGAATCAGGTCAGGTTGCCCGCTCGATCGCGCGCTGTGTTCGTCCGATCCGACGAGCCGCGCGCCCCCGACTCGTCGGATCCGACCAGGAGTCAGGCGTTGTGCGGTTGGAAGGTCACCGGCAGGGCGAAGAGGCTGCGCATGATCGGGCTCGGCCACCAGTCGAGTTCGTCCGGCTCGGCCGCGAGGGCCAGTTCGGGAAAGGTCCGGAACAGCGTAGTGAGCGCGACCTGACCTTCGAGGCGGGCCAGCGCCGCACCGATGCAGGTGTGCGGGCCGGAACCGAACGCGATGTGCCGACGGTCGCGGCCCGGCAGGAACTGGTCGGGTTCGGCGAACGCGCTCGGATCCCGGTTGGCGGCGAGCAGGCTGACCAGGATCGGATCGCGAGGTCGCATCAGCTGCCCGGCGATGGTGACCTCCTCGGTGGGGAAGCGCCAGGTCGCGTTGCGAATCGGCGAATCGATCCGCAACGACTCCTCGATGATGCCCGACACCACGGTGTCGTCGGAGCGGATCGCCCGCGCCTGCTCGGGGTTGGTGAGCACGGCCAGCGTCGCGTTGACGATCATTCCGACCGTGGTCTCATGGCCGCCGACCAGCAGCAGGAAAGCCATGCTGGTGATCTCGTCATGGCTGATCGAGCCCGCTCGCTGGTGCGCGATCAGGTCGCTGATCAGATCCTCACCGGGCATTTCCCGTTTCACCGCAACGACCTCGGCGAGGAATCCGTCGATGGCATCGGTGACTGCGGCGAGATCGCCGCTCGTCTGGTGCTGGTCGCTGGCATCGATGACGGCGACCCAGCCCTCGATGGGCGCGCGCCGGTCATCGGGGATGCCCAGCAGGTCACAGATGATGGTGATCGCCAACGGATAGGCCAGGTCGTGGACGATCTCGGCGCGGCCCGACGGCGCAACGCGGGCCAGGAGTTCGTCGGTGATCTGCTGAGCGCGGTCCCGCAGCAGCGCCATCCGCTTGGCAGCGAAGGAGCCGACGACCAGCCTGCGCAGGCGGCTGTGCTGCTCGCCGTCGGCATTGGTGACGTGGTTGGCCAACGACGGACGGTGGTCCAGCGGCAGGCCCATGCCGGACGCGCGCCACAGCGCGTTGCCCTTGGCCGGGCTCTTCACCAGACGTGGATCGGACAGCGCGGGAATCGCGTCCTCATAGCGGGTGAGCAGCCACGCGAACGCGTCGCCGCCCAGGGGAATGCGCGCTGCGGGGGCGTTGTGGCGTAGCCAGGTGTAGCCGGGCGAAGGGTTTCGGTCGAAACCAGGGCCCGCCAGTTCGGGCGCGTCTGCCGGTTCTGGGTGCGTCATGGGCCCGACCATACAAGCGAAGTGCGCGATTCGTCCCTATCCGGCCAACTGATTGACCGCCGCACCGAACACGTTCGGCAGTCGAGCCGCGATCGGCACCACCGCGCGCCCGATGCCCGGCCGGCGGCGTGCCCAGAGCAGGCCCGAGGTGATCAGCCGGGACCGCCAGGTCACCCGCTGCCAGGCCCGCTCGTAGTCCTGTGGGCGGTCCCGCACCAGGCAGTCGAGCAGTTCCCGTGCCGCGGCGAGGGAGACCGCGATGCCCTCGCCGGTCAACGGATCGACGTAACCGGCCGCGTCGCCGACCAGCAGCACCCGCCCTCGGACCCGAGTACGCACCCGCTGGTACATCGCCCCGGCCCCACGCACCGAGGACGCGGGCTCGCCACCCGCCAATCTGGCCGCGAGCGCCGGGAACGCGGCGAGTTGTTGGTCGAACGGACCCTGCGTGCCCGAAAGCAGCGCGACGCCGATCAGGTTCGGCGCGATCGGGGTCACGTAGGACTCGGCGTGTTCGGCCCAGGTGACCTCGACGAACTCGCTCTCCGGCGGCAACGCGTAATGCCGGCGCTGCCCCCACCGGCGGACCGGCCGCTGCACCGTCGCAAACCCGGCCGCCGTGCGTACCGTCGAGTGCAGACCGTCCGCGCCGACGAGATACCGAGCCCGCACGCCGCCCGCCTCGACGTGGTCCGCATACTGCCGAATCTCGGTGATCCGCTGCTCGCGCATGGGAATCCCGGCCTTGCTCACGGCGTCGAGCAGCGCGGAGTGCAACACGGTGCGCCGCACGCCCCGGCCCGAACCCGACCGGAAATCGGCTGACACCATCGTGTCGCCGCGCTGATACCGGATCCCGCGAAAGGCATGTCCCGGCGGATCAACACCGAGCGCGGCGAGCGAGCGAACCGCGCCGGGCATCAGCCCCTCGGCACACGCCTTGTCGATCGCGCCCGCGCGCTGCTCGAACACCACCGCCTCCAGGCCGGCCCGCGCCGCACCCAACGCGACCGCGAGCCCGGCCGGACCTCCGCCGACCACGATCAGGTCAGGCATCGGCACCCGACCGCGTTCTCGCTGACCGCGAAATGGCTCGAAGCCGGCCTCGTCGAACTCGGCGGCCAGCGCCATGGAAAGCAGCCTGCGAGAGTCACGGGTCTCCTTCCACCGGGCGCCGTGAGCACTCAGTATGCCTACGAGGGAGGCACAGACCGACATCCGGTTCAGGATCACCGAGATCGCGCTGTCGGCGACCGGATCGGCCGATTCGCTCACCGACGAGGACTTCGCGCGCATCGCCGATCAGCCCAAGCGCACCTGTCCGGTGTCGTTGGCGCTGGCCGGCACTACAGTCGGGTTGGCGCAGACGGAGGTGGCCGGCAGATGGACTCACGCTATGTGGTGTACGGAGCGGATGTCGAACCCGAGCCGTTGCCGGGCAGCCCAGCGCGGGTCCGGCCGGTGCTGACCGAATCCTTCGGCTGCACCTACCTCACCGAAACCGTGCTGTCGATCCCCGCCGGAACGCCTCCGCCGCACGACTCGGGCGAGCACGAGGAACTGCTGTTCGTGCTGCGCGGACGCGGACGCCTGCTACTCGACGGCGCCGCCCATGAGTTCGGACCGGAGAGCGGGATCCACATCGGACCGGGCGAGACGTACCAACTGGAGGTCACCGAGGACGCCGAGATCGTCAGCGTCCAGGTGACCGAACCGGCAGGGGCCGACGTCAAGGTCGGCGACCGGCGCGCGGTGTGCGACCTGGACGCCCAGGAGATCGGCCAGGCCACGGCCGGACGCGAGTACCGGATCCTGGCCGACCCGTCGACCGGATTTCGGTCCGGCACGCACTTCGTCGGCGACGTGCCCACCGGGGAACCGGCGCCGCTGCACTACCACCGCTACAACGAGGTCATCTACGTGTTGCAGGGCAACGGAATCCTGCACATCGACGACGAGCACAACCCGATCTACCCAGGCGCGTGCATCCACCTGCCGGCGCGGACCCTGCACCAGGTCGAGAACACCGGCGACGTCCCGATCCGCGAAGTCGCGGTCTTCGTCCCGGCCGGATCGCCTGCCGCCGCGTACCTCCCGGACGGCACCAGCGCGTACCCCACCGAACCCGACGATCCGCAAGGCGGAGTTCGATAGGAGGAGCGGCCATGGGCGTTGTCGACGACTCGGGACAACTGGCCCTGGCCTGTCGGGAGCCTGCTGTTCCCTGAGCTGAGTCCATGAGCAACCCGTCGATCGTTCCGGGATACCTACTTTCGTTTCTTCAATTGGGTGTTTCGGTTCCGCTTTAATCGAGTGTTGCCTGCCGATGGACTTTCTAGGGAGTTGACATGCGCCGTCGCGCCATGCCCTTACTGTTCGGCGTTGTACCGCTCTTACTCGCCGTGCCGTTGATCACCGGAGCGACGGGCGGCAGCGCGCCGCCTGCGGTCGCGAGCTCGGCGAACCAACAGGCCCCGGCGTTCCCCACGGCCAACCCGGATCACCTCAAGGTGCTCAACGCGGTGCTCGCCAACATCGCCGCCAACTATCCGAAATTCGCCCACGACGTCCCTGGCGCGCAGGACATCGTCGACTACAACATCGGCGATCTCTGGCGAAAGGGCCTTGACGGCACCGGCACGACCGTCGCGGTGATCGAAGGCTGGGACGATCCGAGCGTCACCGCCGTGGTTCACCAGTTCGACCAGTCGTACGGTCTGCCAGACCCGGACATCCAGACCATCTATCCCAGTGGCCCGCTCCCGGCCCAGTGCCCGCCGGGCATGGTCGCGTTGGGCAGCTACGGTTCCTGCGACGCGTGGGCCGGCGAGTTGGAGCTCGACGTGGTGTCCGCGCACCTGATCGCTCCATACGCCAAGATCGTCATCTCCGCGACGCCTGCCGACAGCGAGATCACCGACGACGCGGCCAGCCAAGTCGCACCGCCCGAGATGATGCGCGCGCTGCAGTACATCGCGACCAACCACCTCGCCGACGCGATGTCGATCAGCGACGGGACCGGCGAAAGCTCCTACAGCGGCGGCAGCGTCGAGCTCGGCGCCCAGAACCCGGGCGAACTCGCGGCCGCGGCAGCCGGAATCCCGGTGATGGTCGCCACCGGCGACTGCGGCGTGACCCAGAACCTCCCGATCGCCAACTCGCAGTGCGGCGCGGTGACCAACACGCCGGAAACCGCGGCCTGGGACGACTCGCCGTGGATCACCGCCGTCGGCGGCAGCATTCCCAACATCGACCGGACGACGGGAAAGAAGCTCGGCCCTGACCCGGTCTGGCACTCCGTGCGGCATCCGCAGGAGTCCGAAGGTGCCGGCTATTCCTCGGTGTTCACCCGTCCCGCGTTCCAGAACACCGTCGCTCGCATCACCGGTAGCGCGATGCGGTCGGTCCCGGACATCACCATGGACGCGCAGAGCGGCACCTCCGAAGCGGCGCCGCTGTTCGCGGGTGTGCTGGCTCTCGCCGCGCAGCTCAACCACGGTCCGGTCGGCCCGGTCAACCAGGCCATCTACGACGCACTCGGCGCGCGCGGCGCGCAGGCCGGCATCGCCGACGTGGTGTCCGGGAACAACTCGGTGATCAAGGGCAGCACCGTCGAGGTCCCCGGCTTCACCGCGACCAAGGGCTTCGACGTCGCCACCGGTTGGGGCACCATCGACGCGAGCCGTTTCGTGCCCGCGCTGGTCGGCGCGGTCCGATCGCAGTGGCCAGGAGACTCACCCCAACACCAGGCCGCCGACCAACTGGCCCAGCTGCGACAACACACCATCCAGCTGAGCAGCACGCACGTGCCCACCGGCGGCACGACCTACCTGTTCGCCACCGGTTTCCTGCCCGCGCACCCGGTCACGCTGACCATCGACGGCACGAAGATCGCCACCCTCACCGCGAACTCGCTCGGCGCGGTCACCGACAACATCGACCCCGCCCTGCTCAACCTGCCCAACGGCCGGCACACCGTCACGCTCGGCAGCATGCTGATCGACCCGAGCGCCACCTTCACCACCAGCTGAGCAGCCGGACCGGTGGCCGGGCTCGCTGGGTCAGGCCACCGGTTCAGCGTGATAGCGGCGCGCCGCGAGCAGGCCGAGGAACGCGGCCAGCAGCGCGGCGACGCTGCCGACCAGAACGGGGGAGCGACCGCCCGCGAAATCCGACACCACACCGAGGATCGGACCGCCGATCGGCGTCGTGCCCAGCAGCAGCACGGTCTGCAGCGCGAGCACCCTGCCGATCATGTCCCGTCTGGTGCGCAGCTGCGCGATCGCCGTCGTCGCGGTCATGTACGACACGCTGGCCGCGCCGATCAGCACGGCGAGCGGATAGGCGAAATAGATGTTGGGCACCAGGAAAAGCCCGAACAGCGCAACGCCGAACAGGGCGGCGGAGAGCACGATCGAGCGAAGGCCGATCGCGGTTCGTCTGGCCACGATGAGCGTGCCGAGCACACCGCCGCCGCTGAATGCCGCGTAGACCAGGGTGTATTGCAGGTCGGTGCCGTGCAGGCCGTGCTCGACGAACAGCGGCAGCACCACGGTGAAGTTGTAACTCGCGGTGCCGATCAACAGCAGCATGCCGAAGGAGATCCACAGTTCCGGCACGCTCATGACATACCGCAACCCCGCGCGGACCTGCCCGCCACCGCGCTGGGTCTTTGGCGCCCTGCGCAGTTCGTCGGACCGCATCATCGCCAGCGCGCCCAGCACGATCAGGTAGGAGGCGCCGTCGATGGTGAAGCACCAGCCGTAGCCGAGACCGACGATCAGCGCACCCGCGATGGTCGGCCCGACGACCCTGGACAGCGAGTTCATCGCGCTGTAGAGGGTCACCGCGTTCGGCACGTCGTCGGCCTTGACCATCTCGTTGACGAACGAGCGGCGGGCCGGATTGTCGAAGGCCAGCAGCGCGCCGCCGGCCAACGCGGTCACGTAGAACGCGGGCAACGGCGAATGCGGCAGAAAAGCCAGCAGCGCGAGCACGAACGACTCGAGCATCTCAAGGCCCTGCGTCAGGTAGAGCAGGTGGCGCTTGTTCGAACGGTCGGCGATGAGCCCGGCGAAGGGCGAGAGCACCAGCAGCGGACCGAACTGGCAGACCGCGAGCAGGCCGACACTGGCGCCGCTGCCCGTCCGGTGCAGCACGAGCAGGGTGATCGCGACCGTGGTGAGCCAGTTGCCGCTGTTGGAGATCAGCTGGCCGATGAAGAACAGCCGGAAGTTGCGGGTACGCAGTGACGAGAAGGTTCTGCTCAGTGCGCTCGCTCGTTGATCAGCCATTTCAGACTGTGACGATAACCCATGCTCGCCGACCTGGCGATCAATGGTTGGCTTGGAACCAGGGCTGAGCCCAGCCGAGGTACGTCTCGCCCCAGGTCTGCTGGATCTCGCTGATGGTGGTGTAGCTGTAGGTCCCGCTCCCGTGGATGTCGGTCGACGCGAACTGCCCGCCACCGGTGGAGATCATTACATGTCCTGCACCGCCGCCGCTGCTGAAGAAGGCCAAGCCGCCCGCTGGCACGTCGGTGTCGCCGGAATGCTTGTCCTGGCTGGGAATCTCGGTCCAGTGCGCGTACGCGGTCGTCGAGCCGCTCGCTGAGAAGCCGTAGGCCAGGCCGACCACGTGGTCGCAGCGGTCGTAGTAGTCCGGGTTGTCGCTGGTGCTGATGTGCGCCTCGGCCCAGGCGACCGCTTGCGCGCACGTGTTCGGATCGCCGAAACCGCTGGTGGAACAGGTCGAACCGCCTCCACCGCCGCAGGTGGGCGCGACCGGTCCGGACGATCCGGTGTAGACGTAGGTGTCGGACACGTAGCCACCCTGTGCGGGCAGGTGGTCCCACAGGGTGCTGGTGCCGTACTTGCCGGTGACGCTGTCGCCGGTGATCTGGCAGTCGATGGTCACCGAGGTGCCGCTGGCGACCGTGGTCACGACGCTGCTGCCCACCGTTGGCCCGGTGTGCACGTTGACCGGTGCGCCGGAGTTGGTGTTGACGGTTCCGGTAGCCGCGGCGGCGACTCCGGCCCCGAAGACCAGCGCCGTCGCGGTAGCCACAGTGAGCAGTCCCGCGCGGAAAAGGGCACGTGATGACATCGGCTGCGACCTCCCCAGTATCGGCTTACGCCAGTACGGTACGGCCGATCCGGGTCCGGTTGAAAGCTTTTCCCGTTGACAGGTCTGAGTTGGTCAATAGTTGACGACTGCTCAGAGTGGGTTGAGGCGAGCCTTGAGCAGGCAGAACTCGTTGCCTTCCGGGTCGGCGAGGACATGCCAGTTCTCCTGGCCGGTCTGGCCGATGTCGGCCTTGCGCGCACCGATCTTCAGCAGGCGTTCGAGCTCGGCGTCCTGATCGCGGTCGGTCGCGTTGACGTCGATGTGCAGCCGGGATTTCCCGGGCTCCGGCTCATCTCGGACACTGAGGATGATCGTGGGCTGCGCACCGCCGAACCCTTCGCGCGGCCCGATCTCCAATGTGCCGTCGTCCTCGCGATCGAGCACGACGAAGTCAAGGACCTCGCACCAGAACCGCGCCAACACCTCAGGGTCGCGGCAACCGAGCACGACCTCACTGATCCGACAAGCCATGAACGAAACGTACCGGACGAACCGAGGGCGGTGAAACGGATTTCAGGACTGACCCTGCCCCGGCCTGGTCGCGGGTTGCCTGGCGCCGTCCGACCGGGCTTTCTCGGCAATGGCCTGAAGGGCGGAGATGTGCTCGGCCAGCGCGACTCGTCCGGTGTCGGTGAGGTTGAGCCAGGTGCGCGGCCGTTTGCCGACGTAGCCCTTGCGGACTTCGACATAGTCGTTCTTCGACAGTGTGGTGACCTGTTTGGACAGTGCGGAGTCGGAGAGCCGCACCGAGTCCCGGACGAAGCCGAACTCGGCCCATTCGGCCGCGACGAGCAGCGAGACGATCGCCAGTCTCGTCGGGTCAAGCAGGAGTTGGTCGAGCTCGGCCACCGCCTCAGTCCTTGTCTTGCTGGCGCAGCAGCCACAGCTGGAGCCTGGGGCCCAGGAAGATGACATAGAGCCCGGCCACTGCGCCGTAGTAGATCTCGCCGTGTGGCAGGTGGAACAGCAGCATGATCAGAGCCACCCCGATCGCGATGCCGAAGATGACCCCGACGCGCAGCAGACGCCACTTCAAGGCAACGGGCAGGCTCCGGTCCGACACGACGACCGACCGGCCGAGCAGACTGCTGCCCACCCGAGTGCGTCCGCCGACGGCCAGCAGGAGCAGGACGGCCACCACTCCCAAGTTCAGCCAGGGCGCTGCTGTGTGGAACAGGTCGTTGACAGTGCAGTAGAAGATGACGAGCACACCGCTGGCGACCCACACCCACCGTGCCCCCAGAGCGGACTTGATCACCCGCTCCCTGCCTTCGCGGACCGCCCGCAGCGCTGCCGCCGCCTCGTCCGGCGTTGGCTCGTTCACCGTTGCCGCCCCTTCGCTTGTCACGTGCGCTTGTTCACGGTGCGCAGGATCAGCCACTGATCAAACCATGCGCCCGCAGTGGTCAGCACCATCAGGGCCAGTCCCATGGTCAGGTGCGCGTAGGTGTGCAGCGGGGCCGCGCTGTCCGTGAACCGCGTCAGGCCCAGCTGGAGCAGGATCCGAACGCCGGCCAGCAGCACCACCAGCAGCCGGGCTCGCGGCGAGCGCCACACCGAGCGGATGTACTGGCGGCGGCGCGAGAGCAACGTGAACCAGAGCGTGATGTGCACCGCGCCGATGACCAGCGGCAGGATCCGGATCAGCGGGTAGCCCGAGCTGAACTGCTGGCTGATGTCGAAGCTGGCCACCAGCACTCCGGCCAGCCCGAAATACCACGCTGGCAAGCCCTTGACCTGCTGTTCTGTCGAGCTTTGAGCTGCGCGTTGCTCCGTGGTCACCATCGTTTGACCTCCCCTGGGAAAGTACTTGCCTGAGGAGAAAGTAGCGGACGTTTTCTCCTCAGGCAAGTACTTGCCTGAAAGGCGTCCGACGTGGTGTCCACGTCGCCGAGTTGGCAGGGAAGTCTCGGTAGCGCCGGATCGGACCGGCCAGCAGAATGCCCACCGACAGCGTGAGCAGCACGGTCATCACCCACATCGTCGAGCGCGTGCCGATCGTCTCGCCGAGAACACCGCCGAGCAGCCCGCCGAGCGCGATGGTGCTGTAGTTGACGACGGCTGAACTGGCGGTGACGCGGCCGAGTAGCTGCGCGGGGCAGTAGCCCTGAACGAATCCGCCGTAGATGACGTTGGACGCGACGATGCCGGCGGTCAGTACGAACTGGCCGCCGACGAACAGCGACAACCCGAAACCTCTGCCGGTCAACGGAAGCAGCAACCCGAACGGCACCGCACAGAGCTGGCAGCACAACACCGCGCGCGCGGTACCCAAACGGCGCGCGATCCGACCGGCCAACGATGCGCCGATGAGACCACCGACGCTGCCTGCCATCAACAGCGCACCGATGACACCGGGCCCCACGCCGACCTCACGTAGCAGGAACACCGACTGAATGGCCTGATACCCCATCAGCCCGAGGTTCGATACCGCGCCGTAGACGATGAACGAGCGCATGATCCGGTCCCTCGTGACGAATCGCACCCCGTCGGCGATCTGCTGGCGCAGCGAGTCTCGCTCGACCGGCTTCGGCGGCTGAGGCTCCCGCGCCCGGATCGACAGCAGACAGACCGCGGAAACGATGAAGCTGACGGCGTCGAAAACCAGCCCGGTCGCAAGGCCAAGGAACTGTGCGATGAGTCCGCTCGCGCCAGGGGCCACCACTTCCGCCGAGGATCGTCCGACCTGGAGTCGTGCATTCCCGGTCACCAGTTCGGACTTGTCGACAAGCGCGGGGAGGTACGCACGGTAGGCCGTTGCGAAGAACACCGTCGCGGTTCCGGTGAGCAGGGCGACCACCACGAGCTGTGTCACGGTCAGCAGACCAAGCAATTGGGCGACCGGGATGCTCAGATAGAGCGCCGCCGACGCGAAGTCGCAGGCGAGCATGATTTTCCTCCGGCGCAACCGGTCCACCCAGGCGCCTGCGAACAACCCGATCAGCAACCAGGGCAGCCAGGCGACCGAGGCAAGCAGGCCGACCACAACGGTGTTCGCCCGCAGCGTGACGGCCGCGATCAGGGGAAACGCGACACTGGTGATGCCGCTGCCGAACTGGCTCGTGGTCTCGCCGACCCACAGCAGCCGGAAATCGCGGTTCACGGCCTTGCTGGCACGCCGCGAGCGAACAGGAACACCGACTGCCGTTGCTGATCGTCCTCGGAACACTCGCGTGTGGACCATCGGTTGATGAGTGCGCCGAGTTCCCCGGACAGCTCTTCGAGTTCAGCGGGGGACAGGCGTAGCCACCATTCGGTGGAGAAC
>DASYBO010000287.1:0-1815 GCA_036500685.1 Pseudonocardiaceae bacterium | reverse complement strand
ATGAAATAGAAAGCGCAGAACAAACATACGAAGATCATGACGAGTGAGGCGACGGTGTTGCCGGAGACCAGCGTGGCGACCAGCACACCGCTGGGCACACCGAGCATGGTGCCCAGCAGCCGTTGCCAACCCTTGTTGAGGGTTTCGGCCCAGGAGTTGGTGCCGGCGAAGATGACGAACGCGGCGATCACCGCCCAGTACCAGCGCGACGGCGACACGGCCTCGCCGATGACGATGGCCAGTGCCGCGGCGACGGCCACCTGAACGGCCTGCCGGGTCGACGGCAGCAAGCCCGGCCGGACCTGCGGTTCGGCTTCGCTCTCCTCGGGTGGCGGCGTTGGGATATCCAGCTGCGCGACCGCCACCGCGTGCTCCATCCGCGCACGGACCTCGGCGGTCGCTTTAGCCGAGTCGATGATCGCCAACAACACGCGTCGCACCGGCACATCGGCGGGATACGACGTCCGCTCGAGCAGCTGCCGAGCCAGCTCCGCGGTGCGCACAAGCGCGTCGGAGTGGGGTATCCGGATTGCTCTGGCCAGCAGGGCCACCGTGTCGGCCAGCTCGTTGCGAGTCGCCGCGGATATGTCTGCATTCGCGGCCCGGGCAGCGGCAGTGGCGAGGCGCTCGACGGTCAGCTCGGCATCGAACAACCACAGGGCGAGGTCCTCGCCGCTGACCCCGGGAAACAGCGCACCCGGGTTGACCCTGTCCTCGATCTGAGCCTGGACCAACAGCGCGGTCTCGTTGAGCCTACGCATCCGGATCCGTAGCCGGCGCCGTCGCCGCTCATCGAGCTGTCCGGACCGCACGGTCTCGGCGGTGGTGTCGACAACGATGGCCATCCGCGCTCGTAACGACCGGATGTTCTCTCGCAGTATGCTTTCCGGTCGGTCGGGTAGCAGATAGATACACCACACAAAGGTGCACAAGGTGCCGACCATCACGGCGCCGATCAGCCACGGCAGCTCGGAGGGCTTGGCCCGCAGATACAGCGTGAAGAAGTAGGACATGAAGGTGACCATGCCCAGCGTGGTTCCGCGCGGGCCGAACCGGCGAACGTAGACCGCGGTGAACACCACCAACACGAAGACGGCGTCCGCGACCACCGGATGCGGCGCCAGCAACGCGGCCGCGGTGATGGCCAGCGTGGCCGGCACGGGCAGCAGCGCCATGGTGATTTCCTGTCGATGCCGACCGGGCTCGTTGATCGATCGCGACGAGGTCATCGTGATCAGGACGCCCAGCAGCGCGACCGTCAGCGGCTGGTGGGTGGCCTTGGTCAGCAGGAACAAAATCAACAGCGCGGTGCCCAACGCGGCCGTTGTCCGGGAGGCCATCCGAAGCCGTAGCAGCCCGGGGTCCGATCCGATCGCCCAGTTACGCGCCCGCTGGTACAGCGCGTTAGCGTCGCCGGACACTCGTGATCAGCCTTTCTGCTACGGATTGCCTGTCGGTCGTGACTTGACTCTGGCACAGCGGCCAAGATGAGACCCAATGAGCACTCGAACGACGCTGGCCGACGGCCGAGAGTTGCTGTTCTTTTCATTGCCCGGCCACACGCCGGCGCCGGTTGCCGACCGCAGGCCGTTGCCGCCATGGGAGCCGGGGCAATCGCAGTTGCGGTTCGACCGGACGACCGGGCAATGGGTGATCATCGCGGCGCGGCGCCAGGACCGTACTTACAAGCCGCCGCCCGACCAGTGTCCGCTGTGTCCTGGCCCGACCGGGCTGACCAGCGAGGTGCCCGCGCCCGACTACGACGTGGTGGTCTTCGAGAACCGGTTCCCGAGCCTGTCCGGCGCGGGGGAGACG
>DASYBO010000286.1:0-2184 GCA_036500685.1 Pseudonocardiaceae bacterium | reverse complement strand
TGAGATTCCTCCTCACCGAGATCGTCGACTCCATGCAGAACTGAACCGCGCCCATGACCCGCGGTTCCGGGCCGGATGGAACAGCCTGACCCACCAGTACAGGATCCGAAAAACCGCCCGGTGGGCACTGGGTCAGACCAGGCGGACGTTGTGCTCGATGGTCTCGATGACGTCGTCTAGCTTGCCGTTCAGGACCTGCTTGGCGATGCTGAGCGTGAAGCCCTTGGCGGTCTCGGCTGGCACGTGCGAGGGCAGCGCCAGCGCGTAGCGGTCCACGACCACGTCGACCACGACCGGGCCGCCAGTGTGGGCGAGCGCTTCCGCGAGGGCGCCGCGCAGATCACCGGGTTCCTCGACGCGGATGCCGCGGGCGCCGAGTGCGGTGGCTACCTGGCTGAAGTCCGGGTTCACGAAGTCGGTGCCGAACGGGACGAAGCCGGCTTCCTGCTGCTCGATGTTGACGAAGTCCAGCATGGAGTTGTTGAAGATGACGTTCACCACCCGGGCCTGGTGCTGAACCTGGGTGATGAGGTCGCCGAGCCCGAGCATGGTGAACCCGCCGTCGCCGCACAGCGCGATCGCCTGCCGCCCCGGGAACGCCAGCGCGGCGCCGAACGCGTTGGGGGCCGCGCTGGCCATCGACGCCCAGGTGAACGAGCCGAACAGCCGTCGGTAGGGGCCGTAGCTGATGTGCCTGGCGGCCCAGATGCAGGGCGTGCCGGTGTCCACGGTGAAGATCGCGTCGTCGTCCGCCAACTCGGACAAGACCGCGGCGACGTACTCGGGCCGAATCGGCTTGAGGCCGGGCCCCTTGGTGACGTAGTGGCCGAGCCGGTTCCGCGCGTGCTCGGTCTGCCGGACGTGCTCGCGCAGGAAGTGATCGTCGTGCTTGTCGCCGACCAGCGGCGCTAGCGCTTGCAGGGTGGCCGCTACGTCGCCGACCACGCCCAGTTCCAGCGGCGCCCGGCGGCCGATCTTCCCCGGGTCGCGGTCGACCTGGACGGTCTTCACCTTCTTGTGCGGCAGGAAGTCAACGAACGGGAAGTCGGTGCCGAGCATCAGCAGCACGTCGGCGTTGTTGATCGCGTCGTAGCAGCCGCCGTACCCGAGCAGGCCGGTCATGCCGACCGCGTTCGGGTTGTCGTGCTCGAGCCACGCCTTGCCCTTGAAGCTGTAGCCGACCGGCGCCTTTAGGCGCGCCGCGAGCTCCCGTACCTCGTCCTGGGCCTGCTCGCAGCCGTCCCCGCCGAGGATGGCCACGGTCTCGGCGGTGTTGATCAGGTCGGCCATCGCCGTCAGGTCCGCGGCCGATGCCGCGCCGATGGTCGTGGCGGGCAGCGGCACCCGCAGCGTCACCGATGGCGCGTCGGATTGCGCCACGTCACCGGGCAGCGAGATCACCACCGGGCCGCGTTCGGCCACCGCGGTGGTGATGGCGGTGCTCACCATAGGCCGCAGCTGCTGGGGGTTGACCAGCCGCCCGATGTACAGCGCAGCGGTGTCGAAGAACTTGTAGGGGTTCAGTTCCTCCAGGGCCTCGGAATCCAGCAGCGACGACTCCACGTCCCCGGCGACCGCGATGACCGGCGCGCGCTCCTTCTTCGCGTCGATCAGGCCGTTGATCAGATGAGTGACGCCCGGTCCGGCGGTGCCGCAGACCGCGACCGGGTGGCCGGTCAGCCGGGCCTCGGCCACCGCGGCGAACACGCCGTACTCCTCGTGGCGCACGTGGACGAACTCAACGGCACCGTTGCGCCGCAACGCGTCGATCACCGGGTTCAGTGCGTCACCCACGATCCCGTAGCATCGTCGCACCCCAGCCGCCGCGAGCATTTCCCACATGCCGTCGGCCACGTTCTTGCTCATCTGCTTCCTTCCAGGTCGACCGCCTGACCGGCACCCGGGATGCCGTTGAACGTACCGGTGAAGTGCCCGGTGAAATGGAGCCGAACCGCGGGACTTGATAAACGGAGCATGGTTCCGTAGACTTTCGGAACAATGCTCCGTTTATTTATCATGTCGTGTCAAGAGGAGTCCACACCTTGTCAGCAAGCACGCTTGGCGGCACCGCCGTCAGCTTCGGTATCATGACCGCACCCCAGCAGGTCAGCTACGACGACATCCGACGGGTCTGGCTGGAGGCCGACACCGTCCCGCAGATCGAGCACGCCTGGGTCTTCGACC
>DASYBO010000285.1:0-3873 GCA_036500685.1 Pseudonocardiaceae bacterium | reverse complement strand
GTACGTCGCACAGGCGGACGAAGACATCGGTGTTGACCAGAGTTGATCTGATGTGGACGGTTGCGTGCACGGGTCCGATGACCGTGAGGTCGGTGGTCAGCGGGTCGCTGGTGAAGGTGAGGACGTCGGCGCGTCGTTCGACGTCACGGTTGTCGCGTGCGCCGGCACGGAGGCCGACGGCGGTGCCGCCGATCGTCGGTGTCGGATTCCTCGGGTCGTACCGGTAGCGGGATGGTAGTGAGTCTGGGGCCGGTTGCTGCGTGAGCCGGCCGAGGGGCTGTGCGTACCAGGACGTGACGCGGTGCGCCGGTGGCCAGGATGGTTCCTGGCGCCAGTGGCCGCGGCCGGTTATACGTAGCCTGACTGCTGGTGGTTCGGTCCTGGTGGGATAGCCGAATGCCTTGTCCAATAGCGCGAACGTGTCACGCTGGTAGGTGCGAGTGGCCATGTTGCGTCCGTGTTGCACGGATCCGATCAGCAGCCGAACCGTGTGCTGGGGATCTTGCAGGGCGACGTAGTTGTCCAGGACGCCGGGCAGGAAGAAGTCCACCCAGCCGCCCCCCAGGTGCACGACCGGCGGCAGGTGTGCGGCGTTGCCGCGGTAGTCCATCTGTTTCCAGTAGGTGTCGTACTCCTCGTGGGTGATCCACTCCTGGAAGTACGGGATACTGCTGCCGGTGGCGGCCTGGTCGGCGTCGGCGGCGGGCAGTGTGTCGCAGGCGCGGGCGAGTCGCCGTGTCGCGGTGAACGCGGACATGGTCGAGGGTGTGGTTGATCTGCCGAACAGGCTCTGGACCAGTTGTGCCCAGCCGAGTGCGTTGCCGAGAGCGAAGGCGCCGCCGGGATACATGAAGTTGTGGTAGAAGCTGGCGGGGGCGACGTCGATGACGGCGAGTTTCCATTCCGGGATCGGGGTGGAGGCCAGGTCCCATTGGGCGTAGCCGAGGTAGCTGGCACCCCAGGTCGCGAACGCGCCGGGGAACCAGTCTTGCCGGCGTAGCCACCTGATCGTGGCTGGCCCGTCGGCACGGCGCAGGGTGAAGCCGTCGAAGGTGCCGCCGGATCCGTCGGTGCCGCGTAGGGCCTGTATCAGGACTTGGTAGCCGCGTTCGGCGAACAGGCGGGCGATGAGGATGTTCGCTGAGCGTCGGCCGTAGGGGGTGCGGATCAGCACCAGCGGTGCTGTGGGGTTGCTGGCCGGGTAGTAGCGGTCGGCCAGCAGTTGCACGCCTTCGTCGGCGGGGATGTTGAGGTCCCGTTCGATCTGTACGGCCGGGGTGCGGACCGCGGGAAGGCCGAGGAGTCGGCCCGCCAGGCGACTGGTCAGGCTCACCGTCGGCCCGCCGTTTCCCGGCAAGGGAGGGGACACTTCCTGGCGCGGGCGGCTTGGTCGCTAGCCACTCGACACGGCGCAATCCAGGCGATACCGGTGCTGACGATGCGCGGAGGCCGAACGGCCGTCATGTCCGTGTTCCTTCCGGGAGACGTCTGCTGTCTATCGCCGACCAGACTTCCCGGCACACCGCTGTCGACTCTACCGTATGTTCGGAGATTTCTGAATTCTCAGAGTATCGGGTAGGTTGGTGTGGTGGAGATCGATCTGGCCGAACACCTCGCCGTCGTCCTCACCCGGGTCGGGTTGCAGCGGCTGACCGCGCGACTGCTGGCCGCGTTCTTGTTCACCGAAGCGCCGACCCTGACCATGGGCGAGCTTGTCGAGCAACTCGGTGTCAGCAGCGGATCGGCGTCGACGGGCGTCCGGACGCTGGTCACGGTCGGGTTGGTGGAGCAGGTCCCGGTGCCGGGCAGCCGCCGCGATCATTACCGGATGCGCGAGGACGCCTGGGTCACTCTGTTCACCAACCAGAATGAAGCCGTACGCGTCATGCGTGAGGCCGCCGATGCCGGGATCGCCGCCGCTGCGCCCGACAGCTTGGCGCGTCAACGGCTTGAAGCGATGCGCGGGTTCTACGACTTCGTCCTCGCCGAGATCCCCTCGCTCGTCGCCCGATGGAAACGCGTATCTGCATGCGACAACGCCAGGTCTGTGCCCGAGCACGAACCGAAGCAGCCGAAGCAGCCGCGGCGCCGATGAGCACGACTATGGCCGACGAATCCCAGCCGAAGGTCACCTAGTCCAGCGTGAACCGACCGGTAGGTTATAGGTCAGGTGTGCCGGGAAGTCTGGTCGGCGATGCGGACAAACACGTTCTCTGACCGATCGGAAGGGTCCAGTCGTGGCCAAGCACACCCCTCCATCACAGCCATCCCGGGCCCGTCGCGCCCGCGTCGGCGCCGCGCTGGGCAGCGGCCCGGTACTGCTGATCGCGTTCGCATTCACGGTCATGGCCGATCCGGTCTCGTCAGTCGCGTACGCCATCGAGGCCGCGCTCCGCGCACTGAACGGCGACCTGGGGCTCCTGCTGCCCACCATGGGTCTGGTGGTCGGCGTCATCGCACTAGTGATCATCAACTATCACTACCTCGTGGCACGCTACCCCCAGGGTGGCGTGGCGGCAGCCGCCGCCGGGGACGCGTTCGGGGAGGCGTGGGCGTTCATCCCGATCGGTGCGCTGATCGTGGATTTCGTGCTGACCATCGCGATCAGCTCCGCAGCGGGCTCCTCGGCGTTGATCGCCTACGTGCCGGCGCTGGCAGCGTGGCGGATCCCGCTCGCGCTGGCGCTGACGGCCCTGGTCGGCGGGCTGACCTGGTTCGGTCACCTCGGACGCACCGTCTTCGCGGTCATGACCGTGGCATTCATCGCGATCACCGCCGTCGTGCTGGTCAGCGGCCTCAGCGCGCCGGTGCACCCGTCGGGCACCATCACCGCGATCCCAGGCCATGCCGCGCCGCTAGCGATCGCGTTGGCGTTCCCGGTCGCCATGGCCCTGGCCACCGGCGTCGAGGCACCCTCGTCGGCCATCGCGCAGCTCGGCCAGCTCGACGACGCTGGCCGCCGCCGTTTCGGCCGGATCACCCTGTGGCTCACGCTGGGCATTGTCGGCACCATCACGCTCGGCTTGACCGCTGAGGCGGTGCACCTGCGCATCGGCATCCCCGGCGCCAACAGCACCCAGATCGCCGACCTGGCCGCCCGCGCCGCGTCCCCGACGGTGTACGGGTTCTTCCAGCTGGTGACCGCGTTGCTGCTGTTGTCGGCAGCCTCCTCGTCCTTCCAGGCCGGCCCCGGGTTGCTCAAGGCTCTGGCCCGACACTCCACCGCGACCCGGCTCCCGGGACAGGTCGGCGAGAGCGACACCGGCATCCTGCCTCGGATGTGGGGCACGACGAACCAGCATCACACTCCCTACTGGGGCGTGGCGTTGTTCTTCGTCATCTCGGCGACCGTCATCGTCGCGGCCGGCGGGCAGGACCAGCGGCTCGTGCTGTTCTACGCGGTCTCGGTGTTCCTGTCGTTCCTGGCCGGACTCATCGCCATGGCGCGGTTCTCCCTCCGCCAGCGGCACATCGGCCAGTTGGTGGTCAATGTCGTCGGCGCGCTGGCCGTTGCCTTCACCCTGGTGGTCAACCTCGCCCGCGGTGAACCGATCGCCTCACTGGCCGCCGCGTTGGCGATCGCGGGCGTGCTGTACGCGTTGTGGGTCCGCGCCGGGCGGCCTCGGGGCATCCGCAACGTCGCCGCCGAAGCCGAACAGTCACCTGACCAGACGACGGGCCAGGCTGTGACCGGCAAGCGCTGAGGTGAACCGGCCCCTGCGCGCCACCGGGTTGGCGTGCCCCACAGTCGCCCCGCGTCGGCCGGCGTGTCCTCAGCGATACAGAGGGCTTCGCCGAACTGGTCTGTTCGTTCAGCCGCGCGACGACGTCGTGCGGGCGGCGAGGTAGGCACTCCAGTCACAGGGCCAGCTA
>DASYBO010000284.1:0-8187 GCA_036500685.1 Pseudonocardiaceae bacterium | reverse complement strand
CGGTACCTTCCCGGTCGAGGTCGGCGATGAGTTCGCTGATGGTGGCGCGGGCCCGCAGGTCCGGGTTGACCGGTGGGCCGCCATAGAACGGGTAGGCGGGCAGTCGGCCGAGGTGTCGGTGCGCGTCGAAAACCGCATGTTGGTTCATGGCAACGTTCCTCGTCATTCCGGCGGTGCGTTCAGGCGACGGTGCGTGGCGCGACCCAGTCCTCGTCTCTGGGAAAGGTCTGCTCAGGGGTGCCGGCGATCCACGGCACTTCAAGCCGCCGCACGGGCGTGCTCCGGCGCGGCCGGGCGAACTCGGTGATCCGCTCCAGCAGGTGGGCGGCGTCCGCACCGACGCCGCAGAACCGGCCGGAGCCCCAGGTGTGCTGCCAGGGCAGGCCGAGCAGGTAGAGCCCGGGACAGCTGGTCACCCCGCGCTGGTGCGTCGGGTAGCCCCGCCCGTCGAAGATCGGCACGTTGACCCAGCGGTGGTCGCGCCCGAAACCGGTGCACCACACCACCGAGGTGATCCCGGCGTCGGTCAGGTGGAGTTCGGTCGGCTCGTTGTCGGGTAGCCACACCGGCGAATACCTCGCTTCGGCGGGCGCTTCGATGTCGCGGTCCGCGAGGTGGCGGTCGATGGAGTCCTTGATACTCTCCGACACCGCGTCCGCACTGTCCAAATGGGAGGCAAGGTCCGGCGCGAAACCGACTCGGTCACCGCGCACGTCGAGCAGCCTGCCGTAGAGGCGCATGCCGTGCAGGGCGAACGCGCGCAGATCGATGTCGTGCCCGCCGTCCCGGCCGGTGACGTAGTGGTTGGCGCGAAACCGAACCGCGTCGGCGTCGCCGAACTCGTCGATGCCCTTGCGGTAGTAGCCCATGTCGTTGAGCCACGCGACCACGTCCCGCCCCCGGTACCGGCGCGCGACCCGAGGTGCCGACCCGACCGACAGGTGCACCTGCCGACCCGCGAGGTGCAGGTCTTCGGCGATCTGGCAACCGGACTGGCCGGTGCCGACCACCAGCACCGCACCCTCGGGCAGCAGCGCGGGATTGCGGTAGTCGGCGGAGTGCAGCGACGTGATCCGCTCGGGCAGCCGCTCCGCCATCCTGGGCACCAACGGCACCTGATAAGGCCCGGTGGCCAGCACCACCTGGTCCGCCGTCAGGTCACCGGCCGAGGTGGTCAGCGTGAACACTCCGTCCTGCCGCTGCCGCAACCCGGTCACGGCGACACCCTCCACCAGCGGAACCGGGAACGAACCGACGTAGTCACACAGGTAGCGGACAATCTCGTCGCGGACCATGAAACCGTCTGGGTCCGTTCCCGGATAAGGAAAGCCGGGCAGATCACATTGCCAGTTCGGCGTCACCAGGCAGAACGAGTCCCACCTGCGATCGGTCCATTCGTGTCCGGCCGTCGCCCGCTCAAGAACGAGATGGTCGACGCGGGCTTCGGTCAGTTCGTGGCTCATCGACAACCCGGCCTGACCTGCGCCGACCACGACGACGGAACGATGTTCCCCGGCAAGGCTCGTCGCCGTCATCGGTCGGGCCCTATCATCGGTCGTGACACCGGAGCCCCTCTCATCGGCGACCAGTAGCGGTGCTGAGACTCATTCCACGACCGGCCCATTGCCGGAGCGTTGCCACCGGAATAAGCCGTCGTTACCGGCGATGACGGTCCGGTTTCCTGGCTCGGTGGCAGATCAGTCCGCCGTGCGGCAGGCAGGCCTTTTGGACGATGTCAACTGGCCAACCGAAACAGGGCGACCGATCAGGCGACAGCGGGAACTTGTTCCCCCACGCTGGCCCGTCGGTGCTGCCGGTACAGCAGCGCGCCGATCACCAGTACCAGCGCGACCAGCAGTGGCGCGAACCAGCGCAGGTACCAGTGCGTGCCGGACGGGTCGTACACGGAGGCCCTCGGCCAGCCCATGTTCACCACCATGAACACGCCCCACACCACCGCGGCGATGTTCACCGGCACGCCCCAGCGGCTCAGGGAGAAGTGCGCCGGATCGGCGGGGGGCAGGGTGCCGCGCAGCCTGGCGATCAGCGTGGGCACGGTGACGAGCAGGTAGGCCAGGTAGACGATGACCACCGCGACCCCGGTCACCGCGGTGAACAGTTGCGCCTGGCCCACGTTGATCAGCAGGATCAGTAGCGCGAGCACGCCGACCACGACGGATGGCGCGATCGGCGTCCCAGTGCGCGGCGAGACGCGGCCCAGAACATGGTGGCCGGGCAGCATCCGGTCGCGCGCCATGGAGAACATCATGCGGCTGGCCGCGGTCTGGATCGCCAGCGTGCACACCACGATGGCCACGGCGACATCCACCAGCAGCGCCCGGCCGAGTCCGGTGCCGAGTTGGCTGGTGATCACGTAGGGGAGGCCGGCGGTGGCCAGGTTGCCGTCGGTCACGCTCGGGGCCGCCACCAGCGCCGCCACCAGCAGCAGAGCGCCACCGATGCCGGATGCGTACAGCGCGCGCAGGATCGCCCTGGGCGCGGTGCGGCGCGGGGCTTTCGTCTCCTCGGACAATTCGCCGGCACTGTCGAACCCGTACATCACGTAGGCGGCCATCAGCGCGGAGACCAGGAACGGCCACACGTAGCCGCCGTGACCGCTCACCCCGCCGGTGTCGAACACGATGCTCGGGCTGCGCCGCGCATGACCGAACAGCAACAGGACCAGCACGACGACACCGACGAGTTCGCAGGTCACGCCGATGGAGTTGATCAGTGCCATCAAGCGGACGCCGAGCACGTTGATCACGGTGGTGAGCGCGACCAGGATGACCGCGAGCAGGATGGCGTTGGTGCTGCCGGTGATGGTCGTCAGGTCCGGGCTGCCGCCGACGAACTGGAATCCCGGCCACACCGAGGGCAGCACGACCTGTAGCGCGATGGCGGCCGCGGCCACGCTGACGATCTGCCCGATGAGCATCAGCCAGCCGGCGAACCAGCCGACGATTTCCGTCGAGGCTCGGCGGGACCACTGGTAGATGCAGCCCGCGATGGGGTAGCGGGCGGCGAGTTCGGCGAACACGCATGCCACGGCGACCTGGCCGGCGAAGACCAGCGGCCAGGTCCAGAAGAAGGCAGGGCCGCCGACCGAGAAGCCGAACGCGAACAGCTGGAACACGGTGGTGAGAATGGAGACGAAGGAGAAACCCGCGGCGAATGACGCGTAGCTGCCCAGCCTGCGGTGCAGTTGCTGGGTGTAACCGAACGAGGCGAGGTCCCCTGAGTCGGGATTGATCTCGGACATGGGTCTACTCCCGATGCGGATTCAGCGGCTGGAGCGGGGCAGGTGGCCGGCCCGAACGAGGCAGCCGAGGGTGTCGCAGATGACGCGGGTCGCGATCAGTGCGGTGATCTCGGCGTTGTCGTACGGCGGCGAGCACTCGACGACCTCGATGCCGGCCAGCGGCCGCTCGGCGATCAGCTGGATGAACTTGAGCACCTCACGGGGAAGGAACCCGCCCGGTTCCGGCCAGCCGGTGCCGGGCACGAACGCGGCGTCCAGGCAGTCGACGTCGAAGGACAGCCACACCGCGTCCGCCCCGTCCCAGGCCACCTCGAGAGCGCGGTGTGCGGCGGCTTCGATGCCCATCTCCACGCAGTCGGTCACGGTCATCACCGTGGTGCCGCGTTCCCTGCCGACCCGCACCCCGGCCCGGGGTGCCTGCCAGCCGCCGATGCCGATCTGGACCAGGTTCTTGGCCGGCACGTTGGGGATGTCCGTGGCGTGGAACCACGGTGTGGTGTGCATCCGTTCGTCGAGGTCGGTCTCCTGGGTGTCCACATGCCGGTCGAAGTGGATGATGCCGAGGTTGCCACCGTGGAGATGCTCTGCGACCGCGCGGGTCGTCGGGTAGCCGATCGAGTGGTCGCCGCCGAGCACCACCGGGAAGGCTCCCGAGGCGTAGACGTGGCCGACGGCCTTGCTGATCTGATCGAAGGTCTTCTCGATGTTGCCGGGGATGGTGAACACATCGCCGAGATCGGCGATGGTGATGGACTCGCGCAGGTCGACACCGAGTTCGAAGCTGTACGGTCCGTAGAGGGCGGAGATCTTGCGGATGCCCTGCGGGCCGAACCGGGTACCCGAGCGGTAGGTGGTGCCGCCGTCGAACGGCGCGCCGAGCACGGCGACGTCGTAGCCGCCGCAGGTGCGCACGTCCTCGACGTAGGGTGCTTTGAGGAACGTGTTGATGCCGGCGAAATGCGGCAACTCGCCGCGCGAGAACGTGGGAATCCGCTTGTCCACAATGGAGTCGGCGCCGGACAGGCCCAGTTCAAGGCCTCGGGCGACTTCTTCGTCCCATTTGCTGGTTGGCAGGTTGGCCTCGGCCTCGACGGCGTGGCGGGCTTCCGGACCGTAGTGTTGATGACGATGACTCATGAGTCGCTCTCCACGGATGGCGCGCCGAGGCGGCAGGCAGCCAGGCGCTGGCTTGCCTCCCGGGCTTTTGTCCCGCCGTGGAACGGGCGACGACCCTTCCCGTTTTCACCTCTCGGACCAGACTCGCCTGTCAGGGCGACGGAACCCTAGGTGCGCCTCACTCCCGCGTGAGTCGGTCGTAGTACAACGGTTGACCGTCACCGGCTGGTTACCGCGGTGTGACCGGCCGATCTCCAATCCGCCGGATCCGTCCGCCGTCGCGTCATCGATGGTTAACGTACTCGTCGGCTGAGGACTATTCACTCAGATCCGCTGAGTACCTGCCACGCTCGCGCGGCCACGTGCAGATTCAGTCTGCTGTCGACGTCGTTGAGATCAAGCTGGGTCAGCTCGCGAATGCGACCGAGCCGGTAGCGCAGGGTACTACGGTGGATGGTCAACGCCGACGCGGTGTCGTCATAGTTGCCGCCGCATTCGAGGTAGTAGGTCAGCGTGCGCACCAGGTCGGCACTGCGTTGTTCGTCGTAGTCCAACAATGGGCCGAGCCAGTCGCGGACGAACGTGACCATCTCTGAGTGGTTACTGCCATTGTCCAGGATTCGATAAATACCCATCTGGTCGAACATGGTGGCGCCGCACGGGTTTGGCGATCGCAGCCGGATGTTCACCGCACGCATGGCTTCCATGTAGGACCGGGGGAAATCGCCGGGTGTCTCACACCGACCGCCGACGCCGATCGCGCCGGTGCTGCCGAGGCTGTCAACCAGCAGCCGGTAGAGCTGCGGACCGTCCGGCCGGGCATCGACCAACAGCACGACAGCGTCCGACCGGCGGGAACCCAGTGCGTTCAACTTCAACGTGCTGATGGCCCTGCTGGTGGCCTGGGCGACGGTGTCGTCAGCGCCGCGCACGTCCCAGCGGACGGCAACCACGTGGTGCGGCACGCGCAGATCGTGTCCGAGCGCGTCGGCGCGGGCAAGGGCGCTGTCCTCGTCCGTGCCGGTGATCAGGTCGTCGACCAGGTCACGGCGCAGGCGTAGTTCCGCCTCGGCAAGGCTGTGCCGGTGCGCGAGTTCCAGGGCGAGGACGGTGGTGCCGTATTCGAGGGCGAAGGTTTCGCCTGCGCCCGCCGTCCGCCCTGGATCGATCAACGCGAGTACGCCGAGCACCTCGTGTCTCGGTTTTACCAGGGAAATCATTCTGTCCCGGTGCCGGATCGGGCGTGCGGCGCGCGACGCGCGGCGCAGCATGTCGGCGCGCGGACGCGCCCCGGACTTCGGGTACGGGTCCGGCCGTTCCGGGCCGCCCCAGGCGCGCAAGTTGCCGAACTGGTCCTCGACCGCGACCTGCAGGCCGGTCAGCGCGTGCAGCGCGGCGGCGATGCCGGATTCACCACCGCCGGTGGTCGCTATGCGAGTGAGCACGTTGTGGACGTTGGTGTGCTGAGTCAGCTGGGCAACCGAGGCGGACAGTTGCTCGTTGAGCCGCTGCAGTTGAAGGGCCTGTGTTCGTTCGCTACGCAGCAGCCTCGCGTTGGCCAGCGCAGCGCCCGTCTGCTGGCTGAGCGTGCCGAGCAGAACGAGCTCGTCTCCGGTCGGGTCGCGGGCTGCGGTCACGACAAGGTATCCGTTGAGACTACCGAGTCCCCGCAGCGCGAAACCCCATCGCCACGTGCCGTCGGGGAGCATGATCCTGCCGCTGTCGCCGGCCAGCGCTCGGACCTGCTCGTCCAGCGGCGACGGTGGCTCACCCGCACCGTCGAGTCGGTTCGGGCGGCCGTCGTCAACCAGATATACGGCCTCGGCGTCGCATGGGCTCAGGGAGCGAACCGACGTGGCCGCGAGCTGGATGATGTCGGCGGCCTCGCGGTCGTCGAACATCATCATCGACAGCGCGAACAGATCGTTCAGATTCGACAGTTGGGCGCTCCACCAACTGTCGGTCCTGCCCGGACGGTCGGAGTTGCCCACCGCTCTACAGGCCGGGGCTACGACTCGCCATCGACCGCTGCATACCTGCACGCTACTCGCGCTGGTGATGCTGGCAAGTTGAGCCGACGGGACGGCAGAGCCGGTCACAGCACCACATCGAAGATCTCGAATGCGCGTTCCCACACCAGGGAGTGAGCAGCCTTGGCGTCCGGTGCGATGATCGTGAGCGTCGTCGCCAGTGCGATGCTCAGGCCACCCGCGAGGGTCGGCAACCATGCGGTGGTCTGCTCGTCCAGCTCGTTCTCCAGCGGCGGCCGAGCCGTGAGCTGGGCCAGGATCGGCTCCAGCTCGATCTCTTGATCGAGTTTCTCGAATCGGTGGATGCTCTCCTGCAGGCCTTTGGTGATGGGCAGATCCGTACGGATGATGACGTCCCGGCCGTTGGCCTTCGCGCACGGCTGAGCCATCAGCACGAGGTCGTATATCTTGTCGTTGACAAAATCGCTGTACCGTTTCAGGTCGTTGCGATCGACGTCGATCTCCGCGGCGGCGCGGAAGAAGTGCCGGAACCGCGCGACACCCATGATCGTCATGCCCGTCTCACCTTTCCCATGTCCAGCTCGCCTCGCCGAGGCGTGGTCGACCCGATGACGAACCGAGCCGCGGGCTTATGGCAGCACTACCCCCGGCAGCCACGGATCCTGCTGCGTCAGTGCGTCCGGTTGGTCCAGGTACATCCCGAACAGGCCGAGTGCGAATACCGACAGGTCGGCGCCCGCGACGATGGCCGGCACGAGCGCGGTCCCGCGCACGATTCCGTCTGCGGGCAACAGTTGGAGAAAACCGGTCTGGTCGAGAGTGCCGATCCTCGGGGACGCGGCACCAGCCAGTTCCCGCCAGCCGGTGATGCCCGGAGCGAACTGGCCGCTCTCCATCGGGCCCGAGCCAGCGACGTCGGCGTCGGCAACGATCCGCACGGGTGGATGTCCGGTCATGAAGTACGTGTTCACGCGTTGAGCCTCCTGTTCTGTTCGGCGAGCTGCTTGCCGCTGCACAGCAGCGTGGGGGTTGGTACGTGCGGCCCGGTGGTGGTCATCGCGAACCTCCGGCCGGTTGGGACGGCTCGGCGTCGCGGGGTCGCACCACGAGTTCGCCGTCCTGGACGTCGACAAGGATCGGGCCGGTGCCGATCTCGCCGGCGACCAGCGTCCGCGCGATCCTGGTCTCGACCTCGTGGGAGATGAACCGGCGCAGTGGGCGGGCGCCGTAGACCGGGTCGAAGCCGCGTTCGGCGACAAGGCGCCGCGCGGCGTCGGTGATCTCGATGTCCGCCCCCACCTCGGTGAGCCGGGCGCGCAACTCGGCGAACTGCAAGTCGACAATGCGTTCGAGTTGGCGCAGGGACAGTGGTTTGAACAGCACGATGTCGTCGACCCGGTTCAGGAACTCGGGGCGGAAATGGCGGCGCAGTTCGGCGAACACCCGATCGCGCACGTCCGGTTTGATCTCGCCCGCGTCGGTGACGCCCTCGATCAGGTGCTCGGAGCCGACGTTGGAGGTCATGATGATCACCGTGTTGCGGAAGTTCACCGTGCGCCCGCGACCGTCGGTGCTGCGGCCGTCGTCGAGCACCTGGAGCAGGGTGTTGAAGACGTCCGGGTGGGCCTTCTCGATCTCGTCGAGCAGCACCACCGCGTAGGGCCTGCGCCGCACCGCCTCGGTGAGCTGACCGCCCTCCTGGTAGCCGACGTAACCGGGCGGGGCGCCGATCAGCCTGCTGACCGAGTGCCGCTCCTGGTACTCGCTCATGTCCAACCGGATCATGCTGTCCTCGGTGTCGAACAGGGCCGATGCCAA
>DASYBO010000283.1:0-10090 GCA_036500685.1 Pseudonocardiaceae bacterium | reverse complement strand
CGCTCCGCGTCCCGCTCGGTGTCCCGATCCGCATCGGCAAAACCGTGATCGAGCTGCGCTCATGACCCTTGTACTCAAATACGTCGCACGTAGCGACCGGGGCCTCGTTCGGTCCAACAACCAGGACTCGGTGTACGCGGGCCCTCGGCTGCTCGCCGTCGCCGACGGCATGGGCGGTTACGCCGGCGGCGAGGTCGCCAGCAAGATCGTGATCGCCGCGCTGGCCCCGTTGGACGACGACGAGCCCGGCGAAGACCTGCTCAACCCGCTGCGCGAGGCGGTGCTGGCCGGTAACGCGGCCATCTCCGAACTGGTCGCGAACGATCCCGAGCTGGACGGGATGGGCACCACCCTGACCGCCATCCTGTTCGCGGGCAGTCGGCTGGGCGTGGTGAACATCGGCGATTCGCGCACGTACCTGATGCGCGGCGGGCAGGTCTCCCAGATCACCCACGACGACAGCTTCGTGCAGTCGCTGATCGACGAGGGCCGGATCACGCCGGAGGAGGCGAACAGCCATCCGCAGCGTTCGCTGCTGCTGCGCGCGCTGACCGGGCACGACATCGAGCCGAGCCTGACCGTGCGCGAAGCACGCGCGGGTGACCGGTATCTGTTGTGTTCGGACGGTCTGTCCTCCTACATCAGCCACGAGACGCTGACCGAGGCGATCCGCATCCAGGATCCGCAGGACAGCGCGGACCGGCTGATCGAGCTGGCGTTGAAGGCAGGCGGCCCGGACAACGTGACGGTGATCATCGCCGACGTGCTGGACGTCGACTTCGGCGAGGACGACCCGATCGTCGGCGGCGCGGCCGGTGACGGCAGCGATGAGGCGCCGCAGCCGGATTCGCCCGCGTCGCGGGCCCGCGCGCTGCACCCGGTGACCCCGCCGCCGCAGCGGATCCTGCCCGGCGAGCATGAGGAGAAGCCGAAGAAGCGCAAGTGGCTGCGGGCGCTGATCGTCACGTTGATCGTGTTGATCGTGCTCGGCGGTGGCGCTTTCGGGACACGCTACTGGGTGCTGTCGCAGTACTACGTCGGCGCGGACAACTCCAGCAATGAGATCTCGATCTTCCAGGGTGTGCGCGGCAGCGTGCTCGGGGTCGCGCTCAACCGCGAGGTGCAGGGTTCGTGTTCGCCGGGCACCGGGGTGTCCTGTGAACCGATCAAACTGGACGATCTCAACCAGGGCGCCCGGTTGAACGTGCAGGCCGGCATTCCCGCGACGAGCCTCGCCGACGCGCAGGCGACCCTGCAGCGGCTGCGCACCCAGCAGGTGCTGCCGGAGTGCCCGAAGCCCAGCACCACCACCGGCAACAACCCGCCATCGGGCACCGGCGGCTCCACCGCGACGAGCACCACGACCACGACAACCACGAACCCACCCGCGTCGAGCGGCAACGCCTCATCGGGTATCGGTTCGACGCTGGGCAGCGGCGCCAACACGCCGACCACGGGCACCTACGTTCCGCCGGTGAACCACCCCCAGCCGGGCAGTGACTGTCGGAAGCCGGGCTCCTGATGACCGCGCCGGTCCCCGCCGTGGCGGGTGCGGCGTCGGGAACCGGCGGTTCCGGTCCGACCGCGCCTCCGACGCGGCGCGGCACCGAGCTGCTGCTGCTCGCGTTCGTGGCCGTCATGGTCACGCTCGCGCTCGTCCTGGTTGAGGCCAACCAGGAACAGCAGTTGACGATGCAGATCGTCTACTACGGACTGGCCTACCTGGCGCTGTTCGCGGCGGCGCACTTCGCGGTGCGGCGCTGGGCGCCCTACGCGGACCCGCTGATCCTGCCGTGTGTCGCGCTACTCAACGGCATCGGCCTTGTCATGATCCACCGGCTCGACCTGGCCAGCTTGGCGTCGGCCGCGGCGCACGGCAGGCACTTCACCGAACAGGCACCCAAGCAGGTGGTGTGGACCGCGATCGGGCTGGCCTTCTTCGTGGTGATCCTGGTGATCGTCAAGGATCACCGGACGCTGTCCCGCTACGGCTACACCTTCGGCCTTGTCGGCCTGTTCCTGCTGGTACTGCCTGGTGTGCTGCCGAGCAGCCTGTCCGCGCAGAACGGCGCGAAGGTGTGGATCATCCTGCCCTTCGGGTCCATCCAACCCGGTGAGTTCGCCAAGATCCTGCTGATCATCTTCTTCGCGGCGTTCCTGGTGGCCAAACGCGACCTGTTCATGGCAGCAGGGCGCAAGGTCCTGGGCCTCGAGCTGCCGCGTCCGCGTGACCTCGGTCCGCTGGTGGTCGCGCTGCTGGCCGCGGTCGGCGTGCTGGCGCTGGAGAAGGACCTCGGCAACTCGCTGCTGATCTTCGGCATCGTGCTGGTGATGATCTACATCGCCACCGAGCGGGCGGCCTGGGTGATCATCGGCCTCATCCCGTTCGTCGGTGCCTGTGTGCTCTCGTTCAACCTGTTCACGCACGTGCAGCAGCGGGTGGCGAACTGGATCAACCCGTTCGCCACCTACTACAAGGTCGGCGGCGGCGAGCAGATGGCTCAGTCGCTGTTCGGCCTTGGCACCGGCGGCATCTTCGGCACCGGCCTCGGCGCCGGTCACCCGAACCTGGTGCCGGAGGCCAGTTCGGACTTCATCACCGCGGCCATCGGTGAGGAACTGGGCCTGCTGGGCCTGTTCGCGGTGATGATGATCTACCTGGTGCTGGCCCTTCGCGGCCTGCGCGGCGCGATCGCGGTGCGCGACACGTTCGGCAAGCTGCTCGGCGGCGGGTTGGCGTTCTCCCTGGTGTGGCAGATCTTCGTGGTGATCGGCGGGGTCACCAAGCTGATCCCGGAAACCGGCCTCACCTCACCGTTCCTCTCCGCAGGTGGCTCGTCCCTGCTGGCCAACTACATGCTGGTGGCGTTGCTGTTGCGGATCTCCGATTCGGCCCGGCGACCGAGGCCCGGCACGAGCAGCAGGCCGAAGCTGCCGCAGGCGCCGCTGGCCGAGGCGAGCACCATCATGGTGGAGCGGCCCACGTGAACACTCCTCTGCGCCGGGTCAGCATCGCCATGATGATCATGGTCGTCCTGCTCATGGTCAACGACATGTACGTCCAGGTGATCAAGGCCGACAGCTACGCCAACAACCCGCTCAACCAGCGGACCATCCTGACCGAGTACAGCCAGCAGCGCGGCACGATCACCGCGGCCGACGGCACCCCGCTGGCCAAGTCGGTTGCCACCACGGACACCTACAAGTACCTGCGGCAGTACCCGGCCGGGCCGATGTACGCGCCGGTCACCGGTTTCTTCTCCCAGCTCTACGGCGCCGCTGGCATGGAGCGGATCGAGAACTCGATCCTCAACGGCACCGACGACCGGCTGTTCGTGCGGCGCCTTTCCGACCTGATCACCGGCCGCGATCCCAGCGGCGGCAACGTGCAGCTGACCATCAACCCGAAGGTCCAGGCGGCGGCCTACAACGGCATGGTCTCGGCCGGTTACACCGGCGCGGCCGTGGCCATCCAGCCCTCAACCGGGCAGATCCTGGCCATGGTCTCCAACCCCTCCTACGACCCGAACGGCCTTGCCTCGCACGATTCCACAACCCAGGCGAACACCTGGAAGGCCGCCAACCCGACCTCGAACACCAGCTCGCCGCTGATCGACCAGGCGATCGCCGCGGCCTACCAGCCCGGCTCCACGTTCAAGCTGATCGTGGCCACGGCCGCGCTGAGCAACAACGTGGACTCCGAGAACAACAGCGACCTGCCGAACTCGCCCGCGATCACCCTGCCCGGCACCCAGACCCAGCTGCGCAACTTCGGCGGCGAGACCTGCCCCGGCGGATCCGGCAACGGCATGGTGTCCATGAAGGACGCGATCGCGCACTCCTGCAACACCGCGTTCGCCACGCTGGCCGGCAAGGTCGGCGCGCCGGCCTTGGTCAAGCAGGCTCAGGCATTCGGCTTCGGGTCCGGTTACTCGCTCCCGCTCACGGCAGCGACCTCGTGCCTCGGCCCGGCCTCGGGCGGCAACTGCATGAACATCCTCAACGGCACACCTGGCCTCTACCAGACCGGCATCGGCCAGCTCAACGTGCAGGAGACGCCGCTGCAGAACGCGTTGGTCGCGGCGACCATCGCCAACGGCGGCGTCGAAATGCAGCCACAGCTGGTGAAGGGAATCCTCGCGCCGGACTTCTCCACCATCCAGGGGTTCACCCCGCAGGTGATGAACAACAGCGTGATGTCCCAGCAGACCGCGAGCGAGCTGACCGACATGATGGAGGCGTCGGAGCAGAACTCGGGCACCGCCAACAAACTGCCGAACATCACCATCGCGTCCAAGACCGGCACCGCCGAACACGGCAACGATCCGAAGAACACCCAGCCCTACGGCTGGTACGTGGCTTTCGTGCCGGGCAAGGACGTCGCGGTCGCGGTCGTCGTCACCTCGGGTGGCTCGTTCGACCTGGCGACCATCGGCGCCAAGGTTGCCGCGCCGATCGCCCGGCTCATGATCAACGCAGCGGTTGGGGGGAGCTGAGGCTGTGTTGACGTCGGGTCAGTTGCTGGCCGACCGGTACCGGCTTGATCGCCGGATCGCGGTCGGCGGCATGGGCGAGGTCTGGGACGCCGCGGATACCCGGTTGGACCGGCGCGTCGCGGTGAAGGTGCTCAAGCCGGAACTGTGCGGCGACGCCGAGTTCCTGCACCGCTTCCGCACCGAGGCACGGACGACGGCCTCGCTGAACCATCCGGGCATAGCCGCCGTGCACGACTACGGCGAGACGGCCGCGCTGCCTGACGGTCCACACGACACCGCGTACCTGGTGATGGAGCTGGTCGAGGGCGAGCCGCTGGCCGCGCTGCTGGCCAAGCACCACCGCCTCTCGACCGAGCAGACCCTGGACATCCTCGATCAGGCCGGGATGGCGTTGCAGGCCGCGCACGAGCGCGGCTACGTGCACCGCGACGTCAAGCCGGGCAACATCATGATCGCGCCGAACGGCACGGTGAAGCTGACCGACTTCGGCATCGCCAAGGCCGCCGACGCCGCCCCGGTGACCCGTTCCGGCATGGTGATGGGCACGGCCCACTACATCGCGCCCGAGCAGGCGCTCGGCGCGGAGGCGGAGCCGGCCAGCGACGTGTACTCGCTGGCCGTCGTCGGCTACGAATGCCTGATGGGACACCGCCCTTTCCTGTCCGAGAACGCGGTGACCGTGGCGATGATGCACATCAGGGACATCCCGCCGCCACTGCCGCCGGACGTGCCGCCCACGGTGCGGTCGCTGATCGAGGCGACGCTGGTCAAGGACCCGAGGCAGCGCTACCGCAACGGCGGCGAGTTCGCGGCCGCCGCCGCCGCGGTGAAAGCCGGCGGCCCGCTGCCGACCCCGTCCGGCGTACTCGCCCAACAACAAGCGGCCCAACAACAAGCCGCACAACAACAAGCGGTGGTGCAACAGCAGTTGCTGATGCAGCAGGCGCAACAGCTTCCGGCCGGTGTCCCTGGCGGACCGCCGACCATGCCGCCATCGGCGCCGGTGCCACCGCCGATGAGCCCACCGGGAGCGCAGCAGGCGCTCCACTACCCGATGGCCGGGCCGCCGCCGCGACACAACGCGCTGTGGGTGCTGCTCGGTGTGCTGCTGCTGGTGCTGATCGGGCTCGGTGTGTGGGCGATCACCGAGGCCGTGCAGAAAAGTGGCTCGCCAACGCCGGCCGGGGGTGGAAACGTCGGGTCCGGTGGCCAGACCACGGCCGCCACCTCACCGCTGCGCGGCGGGTCGCAAGGTCTGCTCGGCGGTGCGGGAGCCACCCCGCAGATCCGGCTCAACCAGAACGACTATCTCGGCCGACCCACTGACCAGGTAGTTTCCGAGCTCCGCCAGGACGGGTTGGTCACCAAGGTGGTGACCGTGCAGGGCGCGGCCCCGGCGAACCCGGCAGGTTGCCTGGTCCGATCGGTAGCGCCAACGGGCACGGTGCCGATCGGCACCGTTGTCACGATCACCTGCAGCCCGCAGGAGGCCGTCGGATGATGCCAATTGCGGGAATACTGCGAGGACGACAGGGCATGATGGATAGAGCGTTGACGAGGAGCGGGACCAAGCACTCATGAGTACTCCGCGACTGCTGTCCAACCGATACGAGCTGGGCGACACCATCGGTTATGGCGGCATGTCAGAGGTCCACAAGGGCCGCGACGTCCGGCTGTCCAGGGACGTCGCGATCAAAGTGCTGCGGGCCGACCTCGCCCGCGATCCCCAGTTCCAGGAGCGGTTCCGGCGCGAGGCGCAGAACGCCGCGGCGCTGAACCATCCGGCCATCGTCTCGGTCTACGACACCGGCGAGACGAGCACCGAGTTCGGGCCGCTGCCCTACATCGTGATGGAGTTCGTCGACGGCCGGACGCTGCGTGACATCGTCAAGACCGAGGGTCCGCTGCCGAGCAAGCGCGCCATGGAGGTCATGGCCGACGTGTGCGCTGCGCTGGACTTCAGCCACCGGCACGGCATCGTGCACCGCGACGTCAAACCGGCCAACGTGATGATCACCAAGACCGGCGCGGTCAAGGTGATGGACTTCGGCATCGCCCGCGCCGTCGCCGACGGCCAGGCCCAGATGACCCAGACCGCAGCCGTGATCGGCACCGCGCAGTACCTCTCGCCCGAGCAGGCGCGCGGCGAATCGGTTGACGCCCGCAGCGACGTGTACGCGGCAGGCTGCGTCCTGTTCGAACTGCTCACCGGCGAGCCGCCGTTCACCGGCGACTCCCCGGTCGCCGTGGCCTACCAGCACGTGCGCGAGGACCCGAAGCCGCCGTCCTCGCTCAACCCGAGGGTCAACCCGGCGCTGGACGCGATCGTGCTCAAGGCCATGGCCAAGGGCCCGGCCAACCGCTACCAGTCGGCCGCTGAGATGCGCGGCGACCTGGTCCGGGTGCTGTCCGGGCAGCGGCCTGCCGCGCCCGCGGTGATGACCGAGGCCGACCGCACCTCGATCATGGGCCAGGGCCGCACCGAGGTCATGGCAGGCGGCCGGCACCGGCCGGACGCGCTGGACGACGACTACCGCGACTACAACGACTACGACGCCGAGGAGGAGGAACGCCTCGCCCGCCGCAAACGCGCCTGGATCATCGCCGCGGTGGTACTCGGCGTGATCGTGGTCATCGCGCTCGCGGTCTGGCTGATCCCGAAGCTGGCCGGCACCGGCAACACCCCCAACACCCAAGTGAAGGTGCCGGCCCTCCAGGGTGTGCAGCAGCAGGCCGCCGAGCAGGAGCTGAGCCAGGCCAAGCTGACCTGGAAGATCAACGAGGTGCCCTGCCAGCCGCCCGCCGGTGGTGGGCAGGCGCCCTGCACGGCCGACGAGATCAACAAGGTGCTCAGCAGCAACCCGATCTCGGGCACGCCGGTGCCCGTGAACACCCAGGTCACCCTGAACATCGGGGCCCCGCCCGGCAACGTGACGGTTCCCGACGTGAGCGGCCTGAGCTACACCGACGCCACCACCAAGCTCCAGGCGCTGGGCTTCAAGATCGCCGAGAACCCGACGCCGCAGACGACCACGGACCAGGCCAAGGTCAACACGGTCGTGCCCAACAGCCAGACCCCGCCCGCCAACGCATCAGCGCCCTACAACTCGACGGTCACCGTCACGCTGTACTCACAGCCGCAGACCGTGCAGGTCAGGGACGTCACCGGCCAGATGTACGACCAGGCCCGGCAGACGCTGCAGGGCCAGGGCTTCGTGGTGAAGAAGCAGACCCAGCCGGGCAGCGACCCTGCCGGCACCGTGGAGACCGAGACCCCACCGGGCGGCACCACCCAGACGGTCGGCACCACGATCACGCTGACCGTCTCCGACGGCACGCAGGCCGGCTTCGCCATGCCGAACCTCCAGGGTGACACGCAGCAGCAAGCCAAGACCACGTTGCAGGGCATGGGCTGGACCGGCTCGTTCAACATCACCTACGCGCCGACGAACAACTTTCTCAAGGACGGCACCATCTCGGCCCAGCAGCAGGCAACCGGCACCCAGGTAGCGAACAACGCCACGATCGGCATCACCATCTTGCAGTTCGGCACCGGGACGCCTACCTCGTAACCAACCAAGATCGGGCCCGGCGAAGAAATCCGCCGGGCCCGATTTTCGTTGTGGGGCAGGAGAAACTCAGACGTGCGCGGCCGAGGCCAGCTTGCGCATCTCGGTCTCCAGTTCGACGACGCGCTGCCGCGGCACGGTGAAGCCGCACACCGCCAGCCAGTTCGCCAGCATCCGGTGGCCGCCGTCGGTGAGCACCGACTCCGGGTGGAACTGCACACCCTCGACCGGCAGTTCGCGGTGCCGCATGCCCATCACCAGACCGCTGTCGGTCCAGCCGGTGATCTCGAACTCGGCCGGCACGGTGTCACGGCGCACGGTCAGCGAGTGGTAGCGGGTCGCGGTGAACGGGTCCGGCAGGCCGGTGAGCACGCCGACGCCGGTGTGGTGCACCAGGCTGGTCTTGCCGTGCAGCAGTTCGGGCGCCTGCTCGACGATCCCGCCCCAGGCCGCTCCGATCGCCTGGTGGCCAAGGCATACGCCGAGCACCGGCAGTCGCAGGGCCGCGCAGCGCTGGATGACCGCGATGCTCTGGCCGGCCCGCTGCGGCGTGCTCGGGCCAGGGCTGACCAACACGCCGCCGTAGCCGTCAAGGGTCCGTTCGACCCGTTCCGGCCCGAGTTCCGGGGTGTCGTTGCGCAGCACGTCGGACTCGACACCGAGCTGCGCCAGGTACTGCACGAGGTTGTAGACGAAACTGTCGTAGTTGTCGACGACCAGCATCCGCATGCGGCTCAGCCTAGCCGCCGGCGGTGACATTGTTGAACGGCAGCAGCGGATCGACCACCGGGAAGACCACGAAGAACAGCAGGGCAACCACCCCGCACACCAGCACCAGCGAGAGCAGCAGCCGCACCGCGAGCGGGCCGGGCAGGTGCCGCCAGATCCAGCTGTACATCAGCTGGTCTCCTTCAACTCGGGTGGCGTGTAGGTCGGGTGCGCCGGGTCCTTCTGCCAGTCCTTGACCAGCACCGAGTGCACGATGAGCCGCTGCGCGTCGGAGAACTTGGGGTTGCAGGTGGTCATCGTCATCAACGATGCCTCCTGGCCCGAGGAGAGGTTGGTGTACGGGTAGTGCGGCACCGGCGCGATCACGTCGCCCTCGGTGGGCAGCACGATCTCCTGGCCGTTGGTCTGGCTGTACTCGCCGCCCAGTGGCTGCACCTTGGCGTCGCCGTTCGGGCCGTTGCACAGCGGGTTGCTTGCCGGGCTCCAGTTGGTGCGCTGGTTGGCCAGCGGCAGCATCCGGTAGACGTACCAGTCGCTCTGCGTCTCGACGACGATCGCGTCGCAGGGCTGGACCAGGTCGATGTCGTTGAACGGGTCGCCCTCACCGACACGGTGGCCGGCAACGGCGAAGTCGCCGGGCTGGCCCGGCAACGCGGTGCCGGTGTAGTGGCCGGGGCCGATGGCCAGGTCGGCCGTTGTGGTGCCCTCGATGACGGTGAACTGGTAGTCGACACCCAGCGCCGGGATGAACATCTTGGCGACGCCCTGGCCGTCGGCCACGTTGAAGTGGGTGCTGCGCGCGGAGCCGACGCTGTCCCATTCCTGGTTGAGCTGCTGGCTCGCGGTGGACTGCTTCTGCGCCGAGAAGAGGTTGGTGACGTACACCTCGTAGACCACGAAGAGTAGGACGACCATGCCAGCGGTCAGGCACAGCTCGCCGAGCGTGCGGACCACGGTGTGGGCCTTGCCGCCGCCCGAGGATGCCGGCGGCCGGGCTGAGCGCGGCTCGTCCCGCTCATCCCGCTCGTCGGGATAATCGTCGGCATAGTGATCACTGTTGTACTCGTCGTATTCGTCACGAACCGGCGGAATGTAGGTGGTCTCCGTCGCGTCGTCGCGCCGCCCCGGACGGGGACCGGCGGCAGGTGCGCCGAGGGAACCGCGCAGGTCGGAGACGCGCGGGATGAACTCGGTCGGGTGCTCGCCCGGTCCGGAACCGGGCCGAGGCCCTGGCCTGCCATCGCCAGAACCGCGAGGTACCGGTGGCTGCTGACTCACCGTCAAACCTCCGAAGCG
>DASYBO010000282.1:0-13241 GCA_036500685.1 Pseudonocardiaceae bacterium | reverse complement strand
CTGCAACAGGTGCAGGTCGCTGACGTCCTCGACCATCGTCAGGTGCAGGCCGGGGCCGTCCTCTTCGTCGCGCAGCACCGAGACGAGCAGGTACACCCAGGCGGTCTGGCCGTCCGAGCGGACGAGCCTGCGGCGCTTGCGGAAGCGCTCTCCGTCGCGCTCGAACAGGTCCTGGTAGCTGGCGGAGAGATCGGCGACCTCATCCTCGTGGAAGAAGGTGTTGAGCGCGCGGCCCTCGAGATCCTGGGTCTGGTAGCCGAGGATCTCGGCCATCCTCGGATTGACCTCGATGATCGATCCGCCCGGGTCGCTCAACGCGATGCCGACGGCGGAGCGGGTGAACACCTCGCGGAAGCGTGCCTCGCTGATGGCCAGCTCGCGGCGGGCCTGGCTCATCGCGCGCAGCAGCGCCTGCTTGACCTGTTCCTGTTGGGCGAACAGCCATTCGCGAGTGGCGGCCGCGTAGCCGGCGCAGAGTCCGGCGAGCAGCGAGACGACCTTGGCGGCCGCGTCGTCGACCCCGGCCTGCGCGCCGATCGCGACCAAAGGTCTGCTCAGCGCGTCGACACTGGCCCGCAGGCTGGTCGGTCCGGTGAATCTGGCCTCGACGACCGCGGCACCGACCTGTTCGGCCTGCACGGAGGAGAACGGGGCGCCGCGCAGCGCGTCGACGAGTTGGGCGACGAAGCGTTCGAACATGGGCACGAGTTCCGCGCCAGGGACCGGTGAGTACGCAGTGCGGTACACCGCCTGAGCCCAACGCTCACCGAGCGCCGCGCAGGCGGCAGCCAACTCCGGGTCCTCCGGAGAAAGCGGCGGCACGTCCCGTGAGTCGGTCATCGCTGCGAGGCCACCGGTGCCTTCACCGGCGAGCCCGTTGCCCACTCCTTCTGCCTCAGTCCTGGTCTTCAACAGCTCTATCGACGTCCCACCGCGGTGCGAACCACGCCATGCGCAGGCGATCGACCACCACGAACTCCTCAAGGGTGATTGCACGATGCGGTTTCGACCTTAGTGGGCGCCTCGAGCGCTAAACAGGAAGGTCCACCCAGACGACCACAGCGCCACCCGAATGGAGCAAGGATCCACACGGTAGGCAATCACGGGATAATAACAAACCGGATATTAGCGGCACACAGCGTCACTAGCACCCGCCGATTGTGGCGCCACCGTCATCCATGTGAGTTAACGTCCAAGTGGCCAATTTAGCAGGCAAGCACACATTGCGCCGTCGGCAATCCGAAATCCCGAACAAGAATCCGTGCGGTACCGCCCACCCGCACGGTTTCGACACACCGTCGATTTCACCCCACGGCATTCTCGGCCGGCACGGCCTCAGCCAACCAGCGCGGGCGAGCCTGCCAACGAGGTCAGCAACTGCGCGCACCAGCTGAGCAGTTCCTGATCACGCAGTGCCGGCGCGCCGATCCGGCCACCAGCGCCCCCCTCGGTCGGCCGAGGCACGGACACCGTGTGCACCGTGGCCTTGTACAACGCCTTGGGGTACAGGCGCTTGAGCCGGACCAGCTGCGAGTCGCGCAACGGTAGCGGCGCGAACCGGATGCTCGCCCCCTGGGTGGCCACCTCGGTGACCCCGTGCGCGCGGCAGATCTGCCGGAACGCCGCGACCGCCAGCAGGTTCTCCACCGGCAGCGGCAGCGGCCCGTACCGGTCCACCAGCTCTTCCCTGACCCGCTGCGTGGCCTCCTCGTCGCCGGCCGCCGCGATCTTGCGGTACGCCTCAAGCCGCAGCCGCTCCCCCGGCACGTAGTCGTGCGGGATGTGCGCGTCCACCGGCAGGTCGACCCGGACGTCGGCCAGCTCGTCGCTGTCCTCGCCGCCGTCGACACCCGCGTGCGTCCTGAACGCCTCGACGGCCTCGCCGACCAGCCGCAGGTACAGGTCGAACCCGACACCGGCGATGTGCCCGGACTGCTCGGCGCCGAGGATGTTGCCGGCGCCGCGGATCTCCAGGTCCTTCATGGCAACGGCCATGCCCGCGCCCAGTTCGGTGTTCTGCGCGATGGTGGCCAGCCGGTCGTGCGCGGTCTCGGTCAGCGGCTGCTCCGGCGGGTAAAGGAAGTAGGAGTAGCCGCGTTCCCGGCCCCGGCCGACCCGGCCGCGCAGCTGGTGCAGCTGGGCCAGGCCGAGCAGGTCCCCGCGCTCCACGATCAGCGTGTTGGCGTTGGAGATGTCCAGGCCGGTTTCAATGATGGTGGTGCAGACCAATACGTCGTACTCGCGTTCCCAGAAGCCCTGGATCAGCTTTTCCAACCGGTCCTCGTTCATCTGCCCGTGCCCGGTCACCACCCGTGCTTCCGGGACCAGTTCCCGCAATCGTTTGGCGGCTTTTTCGATCGTCGAAACGCGATTGTGAACGTAGAAAACCTGACCGTCGCGGAGCAGTTCCCGACGAATCGCGGCACCGACCTGTTTGTCGTCGTAGCCGCCGACATAGGTCAGGATCGGATGCCGTTCCTCGGGCGGAGTGAGAATGGTCGACATCTCGCGGATGCCGGCCAAACTCATCTCCAGCGTCCTGGGAATCGGCGTCGCCGACATGGTGAGCACGTCAACGTGGGTGCGCAGGGACTTGATGTGCTCCTTGTGCTCGACCCCGAAGCGTTGCTCCTCGTCCACGATGACCAGACCGAGGTCCTTCCAGCGGATGCCGGTCTGCAGCAGCCGGTGCGTGCCGATCACGATGTCGACGGTGCCGTCGGCAAGTCCCTCGATGATCTGCTCCGAGTCCCCGCTGTGGGTGAATCGGGACAGACCCTTGATGTTCACTGGAAACGATTGCATGCGATCGGCGAAGGTATTCAGGTGCTGCTGGGCGAGCAGCGTTGTCGGCACGAGCACCACGACCTGCTTGCCGTCCTGCACCGCCTTGAACGCGGCCCGCACCGCGATCTCGGTCTTGCCGTAGCCGACGTCGCCGCACACCACCCGGTCCATCGGGATCGGCTTCATCATGTCGGTCTTGACCTCGTCGATCGCGCCCATCTGGTCGGGCGTCTCCACGAACGGGAAGGCGTCCTCCAGCTCCGCCTGCCACGGCGTGTCCGGGCCGAACGCGTAGCCGGGCGCGGCCTGGCGCGCCGCGTAGAGCTGAACAAGCTCGGCCGCGATCCGCTTGACCGCCTTCTTCGCCTTGGCCTTGGTGTTCTTCCAGTCCGAGCCGCCGAGCCGGTTGAGCGTCGGCAGTTCGCCGCCGACGTAGCGCGACACCTCGTCCAGTTGATCGGTCGGCACGAACAACCGGTCGCCGGGCTGGCCACGCTTGCTCGCCGCGTACTCCAGCACCAGGTATTCACGGGTGGCCCCGGCGACCGTGCGCTGCACCATCTGGACGTACTTGCCGATGCCGTGCTGCTCGTGCACCACGTAGTCGCCCGGCTTGAGCGCCAGCGGGTCGACCGCGTTACGCCGCCGCGACGGCATCGAGGTCCGCATGTCCTTTGTGGACGTACCACCCCGGCCACCGGTCAGGTCGGTCTCGGTGAGCACCACGTAGCCGATGTCCGGCGCGGCGAACCCGTCTTCGAGACAGCCGCGCACCACCGTCACCATGCCCGCGGCGGGCGGCTCGTCGTCCAACCCGTTCTCGACCAGCACAGCGGCGATCTCCGCCTCGCGCAACTGCTCGGCCGCGCGCTGCGCGGTGCCCGCCCCCGGCACCACCAGCACGGCGGTCCCGCCGGTGGCCACGTGGGCGCGCAGGTCCGCGAACGCGCGCGGCACTTCGCCCCGGTACGCCTCGACCGGCCGCAGCTCCAGCCGCAGCACGTCCTCGCCCTCGGCGGTCAGCTGCGACAGCGTCCACCACGGATGATCATGGTCGCGGGCGCGCGCGGCAACGTCGCCGATCTCCCAGTACGCGGACGCCCCGAGGTCGATCGGCGCCTTGCCACCACCCGCCGCCGCCATCCACGACGCCTCAAGGAACTCCTGCCCGGTACGCACCAGGTCATGCGCGCGGGCCCGGATCTTCTCGGGGTCGGCGAGCAGCACGTGCGTCCCCGCCGGCACCACATCGGTCAGCAGCTGCATCTCGCCAGGACACAGCGCGGGGATCAGCGCCTCCATCCCCTCACTCGGAATGCCCTGCGCCAACTTCTCCAGCAGCTCGGTCAGGTGTGCGTCGTTGCGATGCTCGTCGGCCAACTCCGCCGCGCGCGCCTTCACCGCGTCGGTCAGCAACAGCTCCCGACACGGCGGCGCGGTCAGCTCGGTGATCTCGCCCGGCAGCGAACGCTGGTCGGCAACGGAGAACGGCCGGATCTCGCTGACCTCGTCGCCCCAGAACTCCACCCGAACCGGATGCTCGGCCGTCGGCGGAAACAGGTCGAGGATGCCGCCGCGCACTGCGAATTCGCCGCGCTTCTCCACCATGTCCACGCGCGCGTAGGCCAGCTCGACGAGCCGCGCTACCAGCGCCTCGAAGTCCTGCTCCTCGCCGACCGTCAGATCGACCGGCGCCAACTCGCCGAGGCCCGGCGCCATCGGCTGGATGAGGCTGCGCACCGCGGTCACCACCACCCGCAGCCGCCCGGCCGGGTGCTCCTCGGGATGCGCCAGCCTGCGCAACACCGCCAGCCGCTGCCCCACCGTGTCCGCCCTCGGCGAGAGGCGCTCGTGCGGCAGCGTCTCCCAGGACGGGAACGACACCACCGAGTCCCGCCCGAGCAGATCGCCGAGCACGGTCGTCAACTCCTCGACCTCACGCCCGGTCGCGGTGACCAGCAGCACCGGCCGATCGGCCCCACCAAGATCGGCGGGCGCGGCCAACGCCCCCACCACAAGCGGACGCGCGGCAGGCGGCCCCTCCAACTGCAAGATCCCCACGTCAGCCTGCTCCAACACGGATTGCAGACCGCCTGCGGGCAGCACGGCACGAAGCAGACCGGACAGCGAACCAGACAAGGGTGAATCCCCCTACAACAGCGACGAACGGCATGAAACGGGCGAGGGTGGACGCAGGGCACACCCCTACCCGGGACAACAACCTCGGAAGGGGCCTGTTGGCTCCACCCTACGTCCAACCACCGACACCGCGCCGCCGAGTAAAGATCCTCAGGGCCGCGAAGTCAGGTAGCGCTGGATGGTCGGGCCGATGCTCGCGACGAGTTCGTCTGGGGTCATCGCGACGACCGGAGGCAGCTTGAGGATGTAGCGGGTGAGGGCGACGCCGAGGACCTGGGTGGCCATCAGGCCTGCGCGGCGCGGGGCGTCCTCGGGGTCGCCGATGCGCAGCACTGCGGGCATGACCTGGCCCGCGAAGATCTGTTGGAGTTTGGCGATGGCGCGGTCGTCGGTGATGGACGAGCGCAGCAGGGTCAGCAGGATCTCGCTGGCCGGCGGCTGTTCCCAGACGGTGAGCGCGTGCCGGAGCAGTGCCTCGCCAAGTCGCTCTGGTTCGACGCTGCCGATGTTGACGAGGCCGAGGTCCACGTCGACGGCGGCGGCGAACAGGCCGTCCTTGTTGCCGTAGTAGCGCATCACCATCGACGGGTCGATGTTCGCGTCGGCGGCGATGGCTCGGATGGTCGCCTTCGCAAAGCCGTCGGCGGCGAAGCGGTGCCGGGCGGCATCGAGGATCGCGGCGCGGGTGGCGTCGGAGCGGCGCGGGGTCTCGTCCTGCTTGAGCATGCCAACAAGTGTAGGCCAACAACTGTTGACATGCCATGCACGCCGTCCTACATTGAATGCCAACAAGCGTTGGCCAACAGACGTTGACCATGAGATCCAGGAGGGAACATGAACAGCAACGAACTGCGGGAGCAGACCTCGGTACTGATCGTCGGCGCGGGCCCGGCCGGACTCGCGGCCGCCGTCACGCTGGCCGAGGCCGGCGTCGACCACGTCGTGCTGGACCAGCTCGGCGAAGCCGCGAACACCTCACGCGCGGTCGCCGTGCACGCGCGCACCCTGGAAGTACTCGATGAGCTGGGCGTCACCGACGAGCTGATCACCAAGGGCCTGATCACCAGGCGCTTCAGCATGTACAACGGGACCCGCGCGCTGGTCTCGATCGGTTTCGACGACCTGCCGACCCGCTATCCGTTCATCCTGATGGCGCCCCAGGACGCCACCGAGGCGACCCTGCTTGGCAAGCTCCGCTCGCTGGGCGGCGACGTGCACCGGCCCTACGCCGTGACCAAACTCGACAACCGCGCCGAGGGCGTCACGGTGACCGCGACCGACGCCGAAGGCATCGAGCACCGGATCGACGCCGACTACGTGATCGGCGCGGACGGGATGCACAGCGTCGTGCGCGAGCAGGTCGGCATCGGTTTCACCGGGGGCAGCTACGCGGAGTCGTTCGTGCTCGGCGATGTGCGGATGAGCTGGCCCGCCGCACGCAGGGAGGGCAGCCTGCGCCTGTCGGCCGAAGGGATCACGGTGATCGCGCCGCTACCCGGCGACCGCTTCCGCGTGGTCGCGACCGTCGCCGAGGCACCCCAGCAGCCGACCATCGACGACATCCAGGCGGTCCTGGACCGGCATGGTCTACAAGAGACGGCCAAGGTGACGGAAGTCCTGTGGAGTTCACGCTTCCACGTGCACCACCGGGTCGCCGACCGCTACCGCGAGGGCCGGGTGCTACTCATCGGGGACGCCGCGCACGTGCACAGCCCGGCGGGCGGGCAGGGCATGAACACCGGCATCCAGGACGGGGTCGCGCTGGGCAAACTGCTCGCCAAAGCCGTGAACGGCGAGGACGTGCTCGACGAGTACGAGGCGACGCGCCGCCCGGTCGCGCTGGGCGTTGTCGCATTCACCGACCAGATGACCAGGATGGCCACCCTCTCCTCGGCCCCGCTGCGCGTGCTGCGCGACGCGGCTCTACCCCTGCTCACGCGGATTCCCATGGTGCGCCGCAGGATCGCCTACCAGATGGCCGAACTCGCCAACCGTTAGAACGCGAGGAAGTACATCAGCGCGATGTTGGCGACGAGCAGCGGAACCGCGGTGGGCAGTTGTGCCTTGATCGCGCCGTACCGGTCGGTCATCTCCAGCAGCGCGGCCGGGACCACGTTGAAGTTGGCGGCCATGGGCGTGCACAGCGTTCCGCAGAACCCGGCGAGCATGCCGATCGCGAACACCGCGGGCGGGTTGCCGTGAAACTGCTCGACCAACACGGGCCAGCCGATGGCCGCGGTCATGATCGGGAAGGCGGCGAACGCGTTGCCCATGATCACCGTGAACAGCGCCATGCCGACGCAGTACACGACGACCGCACCGAGTAGCGATCCGCTCGGGATGACGTGCTGGGTGATGGTGCCGACGGCCTTGCCGACGCCAGCCGCGGTGAACAGGTTGCCCAGCGTGGCCAGCATCTGCGGCAGCACAACAGCCCAGCCGATCGCCTCCAGCAGTCGCCGCGCCTCGTGCACCGGCGCGGCAGGCGATGACGGACGCAACATGAGCACACCGGCGACGACCGCGATGATCGCGGCTACGCCGAGCCCGATGATCGTCTCAGAACCGGTTTCCAGCAACGGTTTGCCGTTGACGTGGATGGCCTTGATCGCGGTCGCGAAGATGACCGTGATCACCGGGATGAGCAGCGCGGGCACGAACAGCCAGCCGCCGAAGCGATCGGCGCCGGTCTTCTGCTCGGCCTCGGTCGGCCCCTTGGCCTGACCGCGACCCAGCCGCCCGGTGCCGGCCAGCGCGGCCAACACGATGACCACGATGCCGAGGATCCACGGCGGCAGGGAGCCGTTGGTGACGAACGTGCCGAGCACGAACGAGATGCCGAGCAGGCCCCAGAAGATGCCACTGGTGACACGTTTCGGATTCGTCCTGTCGACGAACACGAACCCGCTGATGATGACGAAGATCAGCCCGCACAGCCAGTAGAACCATTCCGCCTTGATCACGACTCCACCGCCGTTTCCTTGATGGCGCTGAGTTTGCCGAGTTGGCGGTCGAGATAGAGCAATCGTCCACCGTGGATGATCAGCGCGACGATCGCGGTCGGAATGGCCCAGACCGCGATCTGGAAGGCGTCGAGTTTGACGTGGTAGGCGGAGTTCACGAAGGCCGCGATCAGCAGGATCGAGCCGATGGCGACGAAGATGTCCTCGCCGAAGAACACACCCACGTTGTCCGCGCTGGCCGCGAACCACTTGATCCGTTCGGTCATCTTCGGCGTCACCGAGCCGTAGCGGCGCAGCGCGGCACCCTCGGCCATCGGGAAGATCAGCGGGCGCACGGTCTGCGCGGGCCCGGCGATCGAGTTGAGGCCGAGCGCGGCGGTGATCTGCCGGATCAGCTGGTAGAGGGCGAGCACCCGGCCGGGTGTGACCGTGGTGAGCTTGGCGATCATGCGGCGGGCCTGTTCCTGCAGGCCGAACCGTTCGATCAGGCCGATCACCGGCAGCACCACGATGAACACGGTGACCGAGCGGCTGCTGGCGAATCCGGTGCCGAAGGCGTTGAGGATCGCCAGCGGCGAGAGGCCGCCGAGCAGGCCGGTGACGATGCCGGCGACGGTCACCACCAGGAGCGGGTTCATCCGCAGCGCGAACCCGATGACAACGAGCAGAACCCCGATCAGGACCAGCATGCCCGACCTCTTCTCCGGTCACGACGAAACAGCCGAAGCGTAGGGATTGTTGAGCAATCCAACAAGGGTCTGTCAGGGGTGGACATATGTTTCCCGGCGGCTTTAGCCTGGCCGGTGGGGCCGTCGGCGATCCGCCGCGGCAAAAGGGGGAAACACCATGTCGCGAGATTCGTGGCAGCTGCGCGCTGCCCGTTGCTACGACGACGCCACCTTCGGCGGCCGGCCGGAACGGGTGGTCGAGGGCGACGACGAACTGGACGCGATCGAGGCCGACCTGGCGCTCGCGCGCGGCAAACTGTTGCATGCCCGGTTTCTCGATGGTCGGACAAATCGTGACGAACGCGAATTACCGCTGTTCGAACGGGCCGTCGAGCTGTACCGGAAACTGGACGATCGGGCGAAACTGGCGGACGCGCTGTTCTGGGTCGGCTGCTGCCACCAGGTCGTACTGGACGACGAGGCGACCGCGCTGGACCACTTCCACGCCGCCTATGACCTCGCCGCCGAACTCGGCGCGGACCTGACCCGGTCGTTCGCCGTCCGCCATCTCGGCTTCGCCGCACTCAGCACCGGCGAACTGGATCTTGCCGAGACCCGCTTCGCCGAGTCGCTGCGGCTGCGCCGAGACGCCGACGCGGCACCGCCGGTGGTTGCCGCCGCGATCATCCCGCTCGCGGTGCTGGCCGACCAGCGCGGCGACCTCAAGCAGGCCGACGACCTCTTCGCCGAGGCCACCAGGATCGCGGAGGACAATGGAGCGGTTGGCGTACTTGGTTGGATCGAGCAGGCGCGCACTGCCGGCTGAGGCTGGTCGTGGAACTAGCCGGCTTGACGCGGCGTTGTCCGAAGCGGTGAGTCGGCTGGGAGCAGGCTCGCGGAGGGCGAAACAGCGAAAGGGGCAAGCTTTCGTGGTTACCCGGTGGCAGCGGTTGCGGGCCGGTTTCGGTCGCATGGTGGACGCGACGCGCCCTGGCACGCTGGCCGCGTACCAGGGGCTCGTGGCCAGAGCGGGCGCGGACGAGGCACGGACCGAGAAGCTGACCGACGAGGAACTGACCGCAGCGGCGACGACGCTGCGTGATCGGGCCGGCGGCGGTTGGAACGACCGGGACCGGGTCGAATGGTGCGCGCTCGGCCGCGAGGCCGCTCGCCGGTCGATCGACCTTCGCCCGTTCGACGTGCAGCTGCTCGGCACGTTGGCGATGCTGGGCGGGTCGGTCGTGCAGATGGCGACCGGCGAGGGCAAGACCCTGGTCGGTGCCCTTGTCGCCGCCGGCTATGCCACGCAGGGTCACCAGGTGCACGTGATCAGCGTCAACGACTATCTCGCCCAGCGCGACGCGGAGTGGATGGGCCCGCTCTACGCGTTGCTCGGCGTGTCGGTCGGCTGGCTCAGCCAGCACTCCACCCCGGAGCAGCGCCGCGCGGCGTATGCGGCGGACGTCACCTACGTCTCGGTCAGCGAGGTCGGGTTCGACGTGCTGCGCGACCGGATGGCCACCGACGTCGCCGACGTGATCGTGCCCGAACCGGACGTCGCCGTCGTCGACGAGGTCGACTCGGTGCTCGTCGACGAGGCGACCATCCCGCTGGTGCTGGCCGGCGCGGTCGCGGGCGGCGAGTCGGACAAAGCCATCACCAAGATCGTCGGCTCGCTGCGCGTCGAGGAGCACTACGAGATCGACGAGGAGGGCCGCAACGTCTTCCTCACCGAGGCCGGCGCGGACGTCATCGAGCAGGCACTGGGCGGGATCGACCTCTACGCCGCCGAGGCTGGCGGCACGCTGGCCCAGGTCAACGTGAGCCTACACGCGCACGCGCTGCTCCGCCGCGACGTCGACTACCTCGTCAAGGACGGCAAGGTGGCGCTGATCAACTCTTCAAGGGGCCGGGTCGCGTCGCTCCAGCGCTGGCCGGACGGGTTGCAGGCCGCGGTCGAGCTCAAGGAGGAGGTCAAGGTCAGCGAGGGCGGTGAGGTCCTCGACCAGATGACCGTGCAGTCCTTGCTGCGCCGGTACAAGACCCTCTGCGGCATGTCCGGCACGGCCGCCCAGGTCGTGGAGAACCTTCAGGAGTTCTACCAGCTCGGCGTGCGCACCGCCGACCCGAACGTGCCGTGCGTCCGCGAGGACGAACCGGACCGGGTCTACGCGACCGTGCCGCAGAAGGACGCGGCCATCGTCGACTACATCGCGGACGCCCACGAAGCGGGCAGGCCGATCCTGGTCGGCACCCTGGACGTGGCCGAGTCGGAGCGGCTGGCGAAACGGCTGGCCCGGCGCGGCCTGAACTACGTCGTGCTCAACGCGCGCAACGACGCGAGCGAGGCCGCGATCGTGGCCGAGGCCGGCGCGTACGGCGCGATCACCGTGTCCACCCAGATCGCGGGCCGAGGCACCGACATCCGGTTGGGCGGCAGCGACAGCGACGAGGACCACGACCGGGTGGCCGAGGTTGGCGGACTGGTCGTGATCGGCACCGGCCGGCACAGCAGCAGCAGGCTCGACGACCAGCTGCGCGGCCGGGCCGGCCGGCAGGGCGACCCCGGCAGCAGCGTGTTCTTCACCAGCATCGAGGACGAGATAGTCCAGCACTACGCGCCGGAGACCGAACCCGCGCAAGACGGGGAAACCGACGAATACGGCCTGCTGACCAGCAAGCGCGCGCCCGCCGACCTGCGGCACGCGCAGAAGGTGGCCGAGGCGGTGCAGCTGGAGATCCACCGCAACACCTGGCGCTACAACCAACTCGCCGAGCAACAGCGCACGATCCTGTTGCGGCACAGGGACAAGCTGCTCACCACCGACGCGGCCCTTGCCGAACTACGCGAACGCTGCCCTGTTCGCTACGAGGAACTCAGCGACAAGGTCAGCGAAGAGGTACTCGTCAAGGCGGCGCGGCTGATCGCACTGTTCCATGTGGACCGCTGCTGGGTGGATCACCTGGCTTTCCTTGCCGACATCAGGGAAACCATCCACTTGCACGCGCTGGCCAGGGAGGACCCGCTCACCGAGTTCCACCGGATGTCCATTCCGGCGTTCAAGGATCTGGTCTCGGACGCGTGGGAGCGCAGCGCGAAGACCTTCGATGCCGCGAACATCACCGAGGAGCACGGCCTCGACCTGGCCGACGCCAACCTGAAGCGGCCCAACACGACCTGGACGTACCTGGTGCAGGACAACCCGTTCGGCAACGAGGACGACCGCACCATCCGGCACGTGGCCGCGCTACTCCGAAAAGGACGCAAGAAGCTCTAGAAGCTTCACAAGAGGTACTAGAACTTGGGTTGCCGCTTCGCCAGGAAAGCGGCGACCCCTTCCGCGTACTCGGGACTGAGCACGGCCTCGTCGTAGATGGCGTGCACCGCGTCGTCCTCGGCGTGCTGCCCGTCGGTGATCCGGCCGATGATCCGCTTGGCGCCGCGCACGCTCACCCCGGCCCTCGACGCGATCCGCTCGGCCAGTTCGTGCACGCGCTCGTGCAGTTCAACGGTCGGCGTCAGCTCGTTGACCAAGCCGATGCGCAGCGCCGTCGGCGCGTCCAGGATGTCGGCGGTGAACAGGATCTGCTTGGCCCACGCGGGCCCCACCGTTTCAACCAACTGGTTAGTTGAGGTGAGGCTGTACACGATCCCCAGCTTCGCCGGGGTGATGCCGAACTGGGCGTCGTCGGCCGCGATGCGGATATCGCAGGCCAGCGCGATCTCGCAGCCACCGCCGATGCAGAACCCGCTGATCGCGGCGATCGTCGGGATCTCCAGCTGGGCGATGGCCCGCTCACCCGCGTGCACGGCCGCGCCGTAGCGACGCGCCCCGTCCGCACCCGCGCGCAGCGTGGCGAACTCGCAGATGTCCGCGCCCGCGGAGAAGTGCTCGGTGCCGCGGATGACCAACACCCGGACCTCGTCGGCCGCCGCGACCTTCTCGATCAGGCCAGGCAGCGCGGACCACATGGCGAAGCTCATCGCGTTGCGCCGCGCGGGCCGATCGATGGTCAGCGTGGCGATGCGGCCGTCGACCGCCAGTCGCAGATGCTCTTCCACCCGAAGGACCCTAACTACTCGTCACGCAGCAGGGTGAGGCCACGCATGAAGCCGGGGGCATCCGGTCCCAGCGCGGCGAAGAACGCGATGTCGGTGGCCTCCACGTCGGCCCTGGCCGCGGTGAGCAGCGCGCGGCCGGTGTCGGTGAGCCCGATCCGCCTTGCCCGCGCGTCCCGCTCGTCCAGCTCACGGCTGATCAGCTGTCGCGCGGCGAGCCTGCGCAGGACCTGGCTGGTCATCATGGTGTCCACCCCGAGATGTTCGGCGATCCGTTGCTGGGTCGGCGTGTCCTCGCTTTCGCCGAGCCACCCGACCGAGGCCAGCAGCACGAACTGGACGTGAGTCAGTTGGTGCGGGTCCAGCGCCGCGCGGATGGCCCGCTGCCAGGCCAACGAAACCTTCCAGAGCAGGAATCCCATGCTCTCGCTGATGTGCCGGAAGCGGGCGACAGGCCCGTTGTCGGTCCCATCAGGGGACCCACTGGCGGCGCTCGGCGTTGTCATGCGACTGAGAATGCCGCATATTCCTGGCCTGCGTGTAATTGCCGCGACCAGGAAAGAAACAATGCGCGAATACTATATGCTCGCATTTAATTGCCGACCGGCTTCGCCTTTGCCAGGT
>DASYBO010000281.1:0-2474 GCA_036500685.1 Pseudonocardiaceae bacterium | reverse complement strand
CTCGTTCCCGGTCGCCGACAACTACGAAGGCAACCTCACCCCCAACACCATGCCGGTGCCGATGGTGCTCAACCGGCCCGGCAAGACCACCGAGACCATCCAGGTCAACTGGTCCAGGGTCCGCTACACCGGCTACGGCCTGATCGCCGTCGATGTCGCCCCCGCGCAGTCCGGCCGCCAGACCACGCTGACCGCCCGAGCGCTGACCGAATCCGGCACCGAGGTCGACCGCTTCACCTTGGTGCGCAAGGCCAAATAGTCAGGCGAGGTGCAGCGCTGCCGCGGTGGCCGCGAGACCTTCGCGGGCATCGGGGTGGCGCGGCGCCCAGCCGGTCGCCGTGCGGATCTTGCCGTTGCTGACCCGCAGCGAGCGGGTGAGCGAGGTGAGGCGCTCGCCGAGCAGCAGCGCTGCGCGGCCCGGTGGGCGCAGCCATGCCTTGGTGTGCACGGCGTCGGCCAGCGCGTCCGCGAATGCGCGTGTGGTCAGGGGTTCGTCGTCGACCACGTTGTAGATTCCGGCCGCCGCATCGAGTATCGATGCGATCGCTTCGGCGCCGTCCATGACGTGGATGGAGGACTGATAGCCCTCGCCCGGGCCGGTCATCATGGCGACGTGCCACTTGGCCATGGCCAGCATCTGTTCGCAGTGGGCGGCGCCCTGGCCGTAGAACAGGCCGAACCGCAACACGATCCCGGTGCCGCCGGCGTCGGTGAAGCGTTGCGCGTTGGCCTCGGCGGCGTGGTTTCCTTTGGCGATCGGGTAGTGGTCGACCGGCATGGTCTCGTCGATCCAGCTGTTGCCCTGCGACTTGTACAGCATGGCAACGGATTCCTGGACGACCACCGGCACCTCGGCGGCGAGGGCGGCGTCCACGACGGACGTCGAGCCCTTGATGCGCACCTCGTTGTTGTGAGCCCACGCCTTGGCACTGGCGAACTTGTTCATGGACGGCAGTGCCGAGGCGAGGTTCACCACGGCGTCATGATGAGCAAACGCTTTCGTCAGGGTGTCGGTGTCGAACAGTGATACCTGGATCGGCCGCGCGCCCCGTGAGGCCAGCGCGGCGGCCTTCTCCGGTCCACGCGCCAGGGCGGTCACCTCGTGTCCGGCCGCGACCAGCGCGGGAACCGTGTGCCGGCCGATCGCGCCGGTGCCGCCCGTGACGAAAAGCCTCATATCACACCATAACGCCGTCCCAGGTCAGGTCGCAGGCGATCGCTGAACCAGGTTGACCACCTCCCACTTCACCGGATAACCGACCTTGGCGAAATGCGCGGCCATCGGTTTGTTGGTGACGTCGGTGCTCGCGACGATCCGGTCCACGCCCTGCTCGACGAGCAGATGCGTGCCCTCCACCAACAGGTCGTAGGCATAGCCATGGCCGCGTTGTGCGGGTACGACACCGACGAAGGCGATGATCGGGTCGGCATAGTTACGGCTCGGTGCCACGAAACCGACCAGTTCGCCCGCTTCGGTGTAGGCGAGTCGCCACCACTCGCGCGGGCCGGGCAGCCACTGGAGGATTTCCAGATCCTCCTTGGCGGCCGCGTCTATGCCGTGTTCGGCGATGGTGCGAACCATGTGCGCGTCGAGTGAGTCGTGGGCGATGTCGCGCAGCGCGGCCAGGATGACGGAGTCGTCCGGTTCCGGGCGGAACACCAGTCGACCGGACCGGTCCGGCAGTCCGCTTTCGGGTGTCCAGCGGTAGCGGAAGCGATTGACCAGCGGTACGAGACCGGCGGCGCGGGCCGCTTCGACGCGGCGCGTCGCCTCGGCCTTGACGTCCGGTCGCTGTGCGAAATCGGGAGGCAGCCGGAGCACGTACTCGGTGTGCAACGGGGCGGTCCGTAGCAAATGGACCGCCGCGTCGAAGTCGGTGAAGTCGAACCAGTCCAGCGCGACCGGTTCGGTGTCCTCCGGTCCGCCCCACCAGGCGGCGCGGGCGACAACGGTGCCTTCGCGCAGCGCGATCCAGCTCCACTCGGGGCGGTAGTCCTGCTCGGCATAGGTTTCGCCGTCGGCGGCGCGGCCGACGAGGCCGGGGTCGGCCAGGGTGTTGAACAGTTGCTCCTCGCCGGTGGCGAGGGCGCGGATGACCAATTCGGTCATGGGTTGGGGTTCCCTTCGGGCGCGGTATGCGCTCCCGAATCAACCGACCGACGCCCTCGATGCGGCGGGGGAGCGCATGACGTTGGTAGCGGTCACCGCTCCCACCTCCCATCTCACTCGTTCCGAGGGCGTGCGGGGGACACTAGCCAAGCCGTTCTGGGCGCGCAATCGGGGTTGGATCGGGCGGTGGGCGGGAAGGGTTGGGGAATGACGATGTGGAACTGCCCGCCGAGCCCGCGCGGACCTGGGACGAATTCGCCGCCGTGTTCGACGGTGGGGCCTTGGTCGCCCTGGAGGCCGCTGCGGGAGATTCTGGATGTGTGATTACTGCTCTGTCGGGCGGTCGGCCAGCAGCGGGAGTAGG
>DASYBO010000280.1:0-4195 GCA_036500685.1 Pseudonocardiaceae bacterium | reverse complement strand
GGGTGCGGGCGAACTGACGCCACGGGTCTTCCTGAGTGGCCTTCAGCGACAGGGAGACGCGCTCGCGCTCCATGTCGACGTCGAGCACCTCGACGGTGACCTCCTGGCCGACCTCGACAACCTCGTTCGGGTGGTCGATGTGCTTCCAGGACAGTTCGGACACGTGCACGAGACCGTCGACGCCGCCGAGGTCCACGAACGCGCCGAAGTTGACGATCGAGGACACGACGCCCTTGCGGACCTGGCCCTTCTGCAGCTGGTTGAGGAACTCGCTGCGGACTTCGGACTGGGTCTGCTCAAGCCAGGCGCGGCGGGACAGGACCACGTTGTTGCGGTTCTTGTCCAGCTCGATGATCTTGGCCTCGAGCTCACGGCCGACGTAGGGCTGCAGGTCGCGAACGCGACGCATCTCGACCAGGGACGCGGGCAGGAAGCCACGCAGACCGATGTCGAGGATCAGGCCACCCTTGACAACCTCGATGACGGTGCCCTTGACCGGCTCGTCCTTCTCCTTGAGCCCCTCGATCGTGCCCCACGCGCGTTCGTACTGCGCGCGCTTCTTGGACAGGATCAACCGACCCTCTTTGTCCTCCTTCTGCAGGACAAGGGCCTCGACCTCGTCACCGACGCTGACCACTTCAGCCGGGTCTACGTCGTGCTTGATCGACAGTTCGCGCGAGGGAATGACACCCTCGGTCTTGTAGCCGATGTCGAGCAGGACCTCGTCGCGGTCGACCTTGACGATGGTGCCTTCGACGATGTCACCATCATTGAAGTACTTGATGGTCTTGTCGATGGCGGCGAGGAAGTCCTCCTCCGTCCCGATGTCGTTGATCGCGACCTGCTGCGGCGCGGCTTTCACTTGCTGCGGGACGATGGTGGTGTCGGTGGACATTAGGTGGGTTGCTCCGGTACGGATTGGTGTTGTGGGCTGGCTGTCTGCGCTGTCGACGTTGTGCTCCTGCTGCGCGAAGGATGCAATGACCTGCGGAACCGTGCCAGTCTTGTCATGACGAGGTCCGCACGGACTATGTCAACGAAGACGAGGGCCGCCCGATTCCCGACGGGCGGAACCGCGGGCAGCATTGAACCCACTGCGCGGGCGATATCGTACGCGGGTTTGACATCCGGGAGCAAACCAGCTGCTCGAAAGGAGCAAGGTGGCAGCGGACCAGGTCGCCTCGGCGGAGGATGATCCAGCTGATTCGTCAGCGGAGGGTCATCATATGAGCGCGGAGCGCGCACTGGGCACGGTCGGCATCACCAAGAGATCGGTCGACGCGAGTGAGTCGCGGGTGGCCAGTCGGGCCTGGTGGGACGCTGACGCCGACGACTATCACGCCGAACACGGCGAGTTTCTCGGCGTCGCGGACTTCGTGTGGTGCCCGGAAAGACTTCGCGAGGCCGACGCGCGACTACTCGGTGACGTCCGTGGACTGTCGATCTTGGAGGTTGGCTGCGGATCGGCGCCGTGCGCGCGCTGGCTGGCCGCGCAGGGGGCGCGCCCGGTCGCGTTCGATCTTTCCGCCGGCATGCTCGCGCACGCGCGGCGTGGCAACGAGTTCTCCGGTATCGACGTACCGCTGATCCAGGCGAGCGCGGACCAGATGCCCTTCGCGGACAATTCGTTCGACCTGGCCTGCTCGGCCTTCGGCGCCATTCCGTTCGTAGCGGACGTCGGCGCGGTGCTCGACGAGGTGGCGCGAGTGCTGCGGCCCGGCGGGAAATTCGTGTTCGCGGTGACGCACCCGCTGCGGTGGATCTTCCCGGATGATCCTGGCCAGGACGGGCTGGTCGTCGCACAGTCCTATTTCGACCGGAGGCCCTACGTCGAGGTCGACGAGGACGGCGCGGCCACGTACGTGGAACATCACCGCACCTTGGGTGATTTCGTGCGGGCGATCAACGGCGCCGGCTTTGTGCTTGGTGACCTGATCGAGCCGGAATGGCCGCCCGAGCACACCCAGGAGTGGGGGCAGTGGAGTCCGTTGCGCGGACGGCTGTTTCCTGGCACCGCGATCTTCTCCTGCGAGTTGGCGTGACCGTCGCGACGAACCTGCGCGCCGCGCAGCGGGCCCGGTTCGCGGCACTGGACGAACTGCTGCCGGACATGACCCCGAATCCGGTCGGCGAGGTGCTCACCACGGCCCTGCCGGACGGGCAGCGGGTCGCGGGCACGTTGCTGCGGATCAACAATCCGGAAGGCTCGCTGCCGAGCCTGTGGTCGGCGCGGCAGGTGTGGGAGTTGTTCCCGCTGGTGGGCGAGCACGCGGACGTCGGCGTGGACGCGTTGCTGCGCGCGTGGCGCGGGCTACTGGACCGCAATCCGCTCGATGCGGACTCCTCGTGTGTGCTCACCTGGCCGAGCCTGGACGTCACGGTGAGCAGGGTGCTGCTGGAGCACGGTTTCGTACCGTTGACCGCGCTCGCGGTGCGCCAACCCGGCCGCAGCGGCACCCCGGTGCCGCGATTGGCGCCAGGGGTGACGGTACGCAGGGCGCGCCTTGACGATCTGGCCGTGGCCACCGAACTCGCCCTGGCCGAACTGGTCTATTCGGCGAATCTGGGCGGCACCATGCTGCGCGCGGACGCGGCGGCTCTCAAACGAGCCGCGATTCGATATCACCTCAACGAACAAGATCCGGTCTGGATCATCGAACGGGACGGGATCGCGGTCGGCATCGCCGAATGCTGGGTCACCGACGCGTCGCTCGGCGCCGCAATCCGGTTCCCGGTGCCGGTCGGGCGATGGGGTTACGTGAACACGGTGTCGGTGCTGCCGGGCGCTCGCGGCGGCGGTCTCGGCCAGCAGCTGATGGCGGTGGCGCACCACGATCTGGCCCGGCACCGGACACTGGGCAGCTACCTCTACTACAACCCGGCCAACCCGCTGTCGTCGGTGTTCTGGCCACGGCAGGGTTACCGTCCACTGTGGACGATCTGGGAGATCAGGCCGGCGAACGCGCTCCGGTAGCCGGGTTCAGACGCGAACGGCGTAGGAGTTGACCTCGCCGATCTGATGCGTTGCCGGCGGACGCTCGGCCAGCGCACGGTGCACCGCGTCGACGACGCCATCGGAGATCTCCCGGTGGGTCAGCCACCGGGTGCCCTCGCCGTCCCGGACGAACCCGAGCACCACCAACTGGGTCTCGTGCGCGAGCAGGCTCGGTTCGACTTCGCCGCCGGTCGGCGCAGCCGCAGCGGCACCCCGGACCTCGACGACGGCCGCGTCGGTGGTCAGCAGCGGAGTGATCGCCGCGAGCACGTCCTCGCGGTAGGCATCGTGCACCCAGGCGACCAGGAGTTCGGCCTTGCCGCCGAGCGCCTTCTTCGCCCGCTGCGCGAAGGACTCCGGCGCTGCCCAGTCGGCCTCGACCCACAGCGCGCGGCGTTCGTCGGAGGTGGACTCCGGCAGGTCGAGCGGGATCGGCGCGTAGCGGCGGGACGGGACCACGACGTGCCAGCCGTCCTCGACGAGTTCGGCGACGACACCCGAAAGCATGCCGGTGCCGCCGACAACGAGTGCACGCTTCATAATCTTGTCCGAACGCACGGCCTCGGCACCATGTCGCCACCTTACGCCGCAGGTCAACCGCGCGCAGCCACCGTCAACTCGCGACTTGTCGGCACATGAATCGAACGAAATTCACCCTTGTGCGACACGCCGGACACCCTCGGTCGTGCCCATACTGGTCCCCGCTCCGCTCGGAGCCATGGAGTTGACGACGCGGTTGACTACTGGAGGGCCAGTGAGAAGATCGTTCGGCCGTTGGCAGCGCGGGGTCGCGCTGCTGTCCCTGCTCGGCGCGGCGACCGCGGCCGGGGTGGCCGTGCCCGCATCCGCCGATGCCACCCCCTTGAACAGCGAATACGTCGCGCTCGGCGACTCGTTCGCTGCGGGGCCGCTGATCCTGCCGCAGGTGGCGCTCGACCCGTGTTTTCGTTCCGGCAAGGACTACGCACACCTGGTCGCGGCGGCCTTGCACGTGCGGAAGTTCACCGATGTCACGTGCAGCAGCGCGACCACTGACAACATGACCAGTCCGCAGGCGGCCAGCCTGCCCTGGGATCCGGCCGCTCCCCCGCAGTTCGACGCGCTCACCGCGAACACGACCCTGGTCACGGTGACCATCGGTGCCAACGACGCCGGCCTGGTCGGACTGGCCGAGGGCTGCCTGAACCTGCTGCCAGAGCC
>DASYBO010000279.1:0-7071 GCA_036500685.1 Pseudonocardiaceae bacterium | reverse complement strand
GCGGAGATCGCGGAGCGGGCGCACGTCGCCAAGGGCACCGTGTACCTGCACTGGAGCACCCGCGAGGACTTGCTGGTGGGCCTGTTCGCCCGGGACTTCCTGGCCATGGTCGAGGAATTCGCCGAACTGGCCGCCGCCGATCCCGACGTCTGCCGCCCCAGCCGGCTGCTGCCGGTCGTGGTCCAGCTCTCGATCGACCGGCCGTTCGTCCGGGCGCTCCAGATCGAGGATGACGACCTGCTCGGCGTCCTCACCCAACACCCCCGCAGCACCAAGCTTCGCGAGGAGCTCGGACCCGGCGCGTTGATGTACGCCGCGCTTCCGGTGTGGCGTGAGCACAATCTCGCCCGCACCGACTGGGCCCTCGACGACCAGGCGTACGCGTTGGACGCACTGCTCTGGGGTTTCCTGACCTCGGTCATCCAACAGCGGGTCCTCAACGACCTGTCTGTCGACGACCCGGCCCGGGTGCTCGCCGCCGCGGCGACCGCCCTGCTCGGGCCGGAAACGCCCACCCCCGAGGACATCCGGGCCACCGCCGACGCCGCACTGGCCGTGCTGGCGGCCAAGCGTGAGGCGCTGCTGGAGTCCATCGGCAAACGTGAAGACTGAGGAGAAAGTCTTGCCACACCATCAGGTCCGTGTGAACGGCATCGACATGCACATCGCCGAGCAGGGCCCGGGGCCGCTTGTCCTGCTGCTGCACGGCTTTCCGGAGACCTGGTACTCGTGGCGGCACCAGATCGATGCCCTCGCGGCCGCCGGCTATCGGGTCGTCGCCCCCGACCAGCGCGGCTACGGCTCGTCCGGCCGCCCCGACGACGTCGACCAGTACTCGATCTTCCACCTGGTCGGCGACGTAGTGGCCCTGATCCGCGAGCTTGGCCAGGAGCAGGCCGTTGTCGTCGGCCACGACTGGGGATCCATGGTCGCCTGGAACACCGCCCTGCTGCGCCCCGACGTCGTGTGCGGGGTCATCGGCATCAGCGTGCCGCCGCTGCCGCGTCCGGCCCTGCCGCCGCTGACCGTCACCCGACAGCGGTTTGGCGACGGCTTCTACCAGAACTACTTCCAGGAGCCCGGTGTCGCCGATGCCGTCCTGGGCAAGGACATCGCCGCCACCCTGCGTCGGACCTACGGCAGCGTCCGCAATCCCGAGCCCTCAGCCGGCTTCCTCGGCATGTTCGCCGAACCCGAGACCCTGCCGTCCTGGCTCACTCCCGAGGACCTGGCCACCTTCGTCGACCAGTTCACCACCAGCGGTTTCACCGGCGGGCTGAACTGGTATCGCAACCTCGATCGCAACTGGGAGCTCACCGCCACGTGGCAGGACGCCCCGATCACCCCGCCGTCGCTTTACATCAGCGGTGAGAACGACGCCGTGCGCATGTTCTACCCGATGGACGACGCCGCCCGGGCCATCGTGCCGAACCTGCGCGGCGTCGTCGACGTTCCCGACTGCGGTCACTGGACGCAGCAGGAACGGCCCGAGATCGTCACCGGGGCACTGCTGGACTTCCTACGTGGCCTCTGAAACGAGTTCAGCCCCAACCCGCACCGACAACCCCAGCGCGCACCCTCCTCACAGCCGCGCTCGACGACGCCCACGACAGCGCAGGTAGGGAACAGGCGTCACCGAGCTGATCGGCCTGTGCAAAGGTTCCCGCTGGCTCTCGGCCTGATCGCTGCCCGTATCCGCACCGACTCCGACCTGCTGTACGACTTCGTTCCCTGTCAAGTCTGGTGGTGTTGTGTGCCCGCACCGATTCTCCTGCGCTATTCCAGCTATGCCATGTCGACGTCGCTGCGTCGCGGGCCGACCGTTACCGCCTTCGGACCACCTGCACGTCTGCTGCGAAGATCTCGTGCAGGTGATCGAGCTGGCCCGTGTCGATCAGATAGCCGTGCTGACTGATGAGACGGGTTATGGCCTCGCGGTCCTCGGCGTTCATCAGCTCACTTCTCTAGTATTCGAACCTGTCACCCGACAATACGTTGGCGAGTCCTTCGGAATTCGGCGTGTTATCAACCTTGGGTGACCGTCGCCCGAGCTGGCCATCGTGATCATCACCCGCCTGGCGAGGCACTACCGCTCCGAAGTTGGCTCCCCCACGGCGACGGCGGCGCTAGCCCGCACCCTCCGGATCAACCCATCACCCAATGGCCAGCTCGCCCAGGCTGATGCTGATCCCCAGACCCAGCAGTGCGGCGCCGTGGGCGCTGACGAGGCAGCCCAGAGCCCTGACCAGTCACTATCGCCGACGAGACGACCCACTCCCACATGATCTCGGAATGTAGTACCGGTTGCCCGTTGTGTCCGGCCACATCGCCGTGTACAACCTCGAATACCGGGTCTTGACGGCTGCGGCCGCGACAGGCCGTTCGGCGCGACGTCTTCCGGGTCCAGAGCTCAAGGAGGAGCAATGCATCTGGTGCGGCGTTCGCTGCTGTCGCTGGCCGTGCTGGTCTGTGTGGGGGTGACTGCGTTCGCGTCGTGGGGTACGGGTGCACCGCACGCCGGCGCCGCACCCTCGGCGATCGTTGACACCGGCGGTTCGGTGCTGCCGCACCGCGCTTCGGGCGTCACCGGTGCGCTGGGGGTGACCTTCGGCTTCGACACCACCACCCTGGCCGGCGGGCCGTACACGAACCAGGGCAGCACGATCTACAACCTGCCGATGTACCAGGCGAACACCGGCACCTCCCAGTTCTGGCTGGACTACGTGGAGGAGTTGGTCTTCGCGGGCGTGGACTTCGTGGCCGTGGACACCCGCGGCTACATCCCCGGTTCCTCGGTGCCGAACGAGGGCGGCGATCCGCGGGAGTTGACCCAGTTGGTCAACGCGATCAACACGGCCGGCGCCGCCGGCAAGCTGAAGATCGCGGCGTTCGACGACACCCCGGCGTCGATGACGGACAAGAAGAACCAGATCAAGCACGGTACCGGCGGCTACTCGCCGCCGTTCGACATGGGCGACAAGACCGGCGCCGGCGAGGGCGGCTACCAGTACCTGTGGGACAACGACCTAAAGGCGTTCTACCAGGCCGTGCCGGACAACATGCTCTACAAGGTCAACGGCCAGGCCCTGGTATATCTGTGGTCGGACAACTCGTTCGCGTTCACCAATCAGGGCAACGGAAACTCGGCCAACATGCTCAAGTACGTCCGCTCGCAGGCCCAGTCGACGTTCCATGAGAACCCGTACTTCGTGGTCGACCAGAGCTGGGTCCGGAACGACTCCGCCGTCTCCTCGGCGGCCAACGGCGCGGACGGCTGGTTCGGCGTGCCGAACCCGACCTACACCAACCAGTCCTTCAACGGCAACAACTACGGCGCCACCGTGCCCGGCTTCCACTTCGTCAATTCGACCACGAACATGATCATCGACCCCAACCACGGCAACACGCTGGTCAGCAACCTGCAGAACACGGTCGGCAACGGAGACCTCATCACCCTGGTCGAGGGCTTCACCGACTGGCAGGAGGGCGCGAGCCTGTGGCGCACCGAGAACGCGCCGTACGGCACGACACAGCGTGACTTCCCCGGCCAGGACCTCAGCATCCTGCGCCGGTACTCGCGCACGCCGTTCCCGACCACGCTGACCGTGCAGGCCGAGACCGCCGACGCGGTCTCCGGTACGTCCGGTAATCCGTTCAAGGCCTACCGTCCCGACCTCGGGGTCGAGCCCACCAGCGACGCCGGCGGCGGCTGGGACGTGGGCAACATCGCCGCGGGCGAGTCGGAGACCTGGCAGCAACTGCCGATGCAGGGCACCACGGATCTGAAGGTCCGGGTGGCCAGCCCGAACTCCGGCTCCCAGCTGCGAATCGTCGTCGACGGCGTCGCCGGGCCGACCGTCACCGTGCCGCACACCGGCGGCTGGCAGACCTGGCAGACCGTCGACGCCGGCACGTTCCGGTTCAACTCAGGCACCTACCACACCGTGCAGCTCCAGTACCTGACCGGCGGATTTAACGTCAACTGGTGGCAGGCCACCAACAGCACCACCCCGACCACTGTCATCAGCCTGCGCGCTCACGCGAACAACATGGCACGTGAGGGCTGACAACGCGGGTGATCGAAGCGGGTTTCGGCTTGTCGTAGCAGGTCGGACGAGAACGACAAGAACGACTGGAAGCCCCACCGTGCCTCGGGCGGTACGGCCACGCCTCTGCGGGGACCACATGAAGCGAAGCTTCTCCTGGCAGTTGCGAGACGGAGGAGCCCTGCCTGCCCGCAACCCCGACGGGCCGATGGATGCATCCCGCGCTCGTGGCGCGTCGGTGAGGTCGAGTCGTGCTGCACGGATGCTCTGCCGTCTATCCCGTGCGGTCGGGTGGGCCTGGTCGCAGTACAGAGCGAGGCTGCACAAGATCCGGAAACGTTCGTCGATATCCGAACGCTCGAACCACATGACGCCCTCGCTCAGCGGCCACACACCCTGCGCCAGTTCGTTGAGCACGATGGCCCGTCGGTCCATGGCACTCATCTCCCACGATCTGGCTCGCGGAGCCATTATGGCCTGCGCCCTGCCCATCGCCCTGCTGAACCGGAATCTACCCATTCTGGTTGCGAGTCCGGACGACCTGGATGTGCGCTGGGCCATGCAGTTGGGTGCGTAGGCCAGGTTGGGGATCGCGCTCAGCATGCTGGGCGCGGCGCATGCGGCCGGGAACCCGTTCACGGCGCGATTCCATGTCACCCACGGGGAAGCGTCGCCTCGATCCTGCCCGCCGTGATCCGATTCAACGCGCGGGACGAAGGCACGGCTGAGTGCGCGGAGCTGGCGGTTCGGGCTGGGCTGGGTGGCGGGGGCGACGAGCGGTTGCTGGTCGATGCGCTGCTCGGTCGGCTGGACTGGTTGTGGTCGCTCACCGGCAATCCGGCGGAAACCGCCGTAGCGGCTGCAACCGGCGCACTGGCCGAACTGCCCGACCTCACCGGTCGGTCGGGCCGGAGCCCTTCCTCCGCTGGCAGGAGGCTTTGCGGCACGTTGAGGTCTGGGTAACGATCGCGCGACGGGCGCCGACAAAGGAGCCGGCGCACCATGGCACGGTAGCTGCCACGGTGGACCGTGTGGCTGGCGCGCAGTCGAACGTATCCGTTCGTCCCGAGGGAGCGCCTGATGACACGATGGCCCCGCCCAGTCCTTCTTTCCACGATCGGTGTGACGATCCTGGGCGCCGCGGCGCTCGGCCTCATCACCGCGCCAGCCGCGACCGCGCAGCCTTTCGGCTACGCCCAGCTGACCAAGGTCCAGCGGGAGCACGTATCCGGGCTACTGTCCACCGAACTGAACCAGCAGGACGCGGCGCTCTCCCCGCACGCTGCGCCGACCAGACCCGTACCGACCACTGCCAGCCCCTGTGCGAACCAGTTCGGCGCGAATGTCAAGGTCAACCAGAACTGCCTGAACATCTCCGACGCCGCCTTACAAGGCCGGGGGCAGTCACAAAACGAGACCTGGATGGCCGCCGACCCGAACAACCCGACCCATCTGGTGTCCAGCTACAACGACTACCGACGCGGGGACGGCACGTGCGGTGTCAGCTACTCCCTCGACGCGAGCCGCACCTGGGCCGATGCCACCGTCCCGGACGGCTTCATCACCGGTGCCGCCTTCGGTGGCGCGCCACGCGAATACTGGCAGGGCGGTGGCGACACCTCGGTCGCCTGGGACTCCCGAGGCAACGCCTACCTGGCGTGCCAGGTGTTCAACCGCGGCAATAGCACCTCCCCCAACCCGGATCAGTCCAGCGCGTTCCTGGTCTTCCGCTCCACCGGCAGCAACGGTGCGTCCTGGAACTTCACCGGTCGTCCGGTCGTCGCCCACGACGACACCGCAGGCGCGGGAAACTTCCTGCTGGACAAGGAACTGCTCGCCGTGGACAGCAATCCGCGCAGCCCGTTCCGGGATCGGGTGTACGTGTCGTGGACGACGTTCGCGGCTGACGGCACCGGCTACATCTACGAGGCATACTCCGCCGACTACGGCGAGACCTTCTCCGCGCCGGTCCTGGTCAGCTCCGACAGTGCCCTGTGCCCCAACAACCTCGGCGCCCCGACACCCAACGGCCGGTGCAACCAGAACCAGGACTCGCAGCCCTTCGTCGGACCCGACGGCGCCCTCTACATCGACTACAACAACTTCAACAACGCCACCACCGGCGCGACCGACAACCACAACCAAATGCTCCTGTCCCGCTCCACCGACGGCGGGCACACCTTCTCGGCGCCCGTGTTGGTGGGCAACTACAACGAGCTTCCCGACTGCGCCACCTACCAGAACGGCCAGGACCCCGGCCGGGCCTGCGTCGCGGAGAAAGGCCCGTCGGCCAACTCGGTCTTCCGGGCCAGCAACTACCCCGTCGGCAGCGTCGATCCGTTACACGCCAACCAGATCGTGGTCACCTACGGCTCCTACATCAATCGGGACTCCGACGAGCAGACCGGCTGCACGCCGGCCGGCGTCAACGCCGCCACCGGCGGCAACCTCTACACCGGGGTGAAGAACGGCACCTGCAACAACGACATCGTGGTGTCGGTCTCAACCAATGCCGGAGCCGGCTTCACCGGTGGCAGCACCGATGTCCGGCAGATGCCGGTGGTGACCACCGCACCCGGCCAGGCCCGCACCGACCAGTACTGGCAGGGTGCCGCGTTCGCCCCCGACGGCACCTTCGCGGTCAGCTACTACGACCGCCAGTACGGCGCGGACGAGAACATCGGCTTCTCCGACATCACCGTGTCCACTAGCACCAACCCGACCGCGCACACCCCGACCTTCACGCACGTCCGCGCGACGACCAGCAGTATGCCGCCACCCACCCAGTTCTCCGGCACCTTCTACGGCGACTACGCCGGAATCGCGGTCACCAGCAAGAACATCTTCCCGGTCTGGTCGGACACCCGAACGGTCGACCTGTTCCTGTGCCCCGGTACCGCGACGCCGGGCACTCCACCGCGCATCTGCCAGGGTGGCGCGTCCAACGCCTCCGTCGCCAACAACGAGGACACCTACGCCACCCGCGTCAACCTCCACTGAGGCAACCATCTGTAGGCGCTCGGCT
>DASYBO010000278.1:0-9277 GCA_036500685.1 Pseudonocardiaceae bacterium | reverse complement strand
CCGGCGATCGCGGCGATCAGGTCCTGGCGCTGCGAGTCGGACCGAAACGACCAGCGCTGCTGGGACAGCCGATACCAGGCGTACACGTCCTGCCCGGTGCGCAGCAGGTGGCCGTCGATGCTGCGGGCCGCGATGGACGGGGTGTAGCTGGGGATTGCCTGCTCCCCGGGTAGGCGTCGGCCGCGCCGGCTGTAGGCGGGCGGTTCGGCGGGTGAGACGGTGTGCTGGGCGATGCGGTGATTCGCCCTACCGTCACCTCCTGCCCGGCGTCCGAACACCGCCTACCTCCTTGCTGCGCGTGCGTGCTGTCCTGGATGCGCCACCCGTCTTCGCCGCCGTGACCGTTCGGCTGGACCGTCGGTGTTGCACCGCGCGCGCTCGTGCCGCCGCGCTGTTCGCTGTGCCACGTTGTTCAGCCGTACCAGAACGGCTGTTGGTTCGCTGTCCAGCGGACGAAGCGGTCGCGGTCCGGCCGCCGCCTCGGCGTGGCCGGGGCCGGGTGGCGTGCACCCTGATCCGGGTGGCGCTGGCAGCGCCGCCGGTACCGCCGGACGACTCCCTCGGCGCGGTGAGTTCGCGACCCCACATGGTCAGCACCGCGGTCAGGGGCCGTTCGTGGCTGATTCGGGAGCAGATGAACCTGGTCAGCACGACGGTGATGACAAGGCCCCAGGCGATCGTGAAGAAGCCGAACCCGAAGCCGATCGCGCGCTGGGTGCTGAACACGATGAAGAAGACCAGGATGCCGACGCCCCAGGCCACGTACCGCGCACGCCAGGGAAAGGTGGCTTTGGGCGGTCCGAGCCAGACGGCGTCGACGCGATACACCTCGTCATCGGTGCGTACCTGCACGCCAGATCACCGCACCCGATCAGCTGTTGAACAAGCTGGCGAGCCAGGTTCCGATGTGTACGCCCGCGCCGGTGACCGCGATACCGATGATGGCCAGCGCGACGAACACGCCACCGATCCGCCGCATGACGCCCGCGTTGTCACCCTTGCCACCGCCCAAGTACAGCAGCAGCAGGGCCACCACGAGCAGCAGCAGGGGAACGATGTTGTTGAGAATCCACTGGCTGACGCCGTTTGTGCCAAAAGTGGTGGCCGCAAGCGTGTGGATAGTCGTCATCTCGTCCTCCCTGATGCGACGAGTGAGGCCACCCGGCGCACCGAGTCGCGGTCAGCGTCGGATGTCACTGGTGACGAGTACACCATGTCGGTTTGACGTCTTGTAGTGGTCGCTGTGCGCAGCGTAGATCCAATCCGGTTCCCCGCTCGGCAGGTGTCGTCCATCTGACCACATCCATCATCGGGCGGAAGCAGCCCGGCCGGCACAGAAACCACCCGTTCGCTCCAGTCGTCAGCGAACTTCACTCGTCCTCGCAACAATCGGTAACTGACCGTGCACCAAACGCCGGAGTGACTTTTGGGATAATGCACCCGAAAGACCTGATATTCGGATAAATTTGCCGACACGCCGCGCGCCCCGTTCAACCGTGGCCGAAGGAATCCGCTGCTGAGAGGTGTTCTGCATCACAACCATGGTGTGGGAGCGGACAGAACAGGTAAAGCGACCCAACCGTCCACAGTCGGACACCGTACCGAGCCAAGCCCAGCCTACCGGTTGATCATCAGCTGGTCGTTGCCGGCCGAACCGCTCAGTCGGCTGCCGCCGCGGCCTGGTCCCGCCTGCCCAGCCCGACCGTTCGTACCGCCGCCCGGTGCAGCCCGACCAGATATGCCGTGAGCAGGCCCGCGACCACCAGCGCCATCAGGGCGACGGTCGCGGCGAGGCCGATCGCGCTCGCCGTCCACGACAACCCGATGACCACGGCAGCGACCATGATCACGTATCGCTGACTGATCCGGAACGTGCGGCTCATCGAACGGTGCAGGCCGTTGCCGGTGATCACGAAGACCGCGACCGGCAGTGCCACCATCAGCGCCGCGCCGTTCTCGCTCACGTGCACGGTGACGTGCTGGGCGGTCTCGGCCGCGACGCTGAGCGTCGCGCCAAGCGCGGCGATCGAGGTGAAGATCAGGAAATGGGAGTAGGCCCAGGCCATCGTGGTGCCAAGGGACACCCGCAGCGCCTCGGTCGTGTCGCTCTTGAAGTACGCCCACCACAGCGCGAACACCAGCAGCAGCGCGGCCACCGCCAGCACCAGCAGCGACACGGACGCACCATGGCCGGACACGACGGCCTGCACGGCCAGAGTGAGCGCGGACACGCATTCGCCCAGCACGATCAGCGTGAAGCAGCTGTAGCGGTCGTAGATGTGGTCCGGATGCCAGGACGTGGCCCGCCCGCGCGTCTCGGCCCAGATCGGGACCAGCATCTCGCAGACCGCGAAGACGCCGAAGAAGATCAGGTCCCACGGACGCGGCAGCGCGAGCCGGATCACCCAGCCGATCTGGCACAGCGTGACCCCGACGGCGTAGCGCAGCGCGGCGGGCCGGCCCGGTGGAAACTCGATAGACACCCGGATCCACTGGGCGATCATGGCGATCCGCATGATCACGTAGCCGTAGGTCATGATCGAGAAATTGAACGTGGCCAACCCGGTCGGAATGCCGGCCGCGAGCACCAGCACGCCGGCGATCTGCAGGAGGGTGAGCAGCCGGTAGAACACGTCGTCGGTGTCGTAGGCGCTGGCGAACCAGGTGAAGTTGACCCAGGCCCACCAGATCGCGAAGAACACCATCACGTAGCCGGGCAACTCCGACCAGCCGTGCCCCAGGGCGAGCCCGTGGTGCAGCTGGCTGCCGGCCTGGGCGACCGCGACCACGAAACAGAGGTCGAAGAACAGCTCGAGCGGAGTCGACGAGCGGAACTCCTGCTCGCGGTCGCGGGCCATCATCACCCGTCGCCAGGCACCGATGCTCGGCATGCTGCGCCGGGCGGTCCTTGCCTGCCGGCCGGCTCGTTCGATGCTCCCGGTCATCGGTGAATCTCCCCGCTCGAACGTTCTCGGCTTGTCGAGCCTCTTTCGAGACTAAGGTGCGCGGGTTCCGTTCGCGGGCCGTGCTCAGTTCTCGCTCAGTCCTCGCGATGCGACATCCGGTACTGGCCGATCACGACCACGGCGAACAGCGCGACCGTCACGATGTGCACGCCCGTGCAGTACTCGCAGATCGAGCCGATCAGGACCAGCTCGGCCGAGACCAGGTACACCACGAAGACCAGGCCGAGCGCGACACCGGCCAACCGCAGCCAGCGCAGCACCGGCAGGGGCGACCGCCAGGCCCACGGCGAGGTCAACGCCACCATCGGCACGAAGAAGACCAAGCCGAGCACGGCGACCGGAATGCCGAAGATCACCGACTCGGGGCTGGTCGTCACCTTGAGGCAGTTGACGACCGAGTTCTGCTGACAGAACAGCGTCGCCTGGTCGGTGTAGTGCGTGATGGTCAGGTAGACCGACAGCGCTAGACCGAGGAGGGTCAGCACGAAGGAGGTGATCACCAGCCAGCGCGGCGCAACCTGCTCTGTGACGCCGGCATCGCCGGCATCGCCGGCGGCAGCGGCAACCGCCGCTGTTCGGCCCTGCTTGCCCGAGCCCTGGTTCACCATCACGGGCACCTCCGGTCGGCGTCGATGATGTCGACCTTAGCGAAACGCGCGAGTCAGCCACGAACCAGCCGATGCCGGCCGTGCCTCTCCTGGAAGGCGACCATCCTGAGGATCTCCTCGTCGGAATACTCCTGATCACCGATGACCACGACCAGCCTGTCGTGGTCCTGGTATTCCCGGTGCACCACGGCGACGCAGCGCCCGACGCCGGTCTCGACCGGGCCCGAGGGGCCGAGCAGATAGGCGGCGAGCTCTCCGCCGTCCGGCGCGACCGTCTCCGGCACGTAGCCGTAGTTGACCGCGTACCGGAACCGGGCCGCCGGATGCCGCGACCCCATCGGCCGGTCGACGATCACCCGGACCACCGAGCCAAGCAACGCCAGTCCCATCCGCAGGGTTTCCTGCCCGACACTCTCAGCCATGTGCACCGCCCCGACCGGCCTATCGTGGAATGCGGAGAAAAAACTGGATCCATCCAGGTTGCCAGTGAGAACCCGGCGGACAAGGACCCGAATGGCGGAGCAGGCACTACTCCTCCTCGACGTGGACGGCGTACTGAACCCCTATGCGGCCAAACCCACCGCCCGCCCCCTCGGCTACCGGACCTACCGGCACACTCCCGACGGCGGTTGGTACAGCGGCTCGAACGTGCGCCGACACCGAGGGCTGCGAATCTGGCTGCACCCCGCCCACGGCGCCCGCCTACGCGAACTCGCCGCCAAGGCCAACCTCGAACTGGCCTGGGCCACCACCTGGATGCACGACGCCAATACTTACGTCGGTCCCGCGATCGGTCTGCGCGACCTGCCGGTGATCGAATTCCCGGCCACCGACCTCGCTCCCGTGCCACCGGGCTGGTTCCGCTGGACAGAGAACGGTGGTTGGAAATGGCCCGCCGTCGCGGCCTATGCGGCAGGCAGGCCGTTGGCCTGGCTCGACGACGAGCACGACGCCTCCGGCTTCCCCGCCGCCCGCGCCGAATTCGACCGGAACAGGGAAGGTATCCCGACCCTGCTCTGTCACGTCGACCCGAGAAAGGGCCTGCTGCCCGAGCACTTACATCGGGTCGCGGACTGGGCCGCCGACCTGCACGGCTGACCATCCCATCCATTGTGGACGGTGTCAGTCGCGGGCGAGGCGGACGAGTCGGCATGTAAGCCGGATTCTGTTCCCCTGGCGCCTTGCGGCGCCAAGGGCGGCGACCATCCATCTGGGCCTGCCGTTGCCAGCAGGCTCTAGCGGCCTACCCGCAGGCATCGGGCGGGCCGCCCTCGAACGCCTGCGCAGTGCTCGGGCCGAAGCTCGGGCACCTCTTGACCTTGCTCCGGGTGGGGTTTACCTAGCCGCCCCGGTCACCCGGGGCGCTGGTGGTCTCTTACACCACCGTTTCACCCTTACCCGCTCGCTCTCGCGAACGGGCGGTCTGTTTTCTGTGGCACTGTCCCGCGGGTCACCCCGGGTTGCCGTTGACAACCACCTCGCCCTGTGGAGTCCGGACTTTCCTCGACCGGTTCACACCGGCCGCGGTCGCCCTGCCGACTCGTCCGCGTCAGACAGATTAGCTCATCGATCTCAGGTGAGGTGGGAGGTGTCGTTGACAAGGCGGACGGAGGCGTTGCCGTCGGGGTAGAACTCGACGACCGAGAGGGACGCGAGATCCAGGTGCAGGCGGAACAGGATGCCGGGGCCTGCGTCGAGGCCGATGCGCAGCAGGGTCTTGATCGGCGTGACGTGGCTGACCACCAGGACCGTGCAGCCTTGATAGGCGGCGACCAGTTCGTCGCGGGCGCGGGCGACCCTGGCGTGCACCTCGTCGAAGCTCTCGCCGTCGGGGGCGGGCACGGCGGGGTCGGACAGCCACTGCTTGTGCAGATCCGGGTCGCGTTCGGCCGCCTCGGCGAAGGTAAGGCCCTCCCAGGCGCCGAAGTCGGTCTCGGTCAACGTGTCCCAGTACGCGACCGGCAGTCCGGTCTGTTCGACAACCGCGCCCGCGGTCTGCCGGGCGCGCGCGAGCGGTGAACACACCACCGTGGTGATCTGGTCCATTGTGGACAGCCGCTGGGCGACCGCCTTGGCTTGAGCAAGGCCGGTCGCGGTCAGCGGTGGTTCGCCGCGACCCGAGTAGCGGCGCTGGCCCGAATACTCGGTCTGGCCGTGCCGCAACAGGATCAGCCTCGTCGGCGCGCCCTTCGCGCCGGACCAGGCGGCGGGCGGCGCGGTCTGCGCGGTGCCGCGAAGCTTGTTGCTGCTCATGACATCCTCGATTGTGCCTGGTCGTCCATTGCCTCGTTGGCGAGCCGGTCCGCATGTGTGTTGCGGGCGCGCGGGATCCAGTCGAACGTGACCTGGTGGAAGTCGGCGACCAGCTCGCGCGCCTGCGCGGCGAGCGCGCGCAGCGGCACACTGTTGATCTTCCAGCGGCCGGACATCTGCTCGACGACCAGCTTGGAATCCATCCGCACGGCCACGGTGTCCGCGCCGAGCTCGCGCGCGGCCTCGAGGCCGGCGATCAGGCCGGTGTACTCGGCCACGTTGTTGGTGGCGACGCCGAGTCCGCCGCGCCGCTCGGCGAGCACGTCGCCGCCGGCTCTGTCCAGCACGACCGCGCCGTAACCGGCCGGGCCGGGGTTGCCCCGCGACCCGCCGTCGGCCTCGACGATCACTTCACCACTCATCGCAGCGCCTCACAGGCCCGACTCCGCGGTGCGCACCATGATCGCGCCGCACTCCTCGCAGCGCACCACCTCGTCGGCGGGGGTATCCCTGATCGCGGCGATGGCCTGCCGGTCCTGCTCGATCCGGCACGCGCCGCAGCGGCGGGCCCGCAGTAGCGCGGCGCCGATGCCCTTCTGCGCGCGGACCCGGTCGTAGAGGGCGAGCAGGTCGGTCGGGAAGGTGCCGACCAGCCCCTTGCGGTCGGCATCGCGACGCGCCTGCGCGGTGTCGAGGTCGGCCAGCGCCTGGTCGCGGCGCTGCTGCGCTTCGGCCAGCGCCTCCTCGGCCTTGCCGAGTTCTTCCTGCCCGTGCTTGATGTCCAGTTCGACGGCTTCCCGCCGCTCCATCAGTTCGAGCAGGTCGTCCTCGAGTGCGGTCTGCCGCCTGCCGAGGGTTTCCAGCTCGTGTTCGAGATCGGTGACCTGCCGGGAGCCGACGTTGCCGTCGTTGAGCAGTTTGCGGTCCCGGTCCTCCCTGGCCCGGACCGCCTCGATCTCGTCCTCCTGCTTGGTGATCTCCCGGTTGAGGTCCTTGTGAGCGGTGTTCGCGGCGACCACCGTGTCCCGCTTGACCCGCAGCCCGGCCTCGGCCTCCTCGATCATGGCGAGTTCGGGCAGGGTGCGGCGGCGGTGGTCGATCCGGCCCAGCTCCGCGTCGGCATCGGCGAGGTCGAGCAGCCGACGTTGCACGGCTGGTTCGGCTTTCACGTTGAGGACCTCCCGGTGTTCAGTGACTTGCGGCTCGTCGCGGCGACCGTCCAAGGGTCGGTACGACGGGTGGAAACGAAGACTTCGACCGTACCGCTCGGCGCCCTGCGCAGGATGTCGGCCGCCTGCTCGCACCACGGCCACTCACTGGCCCAGTGGGCGATGTCGACCAGCGCGGGTACGGCGCCCTGGGCCAGGTGTTCGCTGGCCGGATGGTGCCGCAGATCCGCGGTGACGAACGCGTCGACGCCTGCCTCGGTGGCATCGCCGAGGTAGCCGTCGCCCGCTCCCCCGCTGACCGCGACCGTCCTAACCAGACGATCCGGTTCGCCTGCGGCGCGGACGCCGGGCACGGTCGCCGGCAGCGCGTCGGCGACGCGTTGGGTGAACGCGTGCAGCGGTTCTGGTTCGGGCAGTTCGCCGATCCGGCCGATGCCGGTGACGCCGTCCGGGTTGGCCCGCAACGGGCGCAGCAGGCGAAGGCCGATGGCGGTGGCGAGCGCGTCCGACACGCCGGGCGACGCGGAATCGGCGTTGGTGTGCGCGCAGAGCAGGCCGATCCCGCTGCGGATCATGGTGTGCACCAGGCCACCCTTGGCGGTGTTCGCGGGAACGCCGTGCACCCCGCGCAGCAGTAGCGGATGGTGCGCGACGATCAGCTGGGCGCCGCGTTCGACCGCTTCGGCGACGGTCTCCTCGACCGGGTCGACGCAGACCAGCACCGTGTCGACAGTCTCGGTCGGGTCGCCGCAGACGAGGCCGACCGCGTCCCAGGATTCGGCGAGGGCCGGCGGGTAGGCGGTGTCGAGCACGGCGACGAGTTCGGCCAGCGTGGTCATGGGGCGGCGAGTTCCTTGGTGGCGAGGATGTCGGCGAGGGCGGTGAGCAACGGCGTCGACTCGGCCGGGGAGCGGACGGCGATGCGAAGGTGGTCGGAGGTCAGGCCGGGAAAGGTATCAGCGCGGCGGACCGCGATCCCGCGCTCGCGCAGCGCGGCCCGCATCGCAGGCCCGTTCGGCACGCGGAGCAGCAGGAACGGGGCGTGCGCCGGTTGCGATACCTCGATGCCGGGCAGGCGGGTGAGTTCGGCGATGAGGTGGTCGCGGTGTTCCGCCATCTCGATGGCGGCTGCTTCGGCTTCCGCGAGGGCGGACGGTTCGCAGCAGGCGGTGATCGCGGTCAGGACCAGCGTGCCAACCGGCCATTGTGGACGGTGCGCGGCGAGGCGGGCGAGCAGGTCGGGCGCGGCGATGGCGTAGCCGGCGCGCAGGCCGGGCAGAGCCCAGGTCTTGGTCAGGCTGCGCAGCACGAGCAGACCCGGGATGCTCGCGTCGCCGGCAAGGGATTCGGGTTCGCCCGGGACCGCGTCGGCGAACGCCTCGTCAACCACGAGTACACGGCCGGGCCGGGCCAGCAACCTCAGGTTGTCAGCTGGATGCAGGACGGAGGTCGGGTTGGTCGGGTTGCCGACGACCACCAGGTCGGCATCCTCCGGGACCAGTTCGGGGCGCAGCCGGTAGCCGTCGGTCTCGCTCAGCAGCACGCGGTGCACTGGGATGTCCGCGGCGCGCAACGCGACCTCGGGCTCTGTAAACGAGGGGTTTACAAGAGCGGCGAGACGCGGACGCAGCACCGGGAGCAGGGCGAACCCCTCGGCGGCACCGGCCAGGATCAGCACCTCGTCCGGGTGCCGGCCGTGCCGGCGGGCGGCGGCCTGGCGTGCCCGCGCGTCCTGCGCGGCCGACGGGTAGCGGCCGATGTCGTCGATGGCCGCGACCAGCCGGGCGCGCAACCAGGCGGGCGGGCCTGGCAACCGCACATTTACAGCATGGTCGATCAGGCCCGGCTCGGCATCCACATCGCCGTGATGGCGCAGCAGAGCCTGCTCCTCGGAGGGGTCGATGGTCATCAGGCGCGAGTGTAGATGTCACCTGGTTCGACGCGGCGACGCCAGAGGCCGAACTGGCGAGCGCGGTGCCCAGCAGGGCCAGGTAGCCGAACCCGTCGCCCCACCTGGTGTAGAGGGTGGTTCCGCTGCGCAGCGGGAGCGCCTCCGTGATCGACACGACCAGCGCGGGGTGTCCGCCGCCGTCTGGGCGAGCACGCGGCCGTGCTGGTCGGCGAGCAGCAGCTAGCCAAGGCGCGCGGGCCGAACCGCCGATCCTTGGCCGCCGCCTCGAATCGGGTGACGAGATCGGGGAGGGTGGCGTCGTCGGCAATCAGTTCGTTTTCGGGCAGGACGACGATGCGGGTGGGTCAACGCGACGACCACGATCGCGCT
>DASYBO010000277.1:0-6061 GCA_036500685.1 Pseudonocardiaceae bacterium | reverse complement strand
AGTCGAAGGTCAGCACGACGTGGTCACCCGGCGCGATGCCGGCGACCGAAGGCCCCACCTGCTCGACGATTCCGGCCCCTTCGTGCCCGAGCACGGCGGGCAGGAAAGCAGTGCCAAGCAATCCGCCGCGACCGAACAGGTCGGTGTGACACATGCCGGTGGCGACGACGCGGACGAGCACCTCGTCGTTCTCCGGTGCGGCGACGTCGACGGGTTCGATGGTGTAGGGCCGGGCCGGATCGCGCAGCACGGCGGCACTTGCTCGGGGCACGGCCACTCCTCACGCCTAATACGGACGATAAGTGTCTGTAACTGTACCTGAGAAATCCGGTTCAGGTGAAGGGGTCAGGTCAGCCGCTCTTTTTTCCGGCGGCGACCGCCGCGAGGGCGAAGTCCACCACCGATTCAGCGAACCGCCGCGAGTCGCGCTCCAGGGCGCGCTGGGCGTAGGTGGGGGTGGCGAGGAAGTGGTTCAGCGTCATGCCGCCGATCGCGTCGAGCAGGATGATGCCGTCGGCGGTTTCGGACAGTTCGCCGCGCGCGATCGCGTTGTTGATGACCACCCGGCCGCCGTTGTTGCGCAGCCTGCGGAACCGCTCCATCGCGGCACCGAACAGCTCGGGGTAGACCTTCGCCTCGACCTGGGCCCGCAGGCGCACCAGGCCGGCCGGGGTCAGGTACTCGCCCAGTTCACCTTGGACGATCCAGATGAGGTCCTCGCGCAGCGAGCCACGGTCCACGGGCGGCCTCGACTCGATGGACATGATGGCGGCGACGATCAGGTCCTCCTTGGACAGCCACCGCTTGTAGATCGCGGCCTTGCCCACGTGGGCGCGGGTGGCCACCGCGTGCACGGAAAAGCCGGCCCAGCCGGTCTCGGTGTAGACCTCGCGAACCGCCTTGAACACCCGCGTCTCGATCTCGGGGTCGACCGGTCGGCCCGGTGCGCGCCGCCCGGCATCGCCTTCGACGTTGACCACAGGTGAACTCCTCACGGTCGATCTCCGACGAATGATATCGGCCTCGCCCCGTTCGGGGGCTGCCTTGACGCCGGGTGTCGGTCGGGTTACCTTCGAAATCAGACCACGGTTGTCCGAAATTAGAAACCCCAGGAAGCTGCGATGACAACCACCACCGTGCCCATCGTCGACTACCTCGTACTCGATGACGAACCGCACCTTCGCGCACACGAGTGCTCCGGCTGCGGTGCGCGCTACTTCGACCGCCGCAACGCCTGCGCGGGTTGCGGGGGCACCACCTTTCTGGACGCGCCGCTGCCGACCACCGGCACCGTTCGCGCGTTCACGATCGTCCGGTTCGCGGCGCCGGGCGTGCCGGTCCCGTTCACGCCCGCTGTCGTCGACTGCGACGGAACCACGGTCCGGGGCAACATCGTCAACACCCCGGCCGACCCGGCGCACGTGCGACTGGGGATGCCGGTGCGCCTGACCACCTATTCGCTCGGCACCGACTCCGGCGGGGTCGAGGCCATCGGCTATGGCTTCGAGCCCACCGACTGACCGGAAGAACAGGATATGGCAGAGACCGTCTGGATTCTGGGCATCCACATGACGACGTTCGGCAAGAAGCCGGACAAGGACGAGGTCGATCTCGCGACGGAGGCGACGCTGGGCGCGCTCGCCGACGGCGGCGTCACCATGCGCGACATCCAGGTCCTGGCCGCCGGGAATCTGATGAGGGCGCAGGAGGGCATCGGTCAGAAGCTGCAGAAGCAGATCGGCCAGACCGGAATCCCGGTCTTCAACGTGGCCAACGCCTGCGCGACCGGCGCGACCGCACTGCGCGTCGGCATGATGGCGATCAAGTCCGGCGAGGCCGATGTCGCCCTCGCGGTCGGGACCGAGAAGTTGTCGGGCGCAGGCCTGCTCGCCGGGACGGCTCAGCGCTCGGACGAGTCGTCGTGGACGCCTGCGGGCCGCTACGGCGCGGTCACCGACCTGGAAGGGCACATCGGGACGGAGACGATGCCCGGCGTGTTCGCGCAGGTGGGCATGGAGTACGCACACACCTATGGCGGCGCCGACTTCGAACTGTTCGCGCGCATCGCCGAGAAGAACCACGCCCATTCGGTACTGAATCCCAATGCGGCGTACCAGAAACGCTTCACGCTCGACGAGATCATGAACGATGTCATGATCGCCTACCCGAACACGCGGTCGATGTGCTCGGCGAACTGCGACGGTGCGGCCGCGGCCGTGCTGGTCAGCGACGCGAAACTGCGTACGCTCGCTCCCGAACAGCAGCGGCGCGCGGTGAAGGTGTCGGCCAGCGTGCTGACCAGCGATCCGTGGCAGCCAGGCTGTCAGGTCCTGCCGGACGTGAACACGCTGACCCGGATCGCGGCGAGCACCGCGTACGAGCAGGCGGGCCTCGGCCCGGAAGACCTCGACCTGGTGGAGTTGCACGACTGCTTCGCGACCGCCGAACTCGTGCACTACGACAACCTCGGGCTCTGTGCGGCCGGTGGCGCCGCGGACTTCTTCGACTCCGGCGCGACCTGGCGGGACGGGAAGATGCCCGTCAACGTGAGCGGGGGACTGGAGTCCAAAGGACATCCGATCGCGGCGACCGGCATCGCCAATGTCTGGGAGATCGCGACCCACCTGCGTGGCGAGGCAGGGCCACGGCAGATCGAGGGCGCGAAGGTGGGCCTCGCACATGTCATCGGCCTCGGCAGTGCATGCGGGGTGCACATCCTCGAGCGGCGTGCCGCCTGAGTATCCGAAAGGGACATTCATGGGACAGCTTGACGGCCGGGTGGCCATCGTGACCGGTGGTGCCAGGGGAATCGGCGCGGGAATCTCCCGCCTGTTGGTGGGTGAGGGCGCGGCGGTGGTCGTGTGCGACCTCGGTTCGGGCACCGACGGTGCCGGGGCGGACGCCGGTCCCGCGCAGGCCATGGCGGAAGAACTCACCGCGGCCGGCGCGCGGGCGGTCGGCGACGGCGGCGACGTCGCCGACACGGCCACCGGAGAACGTCTGGTCAAGACCGCCGTCGAACGATTCGGCAAGCTGGACATCGTCGTCAACGCCGCAGGCATCCTGCGCGACCGGATGATCTTCAACATGAGCGAGGCGGACTGGGACGCCGTCATCCGCGTCCATCTGAAGGGCCACTTCAGCACCGTGCGACCCGCTTCCGCCTACTGGCGCGAACAGCGCAACCCCGGCGGCCATTACCGGATCATCAATTTCACCTCGCTGTCCGCGCTGCACGGGTCACCCGGTCAACCGAACTACAGCGCCGCGAAACTGGGCGTCGTCGGCCTGACCTACTCCCTCGCACAGGGCTTGGCCCGCTACGGGGTCACCGCGAACGCGATCTCCCCGATCGCCGCGACCCGCCTGACCGCGACGGTCCAGCCGAACAGCCCGGACGTGCCTGCGCCGGACGACATCGCGCCGCTGGCCGCGTATCTTGCGAGCGAACGCTCGGACTGGTTGTCCGGCCGGGTGCTGAGCGCTCAGGGCACCTCGATCGGCTTGTGGTCCAATCCCCAGGAAATCGCTGGCATCGATCGCGAGACGGCCTGGGATCAGGACGCCCTTGCCGACGCGATCGAGGACAAGTTCCGGCCGGTCGCCGACGGCCTGCCGTACAGCGTCTTCTCCGCGACGCGCGGCTGAGGGGGAGTCATGGCGATCAACCCGTCCGCGGTCGGCACGAAGACCACCCACGGCACGCTGAACTGGACCTCGACCGACGCGCTGCTGTACGCGATGGGAGTCGGCGCGGGCGCGCACGATCCCGCGCAGGAACTGGCCTTCACCACCGAGAACTCGCACGGCGTCGCGCAAAAGGTCCTGCCCACCTTCGCCGTCGTCATCGGGTCCAATGAGCCACCCGCCGAAGAAAATCCGTTCGCCGCGATCGGCGATTTCTCGCTCGCCCAGATCCTCCACGGTGGACAGAAAGTCGTCCTGCACGGAAGCCTTCCGGTGTCGGGGTCCGTCGAGCTGACCAGCGTGGTCACCGGCATCTACGACAAGGGCCGCAACGCCGTTGTCGAGACAGGCGCCGAACTGCGCGATGTCGAAACCGGCAGGCTGCTCGCCGAGACCGTGTCCACCATCGTCGTACGCGGCGAAGGCGGCTTCGGCGGGAACCCGGGTCGCACACTCGCTTGGGAGCCACCGGACCGCTCACCGGACGTAGTGGTGAGTTACCCGACCGCACCGAGCCAGGCGTTGCTCTACCGGCTCAGCGGTGACCGCAACCCCCTGCACGCCGATCCGTGGTTCGCCAGGCAGGCCGGCCTTGACCGTCCTATTCTGCACGGGCTGTGCACCTACGGCTTCACCGGCCGCGCGCTGCTGCATGAGGTGTGCGGCGGTGATCCGGCTGTCTTCGGGAGCATGGACGCGCGGTTCTCCGCGATGGTTCATCCAAGCGACGTGATCGATGTCCGGATCTGGAAAACCGAATACGGTGCCCGGTTCCAGAGCTGGGTCGGTGACCGCGTCGTGCTGGACCGCGGTGAGTTCGTTCTCCGCGCCTCATGACACCACCCCACTGTCCACAAGAGACCACGAGGTGCACGTTGCCTGCCGATGTCACGCCAACGGTCGGTGCCTACGCGATCGGTGCGCGATACCCGGACCGGACCGCGATCGTCGACGCCGACGGTGGCACGACCACGTTCGGAGCGCTTGTCGAACGCGGCAACCGGCTGTCGAACGCGCTGCGGGCGCTGGGACTGCGCAACGGGGACGTCGTCGCGTTCTGCCTGCACAACGAACCGGCCTTCTTCGAGGTTGCGCTCGGGGTCGAGCAGGTCGGGATGTACCGGGTGCCGATCAACACCCACCTGACCCCGGCCGAGGTCGCCTACATCGTGCGGGACTCGGGCGCTCGGGTGCTTGTCGCGTCCCATGATCTCGCCGCGAACCTCGACCCGGTACTCGGTGAACTCGCGGAACACCGCTTCGCGGTCGGCGCTGCGGTAGTGGGCTGGCAGGACTACGAGGCGTGGCTCGCCGAGGCCGACGCCGCCACTCCGGAGGATCGCCGTTCAGGGACGATCATGGGTTACACGTCCGGCACCACCGGGCGACCCAAGGGCGTCTACCGCCCATTGGCCGCAGCTTCGCCGGAGGAGATGGCGTCCGCGCTGCTGCATCACGTGATGGCGCCGTTCGGCTTCCGCCCGTTCGACGGTGTCCATCTGGTCGTCGCTCCGCTGTACCACGCAGCGCCCAACGGGTTCGCGGTCAACTCACTGCACCTCGGTCACACCCTGGTGCTCCAGCGGCGGTTCGACGCCGAGTCGTTCTTGGCCGCCGTGGCGGAGCATCGAGTGACGAGCAGCCACCTGGTGCCGACCCACTTCCATCGTCTCCTCGAACTGCCGGAACAAGCCCGTGCCGCCGCGAATCTGGGCAGCCTGGAGATCGTGGTCGTCGCCGGTGCTCCCTTCCCGCCGAAGCTGAAGGCGCGTGCTCTCGCCTGGCTGGGCCCGATCGTCTGGGAGTACCTCGGCTCGACCGAAGGGATCGTGTGCGCCATTTCCCCGGCAGAGGCGTTGGCGCATCCGGGTTCGGTCGGGCGGCCCGCCGATGTCAAGATCCTCGGCAAGGACGGCGAACCGGTCGCGCCAGGCGACGAGGGCTTGATCTACTTTCCGGCTGGAAATCCGCCGTTCGTCTATCACCATGACCCGGGCAAGACCGCCGCCGCGGTCCGAGCCGATGGATATGCCACAGCGGGCGACATCGGCCGCATCGGCTCCGAGGGCTATCTGTATCTGCTGGACCGGCGCGTGGATCTCATTGTCACCGGCGGGGTCAACGTCTACCCGGCGGAGATCGAGCAGCACCTCATCGAACATGTCTCGGTCGAGGATGTGGCGGTCGTCGGAATGCCCGATCCCGAATGGGGACAACAAGTTGTCGCCGTGGTCCGGCTGGCCGACGGGAAACCTGGCGACGAAGCCACTTCCAGCGAGCTCGATGCCCACTGCCGGGGGGCGCTGACCGGCGCCAAGTGTCCGAGACGGTACGAGTTCGTCGACACCCTGCCGCGCACGGACACCGGAAAGAT
>DASYBO010000276.1:0-4625 GCA_036500685.1 Pseudonocardiaceae bacterium | reverse complement strand
GAAAGCCACCGCTCATGACGACCTCCTTGTGAACTGGCGCATCTGCTGCGCGTCGATGCGTCGCAGTGACGGGTCAATCTGCGGATCGACGATCACTTCCTGTGCACCAATCGCCCCGATCAACGTGCGGAACCTCTCCAGTGAGACTGCGACCCAGGGTTGGTAGTGACCCAAGGACTCAACGAGCTTGGTTAGGGACGAAAACGCCACAGCCACGACATCACCAGTCGCCGAACTGCGCAATTCGAAGGCGATGTCCTGCCTGCCGCCCTCGGTATTTGGGTAGGCCGGCACGTACACCTGACCAGGGACTGAGTCGTCTAGCACTGGTTGCTGGGGCGAGCGGCGCTTCCGTTGAGGCGCGGCCGTCGGGGCTTCGGTCCGAGGAGCCGGAGCTGCCGGTTGCCGGGGTGCAGGGCTGTTCGGGTGATGGTTGTCGTTGGCCGGGACGTAGGCCGCCGGCACATGTGCTGGGGACGGACGGCGCCGTTGGGCATGGCCTCCGTCGTCGCCATCGTCGTCCTCGAACCCTAGATTCAGCTCGGCAGGTCCGATGCCTTGGTTCCGTCTGGGCTGGTTGCCGGCAGGCATGATGGGAGTGGGTCCCCTCGTCACGGTGCGTGCCCCGCGTAGCCGCACCTGGCCGATTAGCCAGAGTAGTGGCGGGAACACTCACTGTCAGCCGAACCAGTGAATCGAGGTTGTCCCGTGCGCCCGACCGGGGGCTTGGTTCGGATCAGAAAGGTAGTCGCTGTTCGGGGAATCCGCATGGCCCAAACGGCTAACGAGACGATCGCAAACGATCACTGGGCCGCCGCGGTCCCTGGCGCTGCGGAAACTGCGTCACTTGGTGGAGGAGTTCGACCTCTGGCGCGGGGCCGTTCGATGATCAGTCGGGGTGAGCGTGGGGAAGACCGTCCGGCACCGGACTGGACCAGTGCCTTCCAGCTGGGGGAGTGAGGAGCCGGTCGACATGCCCGCCGGTTTTTGCCTTGGGTGAGTCCGACCGCGGGTCATCAGTCATGGCTGAACGCGGTGGTGCTCGCGGTCATGTTGGTTGGGGGTTTCTGGCGGCATGCTGACCGGTTGGGAGCCGCCGTCGCATGCGTCATGGACGCCTGCATCGGCGCACTGCACTCAAAGCAGCGCTCAGCGCGAAACACAAGGCCGAACGAGACCAGGCGTTGGCAGTGCTGGGTTTGTCGGCGGTCCAGTCCATCGCTGGCGCGACGAACTCGTCTTGGCGCCGCGGTCGGTCATGTCGGGCACCAGGTCGACCCCGACGATCGACAGCGTCACGGTGGGCTGCGCGCCTGCCATGTGCGCGGCCCGCCAGCAGGTGGGGTCATCGTGATGCGGAAGAACTCATGGTGCGGCGGAAGTCGAGGGAAGCATCGGAGGTGGGCGAGTTGGTCATGTCCGCGGCGACGTCGACGACGCGGACCGCGTCGTCGAGCCGGTCGCCGGTGAGCAGGTCGACTCCGGTCGAGTGGGAGTGTCCGGTTGCTTCGGGGCTGGCCGCGGTCAGGTCGCTGACCGCCTGCGAGGTGATGAGTCCGGTGCCGGAACCGAGATTTCCGGAGGTTTCCCTTTTCTTCCTTCCGTGGGATTTTCAGGGTGTCGTGCGGTAGAAGTCGGCCGCGTTGAGGGTCACGGGAACGCCGAGTTCGGCGGCGACTGCGGCGATCGCGCTGTCGCCGACGGCGAGATCGGCTTGGCCGTTGGTGGTGTAATGCGGTGCGATGAACCTCTCGTAGTGGGCTCGGGCCTCGGCTGCGGTGTGCCGGCCGAGGAACGTCTGCATGTACCGGACCGTGGTGTCGGGATCGTGGTGGATCACCTGCAGGGCGCGCCGGTGGGCGCGCACGACAGCCCGGACCGCGGGGTCGTCGGGCTGGATGTGGGTGGGGTCGACGGCTACGCCCACGGTGGGGATCTGGAAGTGGTCGCCGACCCAGGCCAGCACCTGCCAGCCGTGCTCGGCGGCGATCGCCTCCGGCGCCATGGTGCTGCCGACGAAGGCGGCGTCGATCGTGCCGTTGTGCAGTTGGCGCAGGTCCATGCCGTAGTCGCCGGGCGGCCGGACGATGCACTGGACGTCACGGTCGGGGTCGAGGCCGGCGCGGCGCAGCACGATGCGGGCGAAGCACCCAGGCGCGGTGTGGGGTGCGTGCACCGCCAGCCGCTGTCCGGCCAGGTCGGTCACGGAGGTCAGGCCGGGGCGGGCGAGGAACCAAAACAGTGGATGGTCGGTGTTGACGGCGAGCGCGACCCAGGGGATGCCGCCGGTCAGCCGGGACAGCAGTGCCCGGCCGAGCCCGATGGTGGCGCAGCGGCGTAGTCGCTCCTCGTCCCAGGCGATGCCGTCGTGCAGTGCGACGTGGACGCCCTCGTCGGCGTAGTAGTCCTGCTGGTCGGCGATGTAGGCGGCGAGTTCTTCGTGCAGGCCGCGCCCGACGTAGGCGAGATCGATGGTGCGCATGACCGTCCCTTCCTCAGTACATCGCCATTCCGCCGTTGACCGCGGAGGTGGTGCCGGTCATGAACGCGTTGTCCTCGCTGGCGTAGAACGCGACCGCCTGGGCCACATCGGCGGGGAGTGCCAGGCGGCCCAGCGGGGTGGCCGCCACCTGCCGGCGCGTCTGCTCCTGGTCGAGCACGTGCGAGATCTTGGTCTCGGCCACCGGGCCGGGCTCGACGACGTTGACCGTGATGCCCTGGGGGCCCAGTTCCTGGGCGAGGTAACGGGCGAACTGGGTGAGCGCGGCCTTGGCCGTGCCCAGTGCGATCATGCCCGCGCGGGGCAGGCGGCTCAGGCCGGTGCCCAGATAGATCAGCCGTCCCCAGCCCTGGTCGGTCATCGCGGGCAGGACGGCCTTGGTGACGACGAACGCGGCCCGCATCTCGTCGTCGAGCTTGCCGCCCAGTTCTTCCCACGTCATGTCCTGGAACGGTTTGATCGCATAGGGGGTGAGCGCGTTGTGCACCAGCACGTCAACGCCGCCCCACTCGGTCCGGACGCGTTCGATCACCGTGTCGACCGCCGCGGCCTCGCGCACGTCGGCCTGCACGGCCATGGCCTGGCCGCCTGCGGCCTCGATGTTGGCGACGACCTCCTCGGCCGCCTGGGAGCTGTGCAGGTAGTTCACCACCACCCGCATTCCGCGTGCGGCCAGCAGCCGCGCGGTGGCCGCGCCAATTCCGCTGCTGGACCCAGTCACCAGTGCCACCCTGCCGGTTGTTTCGGTCACGAGCCTGCCTCCTGTTCGCGGTCGGGGCGGATCGCCCCGTAGAGCACGGTGTCGACGGTCGCGCGCAGCAGATCCGCCGCGGTGTGGTTGAGTTCGCGCGGCAACGGCGAGTTCAGCAGTCGCTCCACCGCGCCGCGGGTGATCTCACCCAGTAGTTCGGGCGGCGCCGACAGCAGTCCCCGCCGGTGCCCGTCCCGGAACAGCTCGTCGAGCCGCTGGTAGATCACCGTGTCGATCCGCTGTTCCACGTGCCGGCTCAGCACCGCGTCGCCCCGCCCGGTGGCGAGTTGAGCCGCGCCGATCCGTCCGAGTTCGCTGCACGCGGCGAGCAGGAACCGCCGCACCTGCTCGCCGAACGGCTTGCCCTCGGTGCCTTCGGCCGCTGCGGCCAGCGCGCGCTCGATCGCCGCGAACTGCCGGTCCAGCACCACGGTCAGCAGGCTGTGCTTGTCCGGGAAGTGGCGGTAGAGCGTCTTCTTGCTCATCCCGAGTTCGTGGGCGAGATCGTCCATGCTGACCCGCCCGGGACCGGGCGCGAGGAACAGCCGGCTGGCCGCGTCGAGGATGACTTCGGAACGCCGGTCGGAAACTGTGGACACTATCTCGGTTTCCATAGTTTCCATAGTTGCCCGTGACCCCGCCGCTGTCAAGGCAGGTTTCCGGGCATGTCGGGGGCGCTCGATTGATGCCACGTCATCGGCCTGGAACAGGCCGCGCTGAGCGCGTTCCTTCATCCGCTCGTCGGCTACTGAGCGCGCGTTCGGATCGTGAGGTGGGGCACCACGGCGTGGTGCCAGCGTTTCCGGTTGGGTGTGGCGCCGGGTGCGCACCGTGCCGAACGACACTGCCGCCACCACAGCCTCGCCCAATGTGACCTCGCCCGCCGCGTCCTCCACCAAGCACCCAGCGGTGGGCGAGTTCGGCGAGCAATATTTGAACGACGACCGGTTTCCGAGATTGTTAGTTTACTGCTCTTGCATCAAAGATCGGCGAGGATAGTACTGCCAAAATAATGAATGCCTTCTGTGTCAAGGTGGGTAGTGAATCTCTTGCATCCGACGAATTCCACCGCGTCAACGCGAGTATCGAGCGGGCCCGGTCCATCGCCTGGATGTTCGTGCACGTGGCCATCCCGGAAGGGAAGATAGACGACCAGCTCATTTCGGCAATCAATCGCGACATCCTGGAAGCGGTGGCCGAGGCGGAAGCGGATCGCTGGAAGCACCTGGAAGCTCGGGTCTGGGTGCACACACGCGAGATCAAGGACGGCACCTGGGGCGCCGCTGGGCGGCCATTCACTCTGGAGAACATTTGTCGACTATGTGGCGCTCGGGTTCGGGAAGCTCGCTGTCGACCGGTGGGAGGAAAGAAGCG
>DASYBO010000275.1:0-10135 GCA_036500685.1 Pseudonocardiaceae bacterium | reverse complement strand
GTGCCGCGCAGCGCGGGATTGTGCTCGGCGAGCAGCCAGCCGGCCACCACGACCCCCGAGGCCAGCGGCGGGATCAGCGCGCCGACCGTCACCCAGCTCAGCGAGGAGAACCGGGTGCCGATCAGCGAGCCGCGCAGTTCGTGCGCGACGCCGACCAGGAACAGCGCGAGGCCGGCGTTGCCGAGAATGCCGAGGTTGGCCACGACCTTGGTGGGCAGCAGGACGTTGAGCACGGGGTGGTTGGTCGCGGCGAGCAGGATCGGCACGGCGAGCAGGCCGACCGCGAGTTCGCCCATGACGGTGGGCTGACGCAACAGCCGGGCGAGCAGCCGGCCCAACCAGCCGACGACCAGCACGACCGCGACGACCGTGGTGGTCTGGGCGATGATCCCAACAGTCATGTGACATCCCCGCTCGTGTGGACTGCGCCCGGCCGATCGCGCACCCGGCGAACGATACGAAGCGGCGCTGAAAAGACGATCAAGATCAACTCGATCGTGACTCGATGTCGGTTCGACGTGAGCACGGACGCCAGCCTGACCGGGCGCGCACCCCGGTTGGCGGTACCGCGCAAAGGCCAGGAAGACTTCGTCAGATGCAGGAGGAGGAACTGTCGGCGCGGCCGGCCAACGAGGTGGACATCTACACCGACGGTGCGTGCAGCGGTAACCCCGGACCGGGCGGGTGGGGCGCGCTGCTGCGCTACGGGTCGCAGACGCGGGAGATGCACGGCGGCGAAGGCCCGACCACGACGAACAACCGGATGGAACTGATGGCCGCCATCCAGGCCCTTGAGGCGCTGACCCGGCCGGCCAAGGTCCGGCTGTTCACCGACAGCAGCTACGTGCGCAACGGCATCACCAGTTGGCTCAGTGGCTGGCAGCGCAACGGCTGGCTCACCAAGGACCGCAAACCGGTGAAGAACTCCGACCTCTGGCAGCGTTTGGTCGAGGCCGCCGAGCCGCACGAGGTCGAATGGTTGTGGGTCAAGGGGCATGCCGGTGATCCCGGCAACGAACGCGCCGATGCCCTTGCCAACCTGGGCATGGACGAGGTGCGCAAGTCCCCTCGTCAAGGGAGCTAATACTTTCGTCGGTCACGGACCGTCGAAACACCGGCTACCGTGCCATGGGGAGGTGGTGATGACGTTGTTCGCACGGCAATCGACGACCCTGCTCTATGTTGGCTGGACGGGCCAACGCAATCTGGGCGACGACGCGATCGCGGACGCGTTGATCCCCAGACTTGGCGTTGTCGAGCAGGCGCACGCCCCGTATCAATTGGTCGATCTGGCCAAGCGGACGCTCGGCGGCGGACTGGCCGGCGGCGGGCAGCGGGCGCTGCTGCTCGGTGGCGGCACCGCGATCGGCCGCCGCAACTGGCGGCTGGTGCTCAGCGCCAACGGCGCGGTGCTGGCCAGGGCCAAGCCGTGGTTCATGATCGGCGCGGGTGTCGAGGATCCGGCATTCCAGGGCCGGAACTCGTTCTCGGGCAACGGAGAGCTGTCCCGCTGGCGCGGTATCTGCCGCAACTTCGCGCAGGTCACCGTGCGCGGCCCGCGTTCGGTCGAGCTGCTGGAGACCGCGGGGATTCCGACCAGGATGGTCGGTGACCCGGCCCTGCTGCACGAGCCGGCGTCCATTGTCGAGCCCGAGGACAAGGTGCTCGGCATCAACCTCGGCTACGGCGACGACCTGTGGGGCCATGATCACGGTCGGGTCGTCGACGCCTTGGCCGGCCTGGTGAAATCGCTGGCCGGGGAGGGTTGGCGGGTGCGCGCGATCGTGGTGAACCCGAATGACGAACCCGCGCTGCGCGCCTGCCTGAGCGGTTCGGGCATTGGCGAGGACCGGGCCGAGGTGGTGATGGCGAACACGGTCGAGCGGTTCTTCGCCGCGGTTGCCCCGTGCACGTTGCTGATCGCCGAAAGACTGCACGCGCTAGTGCTCGCCGCGGCTGCGGGCGTGCCCGTCGTCGGACTGGAATACCAGCCGAAATGCGCTGACTTCCTGGCCTCGGTCGGCGCCGAGGACCGCGCGGTGCGTACCGACCGGGTCACCTCGGACGGGCTTCACGAACACGTCGTGGATCTGGTGGAGAACAGACATCGGGAGTCCGCGCGCCTGCTCGGCGAGGTGGCCGGGTTGCGTGCCCTGCTCACCGCCGAGTTGGACGGGATCAGACGTCGCGTGCCTGATGGCCAAGCGCTGCGAAGCTGAACAGCCCGCGTCTTCGCAGCTGCGCCAACGGTGCCGCGGCCGCGCCGATCACCCGGTCCACTCCGCGCACCCGGTAAATGGGATTGGCGACGACCTCGGCATTGCAGACGTACTGTTGCCGATGGCCTGCCCGGTGTGAGCGACCGGAGAGCGACGTGCCGCTGATCCGGAACGCGGCCAGGCTGTCCGCGGTGCCGAACATCGGGCCGTGCGCGAGCAGGCGCAGCCACAGGTGGATGTCCAGGACCAGATTCATGGCCTCGACGAAACCGCCCGTCGCGGCGAAGGCGCTTCGCCGGAACAGCACCGAACCCGGTTCGCCGAGCGGGTTTCCACCGTGCCGGATCACCCTGCGGGCCACGCCGACCCTGTCCCGCTCGCCGAGCAGGCCGGCGAGGCCGCGACCGGTGGCCAGGCGTCTCCCGGACGCGTCCAGGAAGTCGCGGCGGCACACGGTCATCGACAGCCGAGGATTCGCGGCCATGATCTGGTGCTGAATCCTCAGGCAGTCGGGTCTGAGTACGTCGTCGGCGCAGAGCAGCTTCACCAGTGGCGCCCTGCACAGCTCGACCGCACGGTTCCAGTTCGCGGTCATCGAGATCGTCTTTTCGTTGTGTACCAAGCGGATTCGTGAATCGACGAAGGAACGGACGATGTCCGATGTCCCATCGGTGGAGGCGTTGTCCAGCACCACCAGCTCGAAATCGGCGAAGTTCTGGGCCAGCACGCTACGAATGGCGGTAGCCAGATGGGCACCTGCCTGATAGGCCGGAACGCAGACCGACACCGCTGGTGTCCCATCCCTCGTGGACACCGCGTTCATCGGGACCTTCTTCCACTGGGCTCGGCAAGCCATTCCAGCATATTCAGCGAATTCTCGCCAAGACCCTGCTTTAAGCGGATTGACACACCATCGGTAGCGACCATCGTCGGAAGAATAGTGAGGCGGTTTCCGGAACGCTACGGCGACGTGTCCAGTCAACGAATAGACTACTTTTGGTAGATGTGTTGTGAACAGGGTCACACTCTATGGTGTGACGTTCGGGCTAACCAATACGGTCAATACGTCGCACCTGGTCGCGCAGCCCGATGGGGGGCCGGACCCTTTCCCAGCTCGGTGGCACTCTGCGAACCCAGCTCAAAGTGAGGCACTCATACACCATGGCGCGTAACGCAAGCCCGACCCTGAGCATCGTCATTCCGGCTCGCAACGAAGCGCGCAACCTGGCGGTCGTCCTGCCGGAATTACCGGCCGAGCACGAGATCATCCTGGTCGATGGCGCCTCGGTGGACGACACCATCGCCACGACCGAGCGGCTGCGCCCGGACGCGCGCATCCTGCAGCAGACCCGCAAGGGCAAGGGCAACGCTCTGGCCTGCGGTTTCCTCGCCGCCACCGGGGACATTGTGGTGATGTTCGACGCGGACGGCTCGGCCGACCCCGCCGAGATTCCCGCCTTCGTTGACGCGCTGATGGGCGGCGCCGACTTCGCCAAGGGCACCCGATTCCACCGCGAACTCAACGACCTCGCCGGCAGCGAGGACATCACCCCGCTGCGCACCGCCGGCAATTCAGTCCTCAATGGACTCAGCAATGTGCTGTTCAGGACCTCTTTCTCCGATCTGTGCTACGGCTACAACGCGTTCTGGCGCGACGTGTTACCCGTGCTGGACCTGCCATCGCCCGAGCTGTGCGGCGCCGACGGCGAGATGATCTGGTGCGACGGTTTCGAGATCGAGACCGTGATCAGCTGCCGAGTGGTCGCGGCCGGGTTGAAGATCGCCGAGGTGCCCAGCATGGAGCGTTCGCGCATGTACGGGCAGACCAACCTGCGCACCTTCGTCGACGGCTACCGGGTGCTGCGCACGATCATGGCCGAGCGAAGGCGTGCTCAGGGCCAGCGCAAGGATCAGCAGGTCAAGGTGTGCCTCAACGATGCGACGGCCAACGAGACCAGCAACGGGAAGGTGGCTCGGCAGCGCGGTGCCATGCTGCCGGAGAAGAGCCTGTGACTACTGCTAAGTGGCCCGATGTCTCGGTGGTGATCTGCGCCTATACCGAACGGCGCTGGACCGAACTGCTCCGCGCGATCGACTCGGCTCGGGATCAGCTGCCCCGACCTGCGGAGATCCTGGTCGTCATCGATCACAACCCGGACCTGGCCGCGCGACTGCGCTCCTCTGTGGACAGTTCGGTCACGGTGAAGGAGAACACCCGCCAACGTGGCCTGTCCGGGGCGCGGAACACCGCGTTGGACCAGGTCAAGGGCGAGGTAATCGCTTTCCTCGACGACGACGCGTACGCGGAGGACGGCTGGCTCGCCGCGCTGACCTCGCCCTTCGCCGATCCCGACGTGCAGGCGGTCGGAGGTGCGGCCACGCCGGTCTGGCCGGCGCGGCGTCCGGTCACCCTGCCGGCGCGACGGGGCGGCACGCGCCCGGTGCGTGGGGAATTGGATTGGGTGGTCGGCTGTACGTATCAGGGTCAACCTCACACGCTTGCGCAGGTGCGCAATGTAATGGGTTGCAATATGGCTTTTCGTGCATCTGCTTTTTTACGGGTCGGTGGATTTACCGAGGGCATTGGTCGGGTCGGCACCCTCCCACTCGGCTGTGAGGAAACTGAACTCTGTATTCGTCTGCGGCAGGTCGACCGAAATGCGCGCATCCTGTTTGAACCGGCCGCGCTCGTGCGCCACCAGGTGAGTGCCGATCGATTGACGTGGTCGTATCTACAAAGACGTAGTTATGCCGAGGGCGTGTCAAAGGCGGCGATCGCACAATTGGTCGGCGCGGATGATGCCCTGTCCACCGAACGCTCCTATACCAGCAGGATCATCCCCCTCGCCGTGCTCCGTGAACTTGGTGCCGCGCTGCGCGGCAGGCCGGGTGGCCTGCGTGGTGCGTTCGCGCTGGTGCTGTCGGTGCTCAGCGCCGGCAGCGGATACCTGCGCGGCCGTCGCGCCAAGATCTCCCAGCCGGCCCTGACTTCGGCATCGGCTCCTGCACCGATCGCCATCGGCGAGGTTGATCTGGCCGCCGAGGAACCCGTTGTCCGACTTCGCCCGGTAGACGCACCGGACCGGCCGAGAACCGCGCGGGTGTTGCTGCGGCGGGCCGCTGCCGTGCTCGGTGAGGTCGATGTCGAACTGCGCGACGGCACCGTGCCAACGGAATCGTTGGCCGGGGCCGTCGAGGGTCTGTCGGCAGGGGAACCGGTGCTGTCCAGCATCAACACTCCCATGGTCAGCGTGATCATCCCGAGTGCGGGTCGGGCCGAGGCCGCGATCCGCTGCGCCCGCTCCATCCTGGCTACGGGCTACTCGAAACTGGAGGTCCTGCTAGTCGACAACCGACCGGGTACGGCGAACTCGTTCCCGCTCAGGAAATTCATCGAATCCGACGACCGCCTTCGTTACATCGAGGAACCGGTTGTCGGCGCAAGCAACGCACGCAACAGGGGCGCGGCCGAGGCGAGCGGCGAGATCATCGCGTTCACCGACGACGACGCCGTTGTCGACCGGCACTGGCTGGCCTCGATCGTCGCCGAGTTCGCCGACCCCGAAGTGGACTGCGTCACCGGTCTCGTTCTCCCACTCGCCCTGGACACCCCGGCCCAGCAGTGGTTCGAGAACTGGGGCGGGTTCGGCAAGGGCTTCGCCCGGCGCAGGCTCACCTCCTCGGGCGTTGACGGCCCGGTCCGGCCGGGCGAGGCTGGACGGGTCGCGCTGTACCCGTTCGCGGCCGGACTGTTCGGGTCAGGCAACAGCATGGCCTGGCGGGCCACCGCGTACCGGGCGCTCGGCGGCTGTGATCCACTGCTCGGGCCGGGTACGCCGACCGGCTCCGGCGAAGATCTGGAATTGTTCGTCCGACTCATCCGCGGCGGCGGGACGCTCGTCTACACCCCGCACGCCCTGGTCCGGCACGAGCATCGACGGGAGGTCGCGGCGTTGGCCCAACAGATGCACAGCTACGGCACCGGCCTGTTCCCGATGTTCGCGGTGTACGTCGCGCGCAGGCCTGCCGAGGCGTTGGCCGTGCTGCGTCGGCTCCCGGCCGGGCTGCGGCACACCGTCGCGGACGACTCCGAACGCAATGCGGGCCGAGGCGAGGGCTTCCCGGCCGAAGTGGCCAAGGCCGAACGTCGCGGCATGATCGCAGGCCCCGCCCGGCTCGTGCTCGCCGCGCTGACCGCGCCGCGGCGCGCCCTGCGCCTGCCCGAACCTCAGCGAACCGTGGCCCAGCGCGCCAACGAACCAGCCAGCCGGATGGCCCGATGACAGCGACACCCATCCAACAGCCGGACGACCCGATGACAGCGACTCCTACTCAACAGCCGATCACTCCGGTCCAGCAGCGCAGGATCACCGCCGCACTGCTGATCGCGCTGACCCTCGCCACGCTCATCGCCGAACTCGTCGGCGCCGGCGGCAACTGGCGGCTCATCCTCACCAGCGCGTTCATGCTGCTCGCGCCCGGCTGGTCGATCACGGCCTACCTTCGATCGGCCGCGCTGTCCTTCCGGTGGAGCGTCGGCATCGCGCTGGGCATCGCGATCGGCATGATCGCCGGCCAGACCATGCTCGTGCTGCACGCCTGGCATCCGCTCACCGCGGTCTTCGTGATCGGCGTTGTGACGCTCGCCGTACTGATCCACCATCTGCTGCGCGCGCCAAGCGCGGCGGAACAGGCAACGACATGACCGTCAAGGACGGGCGGATGGTCCGGGACGGCATCTGGCTCTCGCTCGGCGCCGCGTTCACCTCGGTCGCCGGCCTGATCGGATGGCTGGTCTCCGCGCACCTGGCCAGCCGCGAGGTCGTCGGCACCACCACCGCGTTCACCTCCGGCTTCCTGCTGGTCGCCAGCCTCAGCCAGCTCAGCCTCGGCCCTGCCGTGCTGCGCTGGATCCCGCGCGCGGGCGGCCGGACCTCGGCGCTGCTCTCCCGCACCTATCTGGTGATCATCGGTGGCGCGCTGGTCGGCGTCGGCGTGTTCGTCGCGCTGCCGGCCGGCCGGGCCGCGCTGGCCCACCTGCCGCCGTGGGGATTGCCGCTGTTCACGGTGACCACCCTGGTCTGGGCGGTCATGCAGTTCCAGGACCCGGTGCTGACCAGCGTCGGCAAGGCCGGCGTCGTGCTGGTGAAGAACTTCGGGTTCGGCATCGGCCGGGTCGGCATTCTCCTCGTCGCCGGGAGCGCGGCCGGGGCGCTGGGCATCGTGTTGTCCTGGGCTATTCCGGCCGGCATCGCCGCGATCGTGGTCAGCGTGATCGTCTCGCGCGCCGCCGCGGCGCGCCGGTCGCTGCCCGACGGCCTGCTGCCCGACCGCAACGAGCTCACCCACCTGCTCGGCCCGACCTACCTGGCCACCATCGGCCAGTCCCTGCTCTACTACCTGCTGCCGCTGATCGTCACCGGCCGGGTCGGCATTGCCGACGGCGCCGTGTTCTTCGTGGTGTGGACCGCGGTCACCGCGCTCGACGTGGCCGGCACGTCGTTCGTCAACTCGCTGGTCGTGCGGGTCGCGGCCGACCCCGGCAAGGTGCGGGAACTGGCGAGGACCGCGGGCAGCCGGCTCGCGCTGCTGTTCGGACCGCTGATGCTGCTCGGCATCGCCATCGCCCACCCGCTGCTGCGCCTGTTCGGCCCCGAGTACGCCGCGCTCGGCGCGACCGCGCTGCAACTGGTCCTGCTCGGCTGCCTGCCCCGGATGCTCGTGCTGCTCACCATCGGCGTGTCCCAGGCCCAGGGCAAAGGCTGGTACGTCGCCGCGCTACAACTGTCCAGCGCGGCCACCATGATCCCGGTCGCGCTGTTCCTGCCGGCCCACCTGACCTACATCGGCCTCGGCTTCGCCGTGGTGCAGGTGGTGGTCGCCACCATCGCGGGCTTCATCCTGCGCGGCCGTGTCCGCGGTTCCGAGGAGACCGAGCAGATCGTGCCCGTCGCAACCGGACTGGCAGCATGACCGCGGTGATCGACGCACCGGCGCCACAACCCGCCGACCGCCCCGCCACCGCCGATCAGGTGCGCGCGCTGCTCACCAACAACGCGGGCCCGCTGATCGCGGTCGTCGGGGCCATCTGCTGGCTGGTCGGCTTCCGCCCGATCGACCCGACCACGTTGGGCAGCTTCGGCATCCTGCCGGAACTCTCGCCGGTGCTGCTGCTCGCGTATCCGTTGCTGGTCATCGGGTTCGTCATCGAGTTGCGCGGGCGGCAGCGCGGCTGGGCGCTCACCATGATCACGGTCCTGGCCGTGCTCGCCGTCTACGCGTTGCAACCGGCGGCCGAGCCCGTCGGCAGGCTCCCGGTCGCCTGGCTGCACGTCGGCTTCGCCGACTACATCAACACGCACGGCACGGTGCTGCACAACTTCGACGCACGGTTCAGCTGGCCAGGGTTCTTCTCGTTCGTTGGCCTGCTCACCGGGGCCAGCGGCGTCAACGACTCCTCGGTGCTCATCTCGTTCGCGCCGGTCGTGCTGACCGGCACCGCGACCATCGCGGTGCGCGCGATCGCGCTGTCCGTGTTCGGCCAAGGCCGGATTTCCTGGCTGGCGGCGTGGGTGTTCCTGATCGGCAACTGGACCGAACAGGACTACCTGTCCCCGCAGGGCTCGACCTACCTGCTGCTGCTCGCCGGCCTCGCCATCACCTTCCGCTACCTGACCCGGCCCGGTCTGCTCGAACCGCTGGCCAAGGGCCAGTTCCTGCGTCCGGCAGTGCCGGCAAACACGCCGATGGAACGGCTGTTCGCGCAGGCTCTCGTCGTCGTGCTCGCGATCGCGCTGGCCCCGTCGCACCAGCTTTCGCCGTTCATGTTGGCCGGGTTGCTGTTCGTCCTGTTGCTGTGTGGGCGGCTCTGGTCGCGCTGGCTGCCGTTCGTGGTGCTGCTCGCCGCGGTCGTCTGGTTCGTGCTCGGCGCGCGCGATTTCTGGATCGGTCAGCTGCACCAGATCACCGGCTCCATCGGCAACCTCGGCTCGTCGGTGAATCAGGGCTTCGATCAGCGACTGTCCACCAATGCCGGCCGGGAGACCATGCTCGATGTGCGCATCGGCATCACCCTTGTGGTCGGGTCGCTCGCCGCGGTCGGCGCGTTTCTGTTGCGGCGCAAGCGAAAGCGCTCGCTGGCTCTGGTGCTGATGGCGGTCACCGCGTTCGCCATGGCCGTCGCGCAGCCCTACGGTGGCGAGATCCTGATCCGCTGCTACCTCTTCGCGCTGCCCCTGTTCGCGCTGCTTGCTGCCGTCGTGCTCAACGATCTGCTCACCGCGACGTTCGGGAAACCGTGGCTGCGCAGGGCTTGCGTCGTCGCCGGCTCGGTGATCCTGGCCGGGTTGATGGTCGGCGTCGTCGTCGCGCGTGGCGGCAACGACGCCTACGTCGCGTTCACCAGGGCCGACATCGACGCGGTGCAGAAGGCCTACGACACCGCCAAGGACGGCCAATCCCTGGACACCGTCGCCGCCTACGCGCCGGTCTCGGAATGGCAGCGGCTCGGCGTGGTCGCACAAGCCGCGATCGAGACCAACTGCGAACCGTTCCCCAACCCGGACCCGTGCGTGCGCAAGGTGCACCCGGACTTCCTGATGCTCAACGCCGCCCAGGACGCGTACGGCCAGATCTATTACGGCATGAAGCCAGGCTGGATCAACGGTCTCAGCGACCGGCTCGTCGCCTCCGGCCTGTACCAGCGGATCTTCGTGCAGGGCGAGAGTCAACTGCTCGAACTCAGTTCGGACGTGAGCACATGAGCCTGCGCCAACGCATTCTGCGCGAACTGCGCATCGACCTCTGGGCGATGACCGTCGGCGTGTTCGTCAACGGCCTGCTCGGCCTGGACGCGGTGCCGCGCGTGCTGCGCTGGCTCGGCTACCGGCTGGCCGGCGCGCACATCGACACCCCGA
>DASYBO010000274.1:0-14171 GCA_036500685.1 Pseudonocardiaceae bacterium | reverse complement strand
CCCGCCTCCCTGGTTGAGATGCGCCGCGTGCGTGACCTGCAGCCCTACGTCGGCCGCGAGCTCGAAGCCAAGATCATCGAGCTGGACAAGAACCGCAACAACGTGGTGCTGTCCCGCCGTGCCTGGCTGGAGCAGACCCAGTCCGAGGTCCGCAGCGAGTTCCTCAACCAGCTGCAGAAGGGCCAGGTCCGCAAGGGCGTCGTGTCCTCGATCGTCAACTTCGGTGCGTTCGTTGACCTCGGCGGCGTCGACGGTCTGGTGCACGTGTCGGAACTGTCCTGGAAGCACATCGACCACCCGAACGAGGTTGTCGAGGTCGGCCAGGAGGTCACCGTCGAGGTGCTGGACGTCGACATGGAGCGCGAGCGCGTCTCCCTGTCGCTGAAGGCGACCCAGGAAGACCCGTGGCGTCAGTTCGCCCGCACGCACGCGATCGGTCAGATCGTGCCGGGCAAGGTCACCAAGCTGGTTCCGTTCGGCGCGTTCGTCCGCGTCGACGAGGGCATCGAGGGCCTGGTGCACATCTCCGAGCTGGCCGAGCGCCACGTGGAGATCCCGGAGCAGGTCGTGCAGGTCAACGACGACGTCATGGTCAAGGTCATCGACATCGACCTGGACCGTCGCCGGATCTCGCTGTCCCTGAAGCAGGCCAACGAAGGCTTCACGACGGACACCGAGTTCGACCCGACCCAGTACGGCATGTCGGCCGAGTACGACGACCAGGGCAACTACATCTACCCCGAGGGCTTCGACCCGGAGACCCAGGAATGGCAAGACGGCTTCGACAAGCAGCGCGAGGAGTGGGAGCGCCAGTACGCCGAGGCGCACCTTCGCTACGAGCAGCACATGAAGCAGATCGTGAAGGCCGCCGAGGCCGACGCGGAAGCCGGTGCGGCCGAAGCCGCCGGTGGCGGCAACTACTCCTCCGGTAGCGAGGAGGCTCCGGCCGCCGCGCAGTCCGGTGGCACGCTGGCCAGCGACGAGCAACTCGCGGCGCTTCGCGAGAAGCTCTCCGGTGGTGTCTGATCGGGACTGGTCCCGTTAGGGACTGAAGGACTCCGATAGGGGGATCCCGTGCCGAATCCGGCGCGGGATCCTCGTCGTTCGGGGGCCGCCGGGCTACCGTGCGCGGTATGAACCGTCGGTGGTGGTCGGCTGGTTTGTCCGTGGTGGCAGTCGGGCTCGTCGGCGTTCTCGCCGCGTGCGGCAGTACCCCCGCGCCGAGCAAACCGGCCAAACCCTCGTCAACCAGCAAGCCCGCGACCACGACCAGCGCGCCGCCGCCCTTCGCCGGCAAGGTCCCGGCCTCGTGCGACCCGGTCGCCGCCGAGGGCGACGTCAACACGATCCTGGGCAAGCCGCTCACCGGCACGGCCAACGGCATCAAGGGCATCGCCGAGGCCGCGATCGGCCGGACCGCGCGCCTTGACTGCTATTACGGCATTCCGCCGAACCAGCCCGCACCCGCCGCCCTTGTCTCCATCGGCATCGCCGCCTACGACAACGCCGCCGATGCGGCACACCGGGTGCTGGCAACCGTGAACACGGCGCGCGACACCGGCTACACGTCGAGCAGTGTGCAGGTCAGCGGCCAGAACGCGGTGCTCCTGGCCGGTCAGCAGAACCAGGAGGTCGTGCTCTCCGCCGGCACGATCACGGTGCTGGTCACGGCAGCGAACAGCACCGTGCAGCCCGGCAAGGCAGGCCCGCCGCTGATCCAGTTGGCTGCCAAGGCCCTCACCGCGGCCCAGCACGCCTGATCTCAGCCGATGGCGGGGCTCGGCACCCAGGCCCGTTCCATGGCCACGGCCACCGCGCGCCTGCGCAGGCCGGCCAGGCTGTGCCGACTGTGCATCCGCACCGCCGCCCGAGCCGGCGTCAGCAGCCGCTGCCACCACACCCGTCGGCCGCTCAGCACGTCCGCGACCTGGCGATACGTCACGCAGTGCACAAGGCCCGGCTTCCCGAGCCGGTGCCGTCCCACCTCAGCAATACCTGCCATCGATCCTGCTCCTCGCGCGAAACTGGCCCAAGGCTACGTACGTGAAGTGCGAAAACAGGGAAATTCCTCGGCGTGTCCGTTTCTGACGCCGCGTCGATTCCACCACGGACTGCCAAGATCCTGACAGAATCCACCTCATGCTTCGGGTAGGACTGACCGGCGGAATCGGCTCCGGCAAATCGACGGTGTCCGGCCGGTTGGCCGAGCACGGCGCCACCATCATCGATGCGGACCGGATCGCCAGGGAGGTCGTGGAGCCCGGTTCGGTGGGGTTGGCCAAGGTGATCGACGCGTTCGGCACCGGGGTGCTCGGGCCGGACGGCGCGCTGGATCGGGCCGCGCTGGCCACGGTGGTGTTCGCGGATGACGCGGCGCGCCAGAAGCTCAACGGGATCGTGCATCCGCTGATCGGCACGCGCACCGCCGAGCAGACCTCGGCCGCGCCCAAGGACGCCGTGCTCGTGCACGACGTGCCGCTGCTGGTGGAGAACGGCCTCGCGCCGATGTATCACCTGGTCGTGGTGGTCGACGCGCCGGTGTCCGAGCGGATCGCGCGGCTGGTGCACGGCCGAGGGATGACCGAGGAGCAGGTCAGGGCCCGGATCGCCGCCCAGGCCGACGAGACGGCGCGGCGGGCGGTCGCGGACGTGTGGCTGGACAACGGCGGTTCACCGGATCAGGTGCTGGCCGCGGTGGACGCGCTGTGGTCGGACCGGCTGATCCCGTTCGAGGCCAACGTCCGGCTGCGACGCTTCGCCGATCGCGGCGCACCCAGGATCGTCGCCCACCGCGCCGACTGGCCGGCCCAAACCGAACGGCTGGCCGCGCGGATCCGGCTCGCCTCGGGCACGCTCGCGCAGCGCGTCGACCACATCGGCTCGACCGCGGTGCCCGGCCTCGCCGCCCAGGACGTCCTCGATCTGCAGGTCACCGTTGCCTCGCTGGCCGACGCGGACGACCTGGCCCAGCCGCTGGCCGCCGCCGGATTCCCGGTCTGGTCCGACCAGACCCACGACCATCCGCTGCCCAGCGATCCCGATCCGGAGCACTGGCTCAGGCGCACCCACGCCAGCGCCGACCCGGCCCGGTGGGCGAACCTGTACCTGCGGGTGGCCGGCAGCGCCGGTTGGCGCTTCGCCCTGCTGTGCCGGGACTGGCTGCGCGCCGACGAGGTCGCCCGCGCCGAGTACGAGCAGGTCAAACGGGCGCTGTCGGCCGAACACCACGACCGATCAAGGCTCGACTACGACGCGGCCAAGGACGCCTGGCTGGACACGGCGCAGCGGCGAGCGGAGGACTGGGCCGAGCGCACCGGCTGGACCCCGCCGGCCTGACGGCGACCGGCGATCAGAAGCCGCGGACCTTGCCGAACTCGACTCGGATCGCGACCGGATGCGTCTCGGTGAAGTGCTCGATCGTGCCGTACATCCGTTCCATGCCTCGGCGGTACTTGGCCACGAACGCCGGGTTCTGGTGCGGGAGGAGCGCGTCGTCGACGACTCGTGCGGTGCCGGTGATCACGACGATGTCGCTGCCCTTGCCGTCGCCGTCGAAGTTCAGCGCGACGCGGGGGTTGGCGGCGATGTGCGCGATCCGCTTGACGTCGCCGCCGTTGTAGAGCAGGACGTGCTCGTCTTCGTGCACGAACCAGATCGGGTTCGGCTGCGGCGTGCCGTCCTTGCTCACCGTGGTCAGCCAGATGATCTGCTCGTCGGCCAGCCGCCGGCGGACCCGTTCGCCGAAGGGAGTACTGGGATCGGGGAGAGCGCTGTGCGTCATATCCGTCAACGTAGTACGACGAACTTGCGCTCTCCCCGACGCCCGATCAGTGGGACGAGGTCAGTGGGATCGACGTCAGTGGCCGCGAACCTTGGTGATCGCGATACGCATCGCAACCGGGTACGCGGCGCCGAAGTTCTCCGGGCTGCCGGCGACCCTGGTCATGTTGTCGCTGTACTTCTCAAGGTAGGCCGGGAGTTCGTGGCAGGGCGGCACGTCGTCGACGAGGCTCGCGGTGCCGGTGACGACGACGATGTCGCCGCCCTTGCCGTTGCCGTCGAGGTTCAACGCGACCTGGGGCCGGTCTTTGACGTGCGTGATCCGGTTGGCGCTTGGGCGGTTGTAGATGAGCAGGCTGTCGTTCTCGAGCAGGAACCACACCGGGTTCGGCTGCGGCGTGCCGTCCTTGCCGACCGTGGTCAGCCAGATGACCAACTCGGTGTTGAGGCGGTCGAGGGTACGTTCGCCGAACGGGGTACTGGGATCGGGCAACACGCTCTGTGTCATGCCCGTAACTTAGTCCCGGCGACCGGAGTGCGGCACGCCAACCGTTGTGTCCGAACGGTTTTCCGCCAGTTCGTTTGTACCGTTCAAATCGCCGACCGGTTTTAAAGGGGCGGCCATGGGGTGGTGATCCGCTGGTAGGACAGCCACGGCTCGAGATCGTGGTAGCAGTGGGTCAGTTCCTCCAGCGTGCGGTGCACCGTGTGCAGCGCGAGGTCGGCGTCGCCGGGGCGCAGCACCCGGCCGGACACGGCCGCCGCGAATTCCTCGGAACCGATGATCCTGGCCGTCGTCCCGCCCGGCACGGACAGCCCGAGCAGCAGGTCGGTGGTGCGCCAGGCGCGGCTGTCGTGCTGGATCCGAACGGCGGTCAAGCTGCTCGGACCTGTGCGCGCGTGCCGCGAGCGGGGGCGTTTGTGGGTCAGGCGCAGGCCGACCGAGGGCAGCAGCCAGGTGACCTCGCTGTCCATGAACGGGTCATCCGGAGTCGCGTACTCCATCCGCAGTCCCCACGACTCGACCTGACAGAAGGTCAGCCGATGAGACATACCGGATGAGTAGCTCCGCTCAGCCGTAAAGGTGTCGACGATGTCAACCAGCTGGGGTGTGATGACCGTTCCCACCAGCCCGAGAGTAGCCGTGCGTGTGCGGCTGGTGATGTGCGGGGTCGATTCGTTACATCACGAGTTGGGTACGACTTCATACCGAATTAACGTGTGAACGAGGAGTGATCGAATGGCTGTTGTGATCGGCCCCGCCATCCGCTAGTGCGGGCTACTTGCGCCGCCAGCTGAGCTTAATGCCCAGGTCATCGAGCCAGCGGGCGAGATCGTTGCCGTGGCTCGCCAGCGCATCGACACTCCGATAGGTGGTTTCCAACGCCTCCTGCGCGCGGTACCGGTCGATCAGGCCCGCGGCCATGGCGGCGAGCAGTTCGTCGGTGTCCAGCACCTCGAAATCACGCCTCGTGCGCAGCACGATGTCCAGATACAGATCGGTCACCCGCCACACGTCTGGGCCGGGTTCGATCCGCGCGACGTCGAGGTAGAAATCCTGGTCCCGTTCGTTGCCCTTGGTGAAGTGCCAGTCGCTGATCCGCAGGCCAAGGTCGGGTAGCAGCCACGATTCGAGGTACTCGACCTTCGGCCGGCCCGGGACGGGGCGCGCCATGTACAGCCCGAACGGCTCGACGCTGTACTCGTCGACCGCGCGCACGAAGCCCTTGTTGTCGGTGTTGGTCATCGCCGGCACGTCGAAGTACTCGACCTTGGGCGGGTGCACGTCAACGGCATCCGGCGCCTGTGCGGCCCTACGCTGTGGCAGCAGAAACGGATCGGCTGTCATGTCGCCATCCTGCCCGCGAATCGGTCGCGGTCCGATCCACCGAATGGATGTCACCCTAAAGAATGAAGATCGCTGCGGCGTCGAGGGCGCCCCGCGACCTGGCGAATACGGAGTGCGCACGACCGCCCGCACCCGCCGGTTTGTCGGTGGACGGTCGTACTCTGAAATACGTGGCATTCGCGACTGAGTACCCCGTTACCGCACACTCCGAGTTCCGGCCGATCGGCGACATCCCGCGCACCGACGGCGAGTTCCGCGTGGTCGCGGACTACCAGCCCTCCGGCGACCAGCCCGCGGCCATCACCGAGCTGGAAAAGCGGATCAGGGCGGGGGAGAAGGACGTGGTGCTGCTGGGCGCCACCGGTACCGGCAAGTCCGCCACCACGGCCTGGCTGATCGAGAAGGTGCAGCGCCCCACGCTGGTGATGGCGCCGAACAAGACGCTGGCCGCCCAGCTGGCCAACGAACTGCGCGGGTTCTTCCCGAACAACGCGGTCGAGTACTTCGTCAGCTACTACGACTACTACCAGCCCGAGGCCTACGTCCCGCAGACCGACACCTACATCGAGAAGGACTCCTCGGTCAACGACGACGTCGAGCGGCTGCGCCACTCGGCCACCATGAGCCTGCTCTCCCGGCGGGACGTGATCGTGGTCGCCTCGGTGTCCTGCATCTACGGCCTCGGCACTCCGCAGTCCTATTTGGACCGTTCGATCGAGCTGGAGGTCGGCGGCCAGGTCGACCGCGACCTGCTGCTGCGCGCCCTGGTCGACATCCAGTACACCCGCAACGACATCGCGTTCAGCCGAGGCACCTTCCGGGTGCGCGGCGACACGGTCGAGGTCATTCCCGCGTACGAGGAACTGGCCGTGCGGGTGGAGCTGTTCGGTGACGAGATCGAGGCTCTCTACTACCTGCACCCGCTCACCGGTGAGGTCGTCCGCGAGTGCGAGTCGCTGCGGATCTTCCCGGCCACCCACTACGTGGCCGGCCCGGAGCGGATGGAGCGGGCCATTCGCGGCATCGAGGGCGAACTGGAGCAGCAGCTGGCCACGTTCGAGAAGCAGGGCAAGCTGCTCGAGGCGCAGCGGCTGCGCATGCGCACCGCCTACGACGTCGAGATGATGCGCCAGGTCGGCTTCTGCTCCGGTATCGAGAACTACTCGCGGCACATCGACGACCGCGGCGCCGGCACCGCTCCCGCGACCTTGATCGACTACTTCCCGGACGACTTCCTGCTGGTCATCGACGAGTCACACGTGACGGTGCCGCAGATCGGCGGCATGTACGAGGGCGACGCCTCGCGCAAGCGCACCCTGGTCGAGCACGGGTTCCGGCTGCCCAGCGCGTTGGACAACCGGCCGCTGACCTGGGAGGAGTTCGGCGACCGGATCGGCCAGACGGTATACCTGTCGGCGACGCCAGGCCCGTACGAGATGGGCCAGACCGGCGGCGAGTTCGTCGAACAGGTCATCCGGCCGACCGGCCTGCTCGACCCGGAGGTCGTGATCAAGCCGACCGAGGGCCAGATCGACGATCTCGTGCACGAGATCCGCGTCCGCGCCGAGCGTGACGAGCGCGTGCTGGTCACCACCCTGACCAAGAAGATGTCCGAGGACCTCACCGACTACCTGCTGGAGCTGGGCATCCGGGTGCGCTACCTGCACTCCGAGGTGGACACGCTGCGCAGGGTCGAGCTGCTGCGCCAGCTGCGGTTGGGCGAGTTCGATGTGCTGGTCGGCATCAACCTGCTCCGCGAAGGCCTGGACCTGCCCGAGGTCTCCCTGGTGTCCATTTTGGACGCCGACAAGGAGGGCTTCCTGCGCAGCGGCACCTCGCTGATCCAGACCATCGGCCGCGCCGCCCGCAACGTGTCCGGCCAGGTGCACATGTACGCCGACAAGATCACGGACTCCATGCGGCACGCCATCGACGAGACGAACCGTCGGCGGGAGAAGCAGGAGGAGTACAACAAGGAACGCGGCCTCGACCCGCAGCCGCTGCGCAAGAAGATCGCCGACATCCTCGACCGCGTCTACGCCGAGGCCGAGGACTCCGACCAGGAGGTCCCGGTCGGTGGCTCCGGCCGCAACGCCTCCCGAGGCAAGCGCGCCAACACCGAACCCGGCCGCGCCAGCCGCAGCTCCGGTGTGATCGACAAGGACACCAAGGGCATGGCCCGCGCCGACCTGGCCGACCTCGTCCAGCAACTCACCGACCAGATGATGAACGCCGCCCGCGAACTCCAGTTCGAACTGGCCGCGCGGCTGCGCGACGAGATCCACGACCTGAAGAAGGAACTACGCGGCATGGACGCGGCAGGCGTGAAATAACTCGATCGTCCAAACCGGCCCCGGCGGATAACCGTCGGGGCGGCAAGCCGACTACCAAGGACGAAATCGAGGAAATCCTCGGCTTGGGCCCGAACGGGTATTGACCTCCTACGACGTGATGTCCTTGCGGGCGAAGCGTCGCGCGGCGAAGGCGAAGAAGATGACGCCGTAGATCAGCGCGGACAGCACGCCGCGCGCCATGTCGCCCCAGTCGATGTTGGTGCTCAGCAGGTCGGCCCAGGAGAAGGCGAAGTGCGTCGGCAGGTATTCGCGCAGGCCGCCGAGGGCGGTGATGGAGTCGAGGATCTCGGACAGGATCGACGCGAGCACGGCGCCACCGACCGCGCCCAGCGGAGCGTTGGTGGACACCGAGAGCAGCAGGGCGAGGCCTGCGACCCAGATCAGTTGCAGCACCAGGTACAGCACGGCCAACGCGATCCGGCCGATGGCGAGGCCGAAGGGCAGGGCTTCGCCGGTCGGGCTGACCATGTCGCCGGTGCCGTAGGCGATGATGCCGACGATCAGCGAGATGGCGGGCAGGATGATCAGGCCGGCCAGGGACAGCAGTCCGGACACGATCGCCTTCTGCCGCAACAGTCGCCCGCGCGGAACGGGGATGGCCAGCAGGTATTTCAGGCTGGACCAGGATGCCTCGCTGGCGACGGTGTCGCCGAAGAACAGCGCGATCACCACGATCAGCAGAAAGCCCGCCGACGCGAACAGCGCGAACACGGTGAAGTTGGTGCCGCTGCTGGTGGCCAGGTCGACCAGTTGGCCGGAGTTGCGGTTGCTCGACCCGTTGCCGACCTTGAACGCGATCAGCAGCAGGAACGGCAGGATGGCCAGGAAGCCCAGGCTCAGCTGGGTGCGCCTGCGGCGGATCTGACGACGCAGTTCGACCCGGATGGGCATGGTGCGCCCGGCCTGGTAGCCGTTGGCGGAGTCCATGACAGTGCTCATCAGTTCTCCCCGCCGCCGACCAGTTGCAGGAACACGTCTTCCAGCCGGCCGCGCGGACCGACCTGGTCGACCGCGACGCCGGCGTTGACCAGCGCGGTCACGGCTTCTGCCCTCGGCGTGCCGTTGAGGTGTGCGTAGACGGCATCCGGCTTGTCCTCGGACGCGTCGAGCAGTTTGACGCCAGCGAGGTCGGCCAGCACGCGACGCGCATTGTCGGCGTCGTCGACGGTGAACGCGGTCTCGCCGTTGCCGGTGACGATGTCGCCGACCTCACCCGCGGCGACCAGTCGGCCGTGGTGCATGACCACGACGTGCGTGCAGGTCTGCTCGACCTCGGTGAGCAGGTGCGAGGAGACCAGCACGGTCCGCCCGGCCGCCGCGTAGCGGCGCAGCACGTCGCGCATGTCGCGAATCTGCGGCGGGTCGAGGCCGTTGGTGGGTTCGTCGAGTACCAGCAGGTCCGGCAGGCCGAGCATGGACTGGGCGATGGCAAGGCGCTGCCGCATGCCCTGGCTGTACGTGCCGACCTTGCGCGCGACCGCGTCGCCGAGGCCTGCGATGGCCAGGGCTTCCTCGAACCGGGCCTCGTCCATCGGGCGACCGGTCGCCTGCCAGTACAGGTGCAGGTTGGCGGTGCCGGACAGGTGCGGCAGGAAACCGGATCCCTCGACGAAGGAACCGATCCGGGACAGCACCGCGGCGCCCGGTCGGATTCGTTGGCCGAACACCCTGATCTCGCCGCCGGTGGGCTGCACGAGGCCCATCATCATGCGCAGCGCGGTGGTCTTGCCGGCGCCGTTGGGGCCGAGCAGGCCGACGACCTGACCGTGTTCGACCCGGAAGCTGAGCTGGTCGACCGCCACTACGCCGCCGGGATAGGACTTGCTCAGCTCGGACATGGCAAGCGGCACGTCGGCCAGTTCGGGATCGAAGTCGACGCCACGTCTGCGGCGCAGCCACACCACGATCGCGGCGATGACGACCAGCAGCAGCACGACGCCGATGGCGATCAGCTGGCCGACCGGCAGCGGGGTCGTGCTGGTGCTGCCGGGGACCACCGGAACGGCGAGGGTGTTGCCGGCAAGGGAGATCTGGTAAGCGCCGGGCTGCGTCTGATTGGCATAGCTTGAGTCCGTTGTGGACACCACGAGTTCGAGGTGATGGCCGGACTGCACGGGTTGCACGATGCCGGGCAGGGTCACGGTGACCCGCGCGGGCAGCGACGCGATCCGGATCGGCGCGACGCCGGCTCCCGGCAGTGTTCGCGCGCCGGCGGGTGCGACGTCATAGAGCTTCGCGAACAGCACCGCGCCGCCGGGCGGCCCGTTCACGTTCAGCGTGATCGTGGACGAACCAGCGACCAGTACCTGGCTGCTCAGGGGTGCGGTGTTGAACGCGGCGAATTCGCCGGGGATGTCCGTGGTCAAGCGGCTCGCGGCGGGTCCGAGGCCTGCGCCGATTCCGGGCAGGCTGCTCATCGCCGCAGGCGATCCGCCGGGCGGGTTCACGATGGTCGCGGGCGGGCCGGACAGCTTCAGGTCCTGGCGCTGGGTGCCGGCGGTGGTGAGGCCCGGGTAGTCGGCCGCGGTGACCGTGCGCACCGAGGGTTCGCCTTGCGAGGTGAACGCGCCCTGCACCGCGTACTCGAAGTTGGTGCCGGGATCGGAACCCTGGTGCAGCAGGCGGTAGCTGAAGAACTGGCCGATCTCCGCGCGGAGGTCGGCGTCGGGCTGGGCGCCGTCGTGCCCACCGTCGTACCAGATGACCTTGACCTGTCCGCCTGCCGCGGTGATCTGCCGCGCGTTCGCGTCGGCCTGGTCGAGACCGAACAGGGTGTCCTGTTCGCCCTGCACCAGCAGGGTCGGCACGGTGATGTTGTGCGTGACGCTCACCGGGGAGTCGGCGCGCAGCAGATCGACGGTCTGCTGGCTGGCCACGCCGGTCGCGGCGAGTTCCTGGTAGGCCTGGCAGACCTGCGGGATGAACCGCCCGCACACGCTCGATCCGCCACTGAGGCCCTCGGCGAAGAACAGGCTGGCCCAGGATTTCTTGAAAACGCCGTCGGGCGCGAACGCGCCGGCAGCAGGAGTAGTGGCGCTGAGCGCGGTGCTGCTCGCGGCGTTCGGGATCAGCGCCTGCGACAAGTCGTTGTAGGTGATGACCGGCGCGATCGCGTCCACCCGCTTGTCGCTGCCGGCCAGCATCAGGGACAGCGCGCCGCCATAGGAGCCGCCGGTGACGCCGACGCGCGGGTCGTCGGGGCCGTCGGACAGGACGGCGGGGTCGTGGCCGAGCCAGTCGATCAGTTGCTTGGCGTCGGCGACCTCGTAGTCGGGCGAGTTCAGCGCGATCTGGCCGGTGCTGTGACCGAAACCACGCGGCGTGTACGCGAGTACCACGAAGCCGCGTTGCGCGAACTCGGTGGCGTCGGTCACCAGCGAATCCTTGGTGCCGCCGAAACCGGGAGAGACGAGAATGGCGGGAGCCGGCGTTGTCGCCGGGTAGTAGACCGTCGCGTCGATGGTGATCCGCTGGTCGTGGGCGGGGCCGTCCAGGACAGGGAGCAGCAGGTTCTGGGTGCGCACGGCGGCGGGCCTGGTCGAGTTGTGCACCGCTACCGCGACGCCGATGGCGGCGCCGATGAGCACGAGAACGCACAGCGCGAACAAGCCTCTACTGAGGCGTGATCGGGGCACAAGGTCGACAGTATGTGATCGATGCTGAGAATCTCTCAGCGGATGGGCCGCCGAGCGGGTGAAGTGAGCTATGGGTAAGAATGGCGGCAGAGCGTGGAGGGGAGTATTCCTTCGCGGCGGTGTCGTCAACACGGAGCGTCCTGGCGCTCCCGGTGCCGTCGGTCGGCCCGGTGCTGGCGGAAGAGACCTCCGGATGGCGGCGTGTGCCCAGATCCGGAGGTCGGCTTGATGTTGAACGTGCCAGTGTGGGCTTGGTTGGCCACCACTTTCGGGCTGGTCGCCCTGCTGGCGCTGGACCTCGTCATCGTCGACCGCAAACCGCACAAGGTGACCCCCTGGGAAGCCGGCCGCTGGGTGACCCTCTACGTGGCCTGCGCGGTCGTGTTCGGCCTGCTGGTGTGGGTTTTCGCCGGGGGCAAGTTCGCTGGCGAGTTCTTCTCCGGCTACCTCACCGAGTACTCGCTGTCGGTGGACAACCTGTTCGTGTTCCTGGTGATCATGACCGCGTTCAAGGTGCCCGCCATCCACCAGCACCGGGTGCTGCTGATCGGCATCGTGGTCGCGTTGGTGCTGCGCAGCGTGCTGATCATGGCCGGCAGCCTGGTCATCTCCAAGTTCTTCGCGATCTTCTACGTGTTCGGCGCGTTCCTGATCTTCACCGCCTATCGGCTGGTGCGCGGCTACGACAAACCCGAGGACGAGGGCTACTCGGAGAACGTGGTGCTGCGCTGGCTGCGCAAGATCGTCCCGGTGACCAACGACTACCGCGGCGCCCGTTCGTTCGTGCGGGAGAGCGGCAAACGCGCGGTCACCCCGATGTTGGTGGTGATCCTCGCGATCGGCACCACCGACCTGCTCTTCGCGCTCGACTCGATCCCGGCCGTCTTCGGCCTCACTCAGCAACCGTTCCTGGTGTTCGCGGTGAACGCCTTCGCCCTGATGGGCCTGCGCCAGCTCTATTTCCTGATCGGCGGCCTGTTGGACAAACTGGTCTACCTGCCGCTCGGCCTCGCCGTGCTGCTGTTGTTCATTGGCGCCAAGCTGATCCTGGAAGTGCTGCACACCGATTCGCTGCCGTTCGTGCCGGGCGATCAACCCGTCGATGTTCCGGTCATCGGAACCGGTATTTCGCTCGGGGTGGTTGTCGGGGTACTGGCGATCACAGTGGTGGCCAGCTTGGTGAAGACGTGGCACGAAACGCGGCGACCGAACATCAACTGACCAGCCGTTCTGTACACCGCGCTCGGGTATGGTGGCGAAGGTGCGTCCAGAGGATCTTGCGCTCGTCCAGGTGCCCGGTATCCCCGCCCTGCACGGCGATCTGCTGCTCACCGCGCTGCGGACACCGGACCCGGTGACCAACCGCTATACCGGTTCGATTTGGCGGATCGCCACCGACGGCAGCGGGCAGACCCGGTGGACCTGGGGCGAGCGGGACACCTGCCCGGTGATCTCCCCGGACGGGAGCCTGGTCGCGTTCCTGCGCGCCGACGACGGCGGCACAGCGCAGCTCTACGTGTCGCCCGCGCGCGGTGGCGAACCGCGCAGGCTCACGGACCTGCCGCTGGGTGTCACCGAGCCTGTGTTCGCACCGGATTCGCGGCGGATCGCCTTCATCGCGCGCGTTCCCGAACCCGATCGCTATGGCGAGGAACCCAAACCGGAGGCCGAGGCACCCCGGTTGATCACCCGGCTGGACTATCGGGCCGACGACGTCGGGTTCATCGGCGACCGGCGGCGCAGGCTGTTCGTTGTCGACGCGGGCACCGAGGACGCCCCGGTCGAGCTGACCGACGGGCGCTGCGAGGTGCAGCAGCCTGCCTGGATCCCGGACGGCACGCACATCGTCCTGAGCACTCCGCGCGACCTCGGCGCGCGCGAGACCCAGCTCAGCGACATCTGCGCGATCCCGGCCGATGGCGGCGACGCGATCCTGCTCGCGCACTGTCCCGGTACGACCCGCGCGCTCACGGTCACCGAGGACGGCACGATCCTGTTCGTCAGCGCCGCGTTCCAGCGCTACCAGGACGAGCCGTGCAACGACGGACTCTGGGCGCTGCCACTGAACCTGGCCGCGCCGGGTACCGCGCGCAGACTCACCGACGAGGAAACGGTGGACGTCGACGCGACCGGCCGAACGCCGGTCGTGCACCAGGGCCGGGTGCTGGTCACCGTCGCCCATCGCGGCACGGTGCGACTGGTCGCGGTGCCGCTGGACGCCGATGCGGTCCCGCTGGCCGAACTGCCGGTGCTGGCCGGTGACGACGGTGTCGTCAACGCCTTCGCCGCGCACGGCGGCAGGATCGCGGCCGTGGTGTCCACTGTGGATAATCCCGGCGAGGTCGTGCTGCTCGACGGAGCCGACCCCACCGTGCTCACCGACGTCGGCGCGGAACTTCGGGCCAGTGGGCCGTGTCGGTTGGTGGAGATCGACACCACCGCGCCGGACGGCTACCCGGTGCACGGTTTCGTGGTCCTGCCGGACGGGCCCGGCCCGCATCCGGTGCTGCTACATGTCCACGGCGGCCCGTTCGCCCAGCACACACGCGGCTT
>DASYBO010000273.1:0-20070 GCA_036500685.1 Pseudonocardiaceae bacterium | reverse complement strand
CCCGAACCTCCCGCTTGGTGAGCTGGCCGTCGGTGTCGTAGGCATCGTCCGGAAGTCCAGGCACAATGGACAGTGGGCGCGTCGTCGGCTCGGCCCGGCAGTCCACCGCGACGATGGCCAGCCGGTCGTGTGCATCGTCCGGGAAGTCGGTTGCTGTCGTTGCGACCGCGCGCTCGGTAGCGGAGCCGAGCCGTTCGAGCAGCACCATCAGGCTCGGCCCGAAGCCGCGCGCACGCAGCAGTTGGGCCACCGATGTCGACGCGGTCGGTTCCGCGACCAGCACCAGCAGCCTGCGACCGGGCTGGATCTCCCGGCCCAGTCTGCTCAGCGGCCTGCCGACCGCACTGATCACCGACGTCTCCTCCACCGCCCAGCCCAGCCGCGCGCACGCGAGGCTGATGGAGGAGACCGCGGGCACGATGTGCACCGCTTCGTCGCCGAGCAACCGCACCAACGTCGCTCCGATGCCGAACCACGACGGATCGCCGCTGGCGAGTACGCACAGCTTGCGCGCACGATGCCGGGCAAGCAGTTCGGACAGCGCAGGCAGCAGCGGCGAGGGCAGGGTGCGGTACTGCGCGCTCAGGTGGGCGCGCACCATGTCGAGCTGGCGGTTGCTGCCGATCACCAGCTCGGCCGCGCACAGCGTGGCCCTGGCTGCCTCGGAAAGCCCGTCCCAGCCGTCGGCGCCGATGCCGATCACCCACACCGGGGACGCGTCCGCGGTGCGGGTGATCGGTCCGGTTGGGACGTTCAGTGCAGGACCACCGTCCGGTCACCGTTGAGCAGCACCCGGTTCTCGGTATGCCAGCGCACCGCTCGTGCCAAAGCCTGGCACTCCACGTCCCGCCCCAGCGCGGTGACCTCATCGGCCCCCATGGCGTGGTCGACCCTGGCGACCTCCTGCTCGATGATCGGCCCTTCGTCCAGGTCGGCGGTGACGTAGTGCGCGGTAGCGCCGATGATCTTCACGCCGCGGGCGTGTGCCTGATGGTAGGGCCGTGCCCCTTTGAAACTGGGCAGCATCGAGTGGTGGATGTTGATCGCCCAGCCGTCGAGCTGTTTGCACAGGTCGTCGGAGAGCACCTGCATGTAGCGCGCGAGGACGACCAGGTCGACCTTGAGCTCGCGGACCACGTCGAGCAGTTCGGCCTCGGCCGCCGACTTGGTGTCCCTGGTGACCGGGATTCGCCGGAACGGGATGGCGTATCCGTCCACGAGATTCGCGAACGTGTCGTGATTGGACACCACCGAGACGACGTCGATGTTCAGCGCCCCGATGCTCGTGCGGAACAACAGGTCGTTGAGGCAGTGACCGAACTTGCTGACCATGATCAGCACCCGTTGCTTCGCCTCGGCGTCGACCATGCGCCAGTTCATCCGGTGAGCAACGGCGATCGGCCCGAAGGCGGCGCGCACCTCATCGAGATCTCCTTCGTCCTGATCGGACACCGTGAACTGGACGCGCATGAAGAACGTTCCCGTCTCACGATCGTCGAATTGCTGGTTCTGCACGATGTTGCAGCCTTGCTCGACCAGGAACTTGGCGACCGAGAAGACAATTCCGGGCCCATCGGGGCAGGCCAGGGTGAGAATACGTTCACGAGTGGGATTGCTGGTTCCCATGCTGCTCCTCGCACGCGAGAACAGAAGCCAGATGCCGGAGTCAGTCACTCCCGGGACGATGTCGGCCGCGCGCCGGTCACGACGACGGCGAACAGGTACAGCACGGCAACGGCGAGCACGAGCGCCAGCGCGCCGAGTCCCAGCGCGGCCCAGGTGGCGGGTGGACCGGCGACCTCCGGGACGAGAGCCATGGCCAGGACGGGGGCGTGCGCCGTGCGCGCGAACCACAGCAGCGCCGACGCCAGGGCCACCGCAAGGCCGCCGGCCAGCACCTCGGGATGCACTCGCCAGGCCGCGAACGCACCGATCGCCCAGGCCGATACGATCAGCACCCCGCGAGCGATCGTCTCGCCGGTGGCCACCCGCTTGCCCACCATCAGTTCCAGCGCCGACACCAGCAACGGCGGGGCGGCGGCGACCAGGGGGAGCCGAGTGAGGGCCACCACGGCCAGCCAACCGGCGCAGATCACCAGGCAGGCCAGGAATCGACGTCCCGGCCAGCGAACGTGATCGGGCGGCTGCCGCTGGTCCGGTTACACGGCAGGCGAGCCGACCGCCACGACCAGCGCGATGGCCAGTACCGACACCGGATAGACCCAGCTGTGCACCTGAAACACCGCGGGCAGCACGGCGGCCGAGAGCGCGGGTCCGATCCGGGCGGGCAGCAGGAACAACACCACACCGGCCACGGCGAGCGCCAGCAGTTCGGCGGTCAGGCGGTTGCGGGCGAGATCGGCCGCGGCCAGGCCACCCGCCCCGCACAGCACGGGCGCGAGCGCCAACCGAGACCGGGACTCGCACCATTGCGGACGGCGCATCACCCAGACCCCGAAGGCAAGCGCGATCCCTTCCGGGAACAGCACGGCGTGGGCACCGGACAGACCGGCGATGGCAAGCATCGCCGCCGCCAGCACCGCCGGCAGCCCGTACCGGGCGGGCGGCAGGCGAGGCGACTGCCGGGGCGAGGTGGTCGCGCTCACTGGTCAGAGCCGCCGCCGAGGTCGACCGGAACGCCCGCTGCCCATACCTGTCGGCAGATCGGCGCGCCGAGCCAGCGAACGAGGTCTTCGGGATGCTCGGCGTCCCAGACGATCAGGTCGGCCGGCCGGCCCGGGCCGAGCACACCGGCCGAGTCCTCCACGCCCAGCGCGCGAGCCGCGACCGAGGTGATGCCGTGCAACGATTCCGCCGGGCTCAGGCCGTAGAGCGCGCAGCCCAGATGCGCAGCGGCGCGCAGATCGCTCAGCGGTGCGTCGACAGGGTTCGAGCCGGTGGCGACGGCGAGCGGCACATGGTGTTCACGCAGCATCGCGATGGGCGGAAGGGGGGCGGCCTCGCCGAGTTCGAGGCTGGCCGCGGGAACCAGCACCGCCACCGTGCCGGCGTTGCCCATCGCCTTCACGGCGATGTCGTCGGTGTAGTTGAGGTGGGCGGCGAGCTTGGCGTAGAACGCGGGGGCGAGTGCGCCACCGGCGCTGTCGCTGAGCTGATCGGCGGCGACCCTGGTGGGGATCTTTCGGCGGTAGACGGTTTCCAGGATGGTGCTGGCGTCCTCCATAGTGATGCCCGCGGTTTCCTCGCAGTAGACCTCGACGCTGTCGAAACCGCCCTGATCGATCGCGGCAGGCAGCAGCTCGTCACAGATCCGGATGACGTAGTCCTCGTGATCGACGCCGGGCGGGTAGACGTGTCCGGCCAGCAGCGTCGTCCGGGTGCGGATCGGCAATTCGGCTCGCAGCGCCGCGGCAAGCCGCAGCAACCGCAGTTCGCCGTCGGAATCCAGACCGTAGCCGGTCTTGAGTTCCAGCGTGGTCACGCCCTGCCTGATGAACCACCAGGCATGTCTGCGAGCAGCCGCGAGCAGTTCGTCGTCGCTGCTGTTCCTGGTGTGCTCCGCGATCGTGTGCACCGCGCCGTCCAATTCGGCCAGGCGAGGACGCCCCATCTGGCCGGCATCGGCGAACATGACCTGCGCGTGGCACTCGACCAGTCCGGGTGTCACCAGTCCTCCGCCCAGGGAAGAACACTCGGCGTCGCGGTATTCCGTTGGCAGGTCGGTCCGTTCGCCGAGCCAGACGATTCGGCCGGCCGACACGACCAGCGCCGCGTCGCGCACGAGGCCGTACACAGCGTCGTCCCGGCGGTGGGTCAGATCGGTGGCATCGTTCATCGTGGCCAAGGCGGCGTCGACCAGCACGACGGACTCGGTTGCTGAGGTCATGGGTTCCTCCTTCAGCGGCGTCGTTGCCGCCGGCATGCAGTCCGGATCGGACAGTGTTGTCCCGTGCTACACGTTGTCGAAATCGATGCGAACGGATTGTGTTCGCGCTCTGGACAAGCAGGCCAGGATCAGGCCTTCTTCAAGATCGGCCGGCCGCAGTGTCTGCAGCACCCCGGGGCGAACTCCGACCTGGCCCTCGGTGAGCTTGACGATGCAGGACGCGCAGGTGCCTTCCTGGCAGGAGAAGGGCACATCCTCGCTGACCCGCAGCAGCGCGCTGAGCAGCGGCTCGTCCGGCTCAGGGGTCACCTCGATCTCCTCACCGAGGTGCACTGCCGTGAGCAGCGCGCACGGCCCTGCGTCGTCATCGGCGGGTTCTTCCGGTACCACCAGGTCCGGCTCGTCCTCGTCGTTGAGCACGAGGTCGAAGCTCTCCTTGCGGATGTCGTTGAGGTCGACGCCGCGATCGAGCAAGAACTTCTCCGCGTTGTCCATGAACTCGTCGGGGCCGCACAGATAGGCCGACACGGGCAGCGCCGAATCTGTCCATTCGGGCCAGCGTTGGGCGAGATAGCCCGCGTCGACGCGGCCCCTGCCCCCTGTCCAGTCCTCGGGCGGCCTGCTCAGGACGTGCTCCACCGCAGCGCCGTCGGTGGCGAGGTCGTCGACCTCCGCGCGCAGCATGATCGCGTCGGCGAAGCGATTTCCGTAGCCGAGAACCACCTGGTGCCCGATGTCCTGGCTCAACGCATGTCTCGCGATCGCCCGCAACGGGACGATGCCGCTTCCGGCAGCGAGCAGGACGAACTGCCGCGGCGCTTCGGCAGCCACATAGAGCCTGCCGCGCGGAGCGCCGGCCTCCAGGACGTCGCGTTCGGTGACCGTGTCGACCAGCCAGCCCGACATCCGTCCGCCCGGGATCTTCTTGACCGCGATGTGCAGCAACTCGTCAAGGCCGGGTACGGAGGCCAGCGAGTACTGCCTTGCAATGGTCTCACCCGCGATGTCCTGCTCGATGGTGATGAACTGGCCGGTCCGGTAGGCGAACGTGGTGCGCAGGTCGCCCGGCACCTCGAGCCACAGACTCACCGCGTCCTCGGTCTCCTGCCGACGTCGCACGACCCGAAGGGGATAGGTGTACATGGATTCGCTCAGCCCTCCTGATGGTCGGTCTTGCTCGGCAGCGCACCCGAGAGCGGGTTGGGTCTGGTGAGTTTCACCGCGCCGTCGGAGCAGGTGCGCCCCCTCCGTTGCCCGGTACCGGTCGGGGACGGCGTCGCGCGCCGCGCTGTTCTCGTCGCGATGGCGAACGACCTGGTCATGGCGCGGGTCATGTCCCCGCCACAGTCGAGGCAGACCAACTCGAGCGAGTCGGCCTGGTCGAACGGAACCAGCGCCTCGCGTTCTCCGGCGCACTCGACACAGCGGAAGTCGTAGCGCGGCATCGCCGTCCCCTTCCCGGATCTGGAATCCCTGCTCAGGCGGCGGCGCCGGTGACGTGGTCCTTCACCAGCGCGACCGCGGCGTTGGCGTCGGATCCGTACTGCGTGCCCATCGCCTCGGCGTTGACCCTGTTGATCGCGGCCCCACCGGTCATCAGGAGGTACTTGCCGCCCTTGCCCTGCTTGGCCAGCAGGTCGACGGTCTTCTCGACGTACACGGCCGAGGAGTTGGTCATCACCGACATGCCGATCGCGACGGCGTCGTTCTCCTCTGCCGCGGCGACGAACTGCTCCGGCTTCACGTTCTTGCCGAGGTCGATCACCTTGAAGCCATTGGCTTTGAGCATCAGGCAGACGAGGTTCTTGCCGATGTCCTGGGTGTTGCCGCGGACGAGTCCGACCACGACGGCCCCGGTCGGGCCTTCGGCGGAGCCAGAGGACTCCAGGATGGGGGTGAGGACCGGCATGGCCTTGTCCATCGTCTTGGCCGCCTTGAGCATGTCGGTCACGAATCGCTCGTTGCGCTCGTACATGTCGCCGACGATCTTCATGCCCAGCGACAGGCCGTCGAACACGATCTCCTGCGCGCTCATGCCCCGTTCGAGGCCGACCTTGGTCCACTCGATGGCCTTGTCGCCGTCGTAGTCCATGATCGCCTCGACGAGCTTCTCGTTGACTTCTTCCTTACTGCCCTCGGGTGCGGCGATGCGGGCCTTCCCCGCGGCGACGCTCTCATCTCCCTCGGTGGTGTTCGCGCGGGTGCCCGGGTGCTTCGGGTGGCCGGGAAGGTACACATTGGACAGGTTGCCCAGCGACTGGATGTCCATCGGGTACTTGATGGAAGCGCACGTGTCCATCAAGGCGTGCAGGTTCTCCTCCGGCACCGTCCAGTCGATGTCGCAGCCCGGCATGCAGACGAAGCCGCCGTTGTAGCCGACCTCCGCCGCCAGCTTCTTCACCTCGTTGGCGACGTCCTCGGGGCTGCCGTGCATCAGCGTCGAGAACGGACTCAGCGTGCCCATCAGCGAGATCTCGCCGCCGATCACGCGCTTGGCGTGATCCATGCCCGGGTACATGTCGCCGTTGAAGTTCAGGCAGCCGTTGTCGGCGATGTCGCGCCAGATCGGCTGAGTGAACGTACAGGTGTGGGTGAACGCGGGTGCGCCGAGTTCCTCCTTGATGTAGGCGAAGAGCCGCTTCTGGAAGGGCAGGCCGAACTCGCGGTAGACCTCCGGCGGAAGGATGTCGCTGGAGTTGAACGGGTCGAGGATGTTGCAGGCGTCCATGCCCGCTTCATACATGTTCCGGCAGACGTTCTTGACGATGTCCAGCGCGAGTTCGGTGACTTCCTTGGCGTAGTCGGGATCGTCGGCGATGTAACCGAGGAACTCACTCGACCCGGTCATCAACTGGGCCGTGGTGATCGGGCCGCCGACCGGCGTCACCATGGCGTAGGTGTCTTTCTTGCCCGCCTTGACGTATGTTTCGGCTTCCTTGCGCAGGGGCGCCATCCGGCCCCAGTCGTTGTTGAAACCGGTCTTCTCGTACTGTTCCTTGAATCGGTAGAACGACTCCTTGTCGGGCGTCGGGTGCTTCACCAGTGACGGCTGGGCATAGGGGAGGTAGTCGAGTTCGCAGCCGGGCACGCACTCCACCGGGGTGAACAGGTCGGTGCCGACGATCATCACATCGCCGCCGAACTTGTCGACGGCCTTCATCTTGGCGTGCGCCTGGGCCTCGCCGTCCAGCAGCGCCTTGTCGACCGTCATGCCACCCTCACGGATGCCACGGGTCATCAACAAGGGCACGACCGGTACCTGGTCCGGCAGGCCCGACATGGTCAGGGCCGCGAAAATTCGCTCCCGGCTGGTCATTTTGTCGGGCATCGATCTACCTTCCTTCATTGCGAAACTGGTCGGCACCGTTACCGAGCCAGCCGTGGAAATACCGCGGTCACCTAGGTAGTTTCGCCACCGTCGGTGCTGTCCCCGCGGGCTGATCCGAACCGTTCCCCGCCACCTCGGCGGCGTGGTCCAACACGCTGCGCACGGCACCGAACCGGCGCAGTTGGTCGATGTCCTCAGGGGAAAGCGCGTGCAGGAACCGGGCCGCCCGCGCCGAGGCCGTCAGCTCCGCCTCCGTGGCCAGGCTGTCCACCGGTGCCGCGATGACCGGCGCCGAGCGGACCAATTCGTCGGTGAGCCGCGCGACCGAACCCCGGTCGCCCTGCGCGAGTGCGACCCCCAGCGCCCGCAGATCGGTGTAGCCGTGCAGCACCATCGAGCGCGGCAACGCGGCGCGCACCGAGTTCAGTGCCATGCCCTTGGCGTCGTACTGGAGGTTGACCAGTTCCACACCGAGGTCGGCGAGATCGGACAGGATCGCCGAGACCGCACCGCAGCAGTGGAAACAGATCGCGGCCGAGGTGGCCTTCCTGATCCGGGAGAACAGGGTTCGCAGCCGGGGCCGCACGAAGGTGCGAAAGTCCTCATCGGACAGAAACATCCCGCTCTGGTATCCGTAATCGTCACCGTATAGCAGGACGTCCGGTTGCTCGGGCAGCGCGCGGAGCATGCGCTCGTAGCCCGTGGCCACCGATTCCAATGCCCAGTCCAGCAGTGCGTTGGCCACCCGCCAGTTGTCGGTGATGTCCATCATGAACTGCCAGCTGTTGCGCAGCCCGAAGCACGTCTCGATCAGGCCCGAGCAGGGCGCGTCGGCGATGACCAGTTGCCGGGCGGTGCCCCGGCGGTCGGCTGGCAGCACCTGAACCAGCTCGGGCCAGCTCGGCCGCGGATGCTTGGCCGCCGCGAGATAGTCACCGTGCTCGAGCGGGTGGTTCAGCGGCGCGGGTGCGCCCTCGGCCCACAGCCAGTCCACCCCGAACTGGTCGGTGAACACGTCATCGACCACCGACGGTGGTTCATAGAGCAGGCCGACCCGGGCGAAATCGGAACCGAGGATCTCGGTGTCGGTGGCGGCGAGCGGCAAGGTCTGCAACACCGGATGCCCCACGTAACCGATCGATTCCGCGAGCCGGGGCGCGCCGGGCCCCCGCACGCCGGTGACCGTCGAAGTACCGAGGTCGGTGAGAATCTGGTCGGCCGGTTCACCGGCCAACGTGCGTCGCCACAGTTCGACCGCGTTCATCAGGCCGCGTCACTCCCCAGCTTGAACATCTTCAGCAGTGGATGGCCGGCCGGAAGCTTGGCGCCGTCGAGTTCCTGCGCGGCGAAGCCGTAGAACACCTCGGCACTGCCCGCGATGTGCGCGATCGCGGTGGTCTTCTCGATCAGGCCGTAGTGCAGGAAGTCGCCACCCGCCGCCCGGCACGCGATCAGCGCGGCCCCCAGTGAGTAGTTGGTGTACTCGCGGCCCAGCTCGCGGAGCCCGGTCCACTGCGAAATGCAGTTGGAGAACGCGCAACCCGCGGGGAACCCGAATCGCTCGCGCACCTCAGTGATCCCACGAAGACACAGGCCCACCGACGGTGGGTCCATCGTGCCGAGGTCGACGATGGGAGCGCTCACCCCGATGTCCTCCAGCATTGGCAGGTAGAAATCCTCGATGAACTGGCAGCAGCCTTCGGGCGTGGGATCGGCACCGTCGTTGGCCATGATCATCACGGCTGCCGGGCGGTATTTCTTCAATGCCGCCAACTCGTCGTCCTCGGTGTCCATGTTCAGCGAGGCGAAGATGCAACGGTCCAGGAAGTCATGTTTGGCCGCGATCTCCAATCCGGCGATGTGCACCTCGGCCTCACTCGCGTTGATCATCATCGGCAGCGAGCTGTGTTCGGCGACGAACGGGAGGAACTTCGTGATCGCCTCGGCGGACGCGGCGATCACGTCGATGGCGATCTGTACACCGGTGCGCTGAGCGGCGGTCGATGCCTTGCGCAACAGCAGACCGGCGCGTTCCTCGTCGAACTCACCGGCGAACGCGTCCTTGACGACGGAATGCTTGTCGTAGAAGAGGCTTCCGACCAGCAGGCCGGGGCGCGAGCCCAGCGGTCCGCCGATGGTCGCGTTGCCGATCGTGAGTTCGTGCAGTGTCATGCCCTGACCTCCGAAGGGACACCCGAACTGGTGAACCCGAGCACGTCGGCCGGCGAGTCGCGCGGCACGCTCAACACGTCGAAGACCGGCGAAAGCCGTGATGTTGCCGCTTCGATTCGTGGCACGATTCGCTCTCCACCGGGGATTCCCTGATCGCGGTGAACTGAAGGCGACTCGCGGGTTGTGGCACCACGCGAGCTTCCTCCGACGCCGGCGAGAGCTCGGTCACATCGCCCACAACAATCCTGACGGATAGGTGCGATTTTGGCAAGAGCGACGGGCTAGTGTCGGCCCACTGGCTCGATGCCGTCGACGACTGCCCCGGCCGCGATTCGCACGACCCTCGCCAAGTGTGGTTCGGTTGGCTCCGGACGATGGTCGTCCCAGGTCAGATGGAGGATGAACGCCGAGTCGATCTGCTTCTCGCAGGGACAGTCCGGACAGTCGAACCGATTGGGCCGCAACGGACAGTCCCAGCAGGCGCGCACGAGCCGCTCGGTCTTCTCCAGATCGCTGAGCAGGTACCTGACATTGGCGAGGATTCCACGCAGATCCTCGCGCAGTTGGGCGAAAACGGCCGTGAGCCTGCGACTGGTCTCGCTGCCGGCCGCCGACGACGTTCGGATCGTGGCGAGCTGGGTCAGCGTCCTGATGGGGACGCCGATCGCGGCGAGTCGGACGCAGACCTCGAGCCGCTGGACCACGAAATCCGAGTAGTACCGGGTGCCTTTGTCGGTGCGGACCGGCGTGACAAGTCCCTGCTCCTCGTAGTAACGCACAGTTCGGGGGGTGACCCCGAGCAACTCTGCGACCTCGCCGGCGGACTGGTAGCCGAGTAGTCGCGCTCGCGTTGCATCCACGTTGACCGACTCCATCGCTCGACACGCGGCGCAGAGCTCCCGCACCGTGAAGAATCGTACGTAAACGTAATCCTCGTAGCAACGAAGCGCGAGCGACGCACCGCCAGCAGAGGCTCATCCGTACGTAAGGATTCGACCACGCCGGAACCACCGAGCGCGACCGAACATTCACACCCGAACGTGAAGTGCGCCGAACAGGTGAAACACCACGGCACCAAGCAAAGAATCACGACTCCAACCTGGTACGAACCGTGATCAACCGCAATTCGGACTGGACTTCATCTCGAATTAATCATACCCTCACGTCAGATATCTCGACGGGCAACCATGATCGCCACCACGGCGGTGATGCCGCGGATCTCGACTACAGCGCGCCAACGCGGGCCGCCTCGCGCCGGTGCGATCTGCGCACGCGAGCGAGGTGATCGTGGTGACGTCCAGTACGGCGACCGTACAACGGTTCTCAGCCACCGACGGAGAAGTTCCGTCGCGGCATGGCGCGACGGAGGACACCGCCGAGCGCTTCGGTGTCGACACCTGCACGGCGCTGGACAAGCTGGACGCGGCAGCCAAAGGGCGAGCCAGCATCGTCCGATCCTGTGCCGAGTTCAAGGGACTGTCCGACGACGAAAGAGAATCGCTCAAGGATCTGCTGCGGTGCATCACCGAGCAGCGCAAGCGACTGCGGGCGCTGCGCAGGCTGTGGCAGAGCCTGGATGTGTCGGAACGGCCGTCGGCCGACCTGGTCGAGGCGACTGGCTTGTGTGTTCGGGAAAGCTCCGAAATCGCCGCGGCCCTCGCGCCGTGGCGACTGCAGACGATCGAACGGGTGGCACGGTCGGTCTCGGTCACCTGGACCCGCCTGGCCCGAACCGCCTCTCAGTTCAGCGACCCAGCCGACACCTGACCGCCCGCATCCCCGGACAGCCGACGATCCCGCAGGGAGGATCACACCACCCGGGCGGGTGGCTCCCGGCCGTCCAGGAATGCGGCGAGGTTGTCCAGCACGGCCATACCCATCGCGGTTCTCGTCGAGACCGTGGCGCTGCCAAGGTGCGGCAGCAGTACGACGTTCTCCAGTTCCCGCAGGGCGGCGGGCACGGCGGGCTCGCCCTGGTAGACGTCCAGTCCGGCGCCCGCGAGCACACCCGTCCGCAACGCGGCGGCCAGCGCGTCCTGATCGACCACGTCACCGCGCGCGGTGTTCACCAGGAACGCGGTCGGCTTCATCAGGGCGAGCCGGTCCGCATCGATCAAGCGCGAGTTGGCCCCGCCACCGGGAACATGCAACGACACGAAATCGGCAGCTGCCAGCACCTCGTCGACCCCGCCGACCTGTCGTGCGCCCGGCACCGGTGGTCTGGCCGGTCCGCCGCGCTGGTGGAACACGATGTCCATGCCGAATCCGAAATGTGCGCGTCGCGCGACCGCGCGGCCGATCCGTCCCATCCCGACGATGCCCAGCGTCCGGCCGGTCACCTCGGCGCCAAGCAGGTGCGTCGGCCGCCACCCCGACCACTCCCCCGCGCGCAGCTCGCGCTCGCCCTCGCCTGCCCGTCGCGCCACCATCAACATCAGCAGCATGGCGAGATCCGCGGTGGCATCGGTCAATACGCCGGGCGTGTTCGTCACCACGACCCCGCGCCGACGCGCCGCCTCGACGTCGATGTGGTTGAAGCCGACACCGAAGTTGCCGATGAACCGTGTCCGCACCGGGCCGTCGAAGAGATTGGCGCCGATCCGGTCGGAGACCGTCGGCAACACGACGTCGGCGCTACGCAGGGCATCGCTCAACTCGGCGGAGGACAACGGCTCGTCCGCCGAGTTGAGCCGCACCTTCGGGTAGCGGCGCAGGAGTTCCTCCTCGACCGACGCGGGCCAGCGTCGGGTCACCACGATCATCGGCTCCGAGGACAGCACGGGCACGCTCCTCCAGTTCAGGCCCGTACGGCCCCGCTGGCCGCGAGCACGTCGGCGACGGTGGCACCCATGCTGGACGGATTGGGGGCCACGGTCACGCCTGCCTCGGCGAGGATGGCGACCTTCTCCGCCGCCGACTCGCCGATGGAGGAGACGATCGCGCCGGCATGGCCCATCTTGCGTCCCTTGGGTGCGGCGAGGCCGGCGATGTAGGCGACGACCGGCTTGTTCATCCGGTCCCGCGCGAACGCCGCCGCCTCGGCCTCCTGTGGTCCGCCGATCTCGCCGATCAGCACGACGAGATCGGTGTCCGGGTCCGATTCGAACAGTTCGAGCACGTCTCGGAACGACGATCCGTTGACCGGATCGCCACCGATACCCACCGAGGTGGAAATACCGATACCGCGATCCTTCAGTTGCGCGGCCGCTTCGTAGCCGAGGGTCCCGCTGCGCCCGACGATCCCGACCCGGCCGGGCAGGTAGATGTGCCCCGGCATGATGCCGAGCATGGCTTTGCCGGGGCTGATCGTCCCCGCGCAGTTCGGTCCGGTCAGCCGCATCCGCTCCGCCGCGCGATAACGCCGCATGTACCGCTTGACCCGCATCATGTCCTGGGTCGGGATGCCGTCGGTAATGCACACGCAGTACCGGATGCCGGCATCGGCCGCCTCCATGATCGAGTCGGCGGCGAACGGAGGCGGCACGAACACGATGGACGCGGTCGCACCGGTCGCGGACACGGCTTCCTTCATCGTGTTGAACACCGGCCTGCCGAGCAGATCGCCGCCGCCCCGGCCCGGGGTGACGCCGCCGACGATGTTCGTGCCGTAGTTGATCATCTCTTCGGTGTGGAACCGGCCGATGCGGCCGGTGATGCCCTGGACCAGCACGGGCGTGGTCTCGGTGAGCAGGATGGCCATGTCCCCTCCTCGGTCAAACCGTCGCGGACGCTCGTCCGACCTGGCGGACGGCTTCGGTGGCCGCCTCGGCCAGGGTGGTCGCGGAATGGATGGGCAGCCCGGACTCGCGCAGGATGCGCTGGCCCTCCTCGACATGGGTTCCGGCCAGCCGCACCACGACCGGGATGCGCACATCGATCTGGGTGAAGGCGTCCACGACGCCCTGTGCCACCCAGTCACAACGGTTGATGCCCGCGAAGATGTTGACGAGCATCACTGCCACGTTGTCGTCCTGGAGGACGGCGCGAAACGCCTTGAGCACCCGTTCGGGTGAGGCGCCGCCACCGATGTCCAAGAAGTTCGCCGGACTTCCGCCGGCCAGCTGGATCATGTCCAATGTGGCCATGGCGAGTCCGGCCCCATTGATCATGCAACCGATGTTGCCGTCCAGTCCGACGTAGGCCAGACCTCGGTCGGCGGCGTGGCTCTCCCTCGAGTCCTCCTGGCTCCGGTCGCGCAGTTCGGCGATCTCCGGATGGCGGAACAGGGCGTTGTCGTCGAAGGACATCTTCGCGTCGAGGGCAACGATCTCACCGTCGCGGGTGACCGCGAGCGGATTGATCTCCAGCATGGTCGCGTCCAGCTCACGGAAGGCGCGATAGGCGGCGCGGAAGATAGCGCTAGCCCGCGCGATCTGTTCGGGCGCGAGACCGATGGCGAAGGCGAGTTCTCTGGCCTGGAACTCCGGAAAGCCGACGGCCTGTTCGATCGAAACCCGGTGCAGCGACGCCGGCTTCTGCTCGGCGATCTCCTCGATCTCCATGCCACCCTCGGGCGAGGCGATCACGGTGACGGTCTCGGTGCGCCGGTCCAGCACGATGCCGAAGTACAGTTCGCGCGCGATGTCCACCGCTTCCTCGACGTAGAGCCGGTAGACCAGCTTGCCGTTGGCGCCGGACTGGCGGGTGACCAGCTTGCGGCCGAACAGTCCGTTGGAGAACTCGTAGGCCTCCCGGTCCGACCGGCACACCCGCACCCCGCCTGCCTCGCCCCGGCCGCCCGCGTGCACCTGCGCCTTGACGACCCAGGCGCTGCCACCGAGTTCCTTGGTCCGGTAGGACGCCTGCTCGGGGCTGTAGGCGAGACCACCGCGCGGGACCGTGACACCGAACCGGGCCAGGATCTCCTTGGCCTGGTATTCATGGATGTCCATGGCCGCTCACCGCCCGGCCCGAGGACCGGAGCCAGAGCCGCCGCGAATCGCCTCGTCCGTGGCGAGCACCGTGCGCGCCATGCGTTCGGAGGCGGCATCGATCATCTTACCGTCGACCGCCGCGGCGCCCTGGCCCTGTTCCCGCGCCTTGTGGAGTTCCTCGATGATGCGCCGGGCGCGGGTCACCTCCGCTTCCGGTGGCGAGAACACGTCGTTGGCCAGCGCCACCTGGCTCGGGTGGATGGCCCACTTGCCTTCCGCGCCGAGCGCGGCCGCCCGGCGTGCGGCAGCCAGGAATCCGTCGCCGTCGGCGAAGTCGCCGAATGGACCGTCGATCGCGCGCAGGCCGAACGCGCGGCAGGCCACGATCATCCTGGCCAGCGCGAAGTGCCACTGGTCGCCGGGGTAGTCGGGGTTGAGGCCGCCGATGCTCACCGTGCGGGCCCGGTTGCTCGCGGCGTAGTCGGCGACACCGAAGTGCAGGGCCTCGAGCCTGCCGCTCGACGCGGCGATCTGCTCGACGTTGGCCATCCCGAGCGCGGTCTCGATGAGTGCCTCGATACCGACCGTGTTGCGGTAGCCCCGCGCCTGCTCGACCTGGTCCATCAGGGTTTCCACGCAGTAGAGATCCGCCGGGACCCCGACCTTGGGCACCAGGATGGTGTCCAGGCGGTCGCCGGCCTGCTCCATCACGTCGATGACGTCGCGGTACATGTAGTGGGTGTCGAGGCCGTTGATCCGCACCGACACGGTTTTTCCCTTACCCGCCCAGTCGATGTCGTTGAGCGCCGCGATGACGTTCTTGCGGGCCTGTTCCTTCTCGGGTGGTGCGACGGCATCCTCCAGATCGAGGAAGACGTAGTCGGCGTCGCTGTCCGCGGCCTTGTCGATGAAACTCGGATTGGAACCGGGAACCGCCAGTTCACTGCGGTGCAGCCGAGTGACCCTGGTCGGATGGAGGGTATGGCTCATCGAGGTCTCTCCTCGGGTAGTGGCCGGGACGGCCGAGAACTCAGGCCCGTGCTGACGCGACGGGAACTGCCGGACCGGATTCTTCGGCCGCAAGCGCATCGCGGTAGTAGCGCTGGGCCGACGCGACACCGGCACCGAAGTCGATGTCGGCGCCGGTGTCGGCGAGTGCGAGTTCCGCACTGGCCAGCGCGGCGAGGCAGGTCACCTCGTTGAGGTCGCCGAGGTGTCCGATCCGGAACACCTTTCCGGCCACTTTGGACAGTCCGGCGCCGAAGGAGGTGCGATAGCGTTGGTAGCCGATCCGCACCACCTCGGCCGCGTCGACGCCGTCCGGGACGCGGATCGCGGACACCGTGTCGGAGTACCAGACCGGATGCGCCGCGCACAGTGAGAGTCCGAGCGCGGCGACACCCTGCCGGACGCCTTCGGCCAGCCGGTGGTGGCGGGCGAACACGTTGGGCAGTCCTTCTGCGAACAGCAGATCCAGTGCGGCCCGGAGACCGTGCAGCAGCTGCGTTGGTGGGGTGTACGGGAAGTAGCCGGCGTCATTGGCCTTGATCTGGTCGGCGAAGCTGAAGTAGCAGCGTGGCAGCGTCGCCGTCCAAGCCGCCTCCAGCGCTTTGCGGCTCACGCTGAGCATGGCCAGGCCCGCGGGGAGCATCAGGCCCTTCTGCGACCCGGTGACCGCGAGGTCGACCCCCCATTCCTCCTGGCGGAAATCGATCGACGCGATGGAGGACACCCCGTCCACGAACAACAGCGCGGACGAGCCGAGTTCGTCCAGCGCCTGACGCACGGCGGCCACATCGGAAGTCACGCCGGTCGCGGTTTCGTTGTGGGTGACGAACACCGCCTTGAAGCTCGGATCGTGAGCGAGATAGCGCCGGTAGGCGTCGACCGGAACGCCCTCACCCCAGTCCACGTCGACGCACTCGACGTCCAGGCCGAGTCGTTGCGCCATGTCCACCCACAGCGTGGAGAACTGGCCGAACCGGGACATGAGCACGCGGTCGCCCCTGCTGAGGGTGTTGGAGATGGCCGCTTCCCAGGCGCCTGTGCCGGACGAGGGATAGAGGAACACTCTTCCGGTCTCGTTGCCGAAGATCTTCTTCAGGTCCTCGAACAGCGGCAGGCTCAGGGCGGGAAAGTCGTCCGCGCGCTGATCCTGCATCGGCACGTTCATCGCCTGCCGGACGGCTTCCGGAATGGTGGTGGGGCCGGGAATGAACAGATGCGTCGTACCAGTGCGCACGTTGGTCGCCTCCGTGTCGCTGGCTGCCCGCCGGCCGGATGCCCGGCGGTGGGTGGATAACTGGTGGAATTCGCCGGTTCCTCACGCCGTGACGGCGAGGCGGCCCTGCCGATCGTCGATCCGGAACTGGCCTCGGTTGATCTGCCGCACCCAGTCCGCGGTCGCCGAGACCGCGCCGAACGGGAAGAAGTGCACCCCCCGAATGAGACTGTCCGCGTCCTGCCGGACCGAATCCGCGATGCCCAGCAGCGTCTGGTCGGGGTGGTACACGGACTGTTTGGTGAGTTTGAGCAACCCACCGCCCTGCTTGCGCAGCACCTTCAACGACGGCCCGACACCGCAGGCGAGGCCGAACTTGACCAGGCTGACCGGGGAGGTGAGGCCGGGGAGTCCGATGTGGATCGGAAGCCGGTTGCCGCCCTCCCGGATGTGCCGCTCCCAGGCCAGGATGGGTTCCGGCGCGAAGCAGAACTGCGTCAGCAGGTAGATCTCGCATCCGCTCGATTCGGCGAACTCGTTCTTCTCCCGCAACGACCTGGCCAGTTCGGCTTCACCGATGTCCCGGTTGCCCTCCGGGTGCCCTGCGACGCCGACCCGGCTGATCCCGTGTCGTTCGAGCACACCGGAGCGCAGTACCTGAAGGGATTCGGTGACGTGACCGCGCGGGCTGCTCAACGACCCCGCGATCACCAGCAGTTCCCGGACCCCGACGTCGGTCAGCCTGCCGACGAGTTCGTCGAGGTCGTGCTCGTCGGCGAGATTGCGTGCCGCGATGTGTGGAACCGGTCGCATGCCCTGCTCGACCAGGTTCGACGCGGCTTCGACGGTGTCCGAGAACGGGGTGTTGGGCAGGAACGTGGTGTAGACGCGGGTTCCGGCGGGCAAGGCCTCGGCGCACAGGCGCGGGTTCTTGCGCAGTTCGCGAGGTGTCACCTCGAGCGTGAATCCGTCGGTCAACGAGACCACGGCCTGCGAGAGCGACGTACTCGCGGGCAGTTCTTCAGCCATCGGCGCGGCTCCAGGAATCCGGTCACGATGCGACGACCAGGCCCGCGGGACTGCACGGACAGGGCCTGATTCGCGGCGGCGAGGAGTCATCGCCCACTGGATATTCTGCCCTGGACGTAAGATAATTTCAAGCCCGGTCGGGACCAATAAGGGCACCTAGATCGCTCAAGACAACGACAACAAGCGAAAGAAAATCTAACGTATGAGTGAGATATTGCATTCCGGGCTTGTCGGCCGGCATCGCGCGCAGGCGCCGCACGAGGACATGTCAAGCCCGCCCGAGCGGATCACGGTACTGGGCATACTCAACGTCACCCCCGACTCCTTCAGCGACGGAGGCCGGTGGGACCGGATCGCCGACGCGGTGCGGCACGGTACCGACATGGTCGCCGCTGGTGCCGACATCGTCGACGTCGGCGGTGAGTCGACGCGGCCCGGCGCCGAACGAGTCTCCGAAAACGAGGAACTGCGCCGGGTACTGCCCGTGGTGGAGCAGCTCAGCGAGCAGGGCATCCCGGTCAGTGTCGACACCACCCGGTCCCGGGTCGCCGCCGCGGCGTTGCGGGCCGGCGCCCAACTGGTCAACGACGTGTCCGGCGGATCCGCCGATCCGGACATGGGCCTGGTCGTCCGAGAGGCCGGCTGCCGATGGATTCTCATGCACAGCAGGGGAACAAGCGCCACCATGCTCCAGCGAGCGACCTATCGGGACGTGGTCGGCGAGGTCGTCGACGAATTGTCCGCTCGGGTGGCTGCCGCGCTCGATCAGGGCGTGTCGCCGGACGCCCTGATCATCGACCCGGGCCTCGGTTTCGCCAAGAAGCCCGAGCACGACTGGCGGCTCTTGGCCCACCTCGACCAACTGCACGGACTGGGCCTCCCAGTGCTGCTCGGCGCGTCGCGCAAATCGTTCCTCGGCACATTGCTCGCCGATCGGGACGACGTCCCGCGCCCGACATCCGGCCGGGAAAACGCCACCACCGCGGTGACCGCTTATGCGGCATTGGCTGGCGCCTGGGGAGTCCGGGTGCACGACGTGCTGGCCAGCATCGACGCGGCGGGGGTGGCGGCGGCCATCCGATCCGCTGCCCTGCGCTGACGAACACCACGAACACGCAGTCGATCACCACCACCACGGTGCGCCCGGCAGCGGGAGCAGCCCGACCTCGGTCGGCGAACGCCAGGCCGGCGGCACGACGGCAAGCGCGTCGGCCGATGCGAGGCCACGCACCATCGCGCTACCCGTGTGCGACACAGGTTCCAGCTCATGTTCACGCTCATGGCTGCCGATCCGCACCGGAATCAGCCGGGTACTGGCGCGATGGGGTCGCAGCGCACCGATCGGCACGCTGACCAGCGACTGCGGTTCTTCCCCGAGCAGCCCGGCACAGCACGGCGCGACCAGGGTCAGCACGGCGACGGTGGCCGCGAAGGGATTGCCGGGCAACCCGGCCACCATCCGTCCGTCCGGTAGTCGCCACAAGCTCTGGGTGTGGCCGGGCCGGCAGTCCACCCCCTCGACCACCGGCTCGGCACCGAGTTCGACCAGCACGGGCCGCAGTCGGTCGGTCCGGCCGACGGAGGAGGACCCGCTCACCGCGATCAACTCGGCGTCGGCGGCCACGATCGCGGCCAGCAAAGCCGATGACTCGTCGTCGACGTAGCCGGTGCGGTCCAGCCGGGCGCCGAAGGACCGGACCTGACCACCGAGGGCAGGCCCGATCGCGTCGCGGACCTGGCCCGGTCCGGCGCGACCGGATCGCACCACCTCACCGCCGGTGATCAGCGCGACCACGCGCGGCCGGCCAGACACCAGCAGGTCGTCCTCACCGAGCGCGGCGGCGCACGCCTGGACCTGCGGGGTTACTCGCGCTCCCCCGGCCAGCACCACGTCACCCGGTATCGCTTCTTCGCCCGCGCGTCGCACGTTCATCGCACCGACGCGACCGGTGAGCAGCTCACCACACCGCCTCGCATCCTCGTAGGGCACGACCGCGTCCGCGTCGGGCGGCATCGGCGCACCGGTCGCGACCTCCCACGCCCCGCCGCGATCCAGCCCCGGTGCGGCGGGTTCGCCGGCCAGTGTCCGGCCCCGCACGAGCCACGGCGGGCCGCCGCGCACGGCATAGCCGTCCATCGCCGACGAGTCGAATCCTGGCAACGGCGCCACGGCCCGCACGGGTTGTGCCAGCACCCGCCCGAGCGCCCGATCCAGCACCACGCGTTCCGCGGGCAATGGGCTCACCGCGGCGTGGGCGCGGCGGCGGGCCTGCCACCAGTCCACATCGGACCGATCGCCTACATCCTCGCCCTCGGCCGTTGCCTCGGCCATCGCGGTCAGTCGCCGTGCCGAATGACGGCGAGCGCCGCCCTGGCCCGCGGGTCCAGTTCCTCGGTCATCGCGGGCGACATGGCCAGCAGCGCGGCGCGCATCCGGGGATCCCAGAACGTGATCACGTGCTGCGCCACCGACTCGGCGGCCACCGTGAGCGGCTGGTGGGCGAACTGCACCGCGATGTCGTTGAGCAGCCGGGCAATGCGCGGACCGCTCATCTCAGTCCGCCAGCAGTTCGGGCACTGGCTGCTCGGCCTGCCCACC
>DASYBO010000272.1:0-2124 GCA_036500685.1 Pseudonocardiaceae bacterium | reverse complement strand
CCTCCCCCTACGTCAATTAACGTTGATTTCGGGCGGCTGGGAACTCAACCTGATTGAAACCCTACTCCGGTGGCGCTGTGCTCACAACACCTGAGAGTGTTTCTCATAAATACTGGTCAACGGCCTGAATTATGTTCTGGGGCAACAACAATTGCAGCGCCGAATCGTTGGACGGACTCAGCGGCCGCGGTTGCCGCGTCAGCATGGCCGGCGCGCGCTCGGGTGGTGATCTCGCCGGTCGCCGGGTTCAGCGTCACTTCCGCCAGCAGTTCACCGGTCGTCACCTCGCACACCGCCCATGAGTAGCTGGTGTCCCCGGACCACTCGGCCGCACTGCGCGCTATATGGTCCGGATCGATCACTCCGAGATCGGCTAATGCGGGACGGTCGTCAATGCGGCTGTCGGCGCGCAGTCCGCGCAGATACCACTGCCCGGCGTTGATCTCGACAGGATCCATGATCTGATTGTCCGGCTTCTCCTCATCGCTTCGCTCTGCATCGTCGCCGGACGCTGCTTATTTGATCTCGGCGAGCACCGTGCCCTGGGTGATCGCGGCTCCGGCCTCGACGGCCAGCCCGGTGATGGTGCCGTCCTTGTGCGCGGTGACCGGGTTTTCCATCTTCATCGCTTCCAGGACAACGACCAGGTCTCCGGCCGAGACCTCCTGGCCCTCCTCGACCGCGACCTTCACCACGGTGCCCTGCATCGGCGCGGTCACCGCGTCACCGGAAGCTGCGGCGCCGCCGTGCGTGCCGCGCTTGCGCGCCTTGGGCTTCTTGCGGATCACACCGACCGCGTCGGTCGTCGCAGCACCATTGCCCAGCGCCAGGTCGCCCGGCAGCGACACCTCCAACCGTCGGCCGCCGACCTCCACCACGACCTTCTGCCGGGGCAGGGCCTCGTCCTCGTCGAGGGGTTCGCCACCGGTGAACGGTTCGACGGTGTTATTCCACTCGGTCTCGATCCAGCGGGTGTGTACCGAGAAGCCGTTGTCGTCACCGATGAACGCCGGATCGGACACCACGGCGCGGTGGAAAGGGATGACCGTGGCCAGTCCTTCGACGTGGAACTCGTCCAGAGCCCGCCGCGAACGCGCCAGCGCCTCCTCGCGGGTGGCGCCGTACACGATCAGCTTGGACAGCATCGAGTCGAACTGGCCGCCGATCACCGAGCCGGCTTCGACACCCGAGTCCAGCCGGACACCGGGGCCGGTGGGAATGTCGTACCGGGTGACCGGGCCGGGTGCGGGCAGGAAGCCACGTCCGGCGTCCTCGCCGTTGATCCGGAACTCGATGGCGTGCCCGCGCGGCGTCGGGTCTTCGGTGATGTCCAGCTTCTCGCCGTTGGCGATCTTGAACTGCTGCAGGACCAGGTCGATGCCCGCGGTCTCCTCGGTGACCGGGTGCTCGACCTGCAAACGGGTGTTGACCTCCAGGAACGAGATCAGCCCGTCCTGGCCGACCAGGTATTCGACGGTCCCGGCGCCGTAGTAGTGGGCCTCTTTGCAGATCCGCTTTGCCGACTCGTGGATTTCCTTGCGCTGCGCGTCGGTCAGGAACGGCGCCGGCGCTTCTTCCACCAGCTTCTGGAATCGGCGTTGCAGCGAACAGTCACGGGTACCGGCGACGACGACGTTGCCGTGCTGGTCGGCGATCACCTGCGCCTCGACGTGGCGTGGCTTGTCCAGGTAGCGCTCGACGAAGCATTCGCCACGGCCGAACGCGGCGACGGCTTCACGGGTCGCCGACTCGAACAGCTCCGGGATCTCGTCGATGGTGCGGGCCACCTTCATGCCGCGGCCGCCGCCGCCGAAGGCCGCCTTGATCGCGATCGGCACGCCGTATTCCTTGGCGAACGCGACCACCTCGTCGGCGTTTTTCACCGGGTCGGGCGTTCCAGGTACCAGCGGGGCCTGCGCGCGTGCGGCGATGTGGCGCGCGGTGACCTTGTCGCCGAGGTCGCGGATCGACTGTGGGCTGGGGCCGATCCAGATCAAGCCGGCGTCGAGCACCGCCTGAGCGAAGTCGGCGTTCTCGGACAGGAAGCCGTAACCGGGGTGGATCGCGTTGGCGCCGGACTTCTCCGCGGCTTCCAGCAGCTTGCCGAAGTCCAGGTAGGACTCC
>DASYBO010000271.1:0-24123 GCA_036500685.1 Pseudonocardiaceae bacterium | reverse complement strand
CACGTCCGGCCCAAGACCCAGGCACAGTTGCGCCGCGAACTGAACCGCCTGCTCAGCCCGTGACGGATCTCGTTGCAGTGAACGCGTTAGAGACGCCACGTTTTGTCGGTTAGAAGTTCCGCGTTTTGTCGATAGGCCGTCGCTCCAGCCCGAGTTCACGGGCACCCGAGACGGTCAGCGGATCTATGAGCTGATCTCGCTGCGGCGTCGGTTCGTCGCTCGGGGGAGTTCGCGGCCATGTCCCGCAACGCTCCGAGTGTCGATGTCGAGACCTTCCGGGCTGACCAGGACGCGGTTGCCGACCACTAGGTAGTCGGTCCCCATGACAGGGATTGCTCGGCACGGCGGCGCTCGTCTTGGGGCTACTAGCCTGAGGGCGTGGAGTCGACTCGTGTTGATCGCTGGCTGTGGGCGGTGCGGCTGACCAAGACCCGCTCGGACGCGGCCGCGGCTTGTCGCGGTGGGCATGTGCGGGTCAACGATCGGCCGGCCAAGGCGGCGACCTCCGTCGTGCCGGGCGACGAGGTGCGGGCCCGGGTGAACGGAGTGACGCGGACCGTCGAGGTGGTCCGGGTGATCCAGAAGCGGGTCGGCGCTGCGGACGCGGTCATCTGTTTCATCGATCGGACGCCGAAGCCGCCGCCCGAGTCGGCCGCGGCGTTGCCGGTGGCCCAGCGCGAGCGCGGGGCGGGTCGGCCCACCAAGCGGGATCGTCGGGTGATGGAGCGGTTCAGGACTGATCATCCGAGCTGAGCCAGACTGGCACACGATTCGGCGTTGCGATGGCACGCGGAATGTGCCATGGTTGTGCCATGACAGAGATTCCCACCTTGCCGGTCGACCGACCCGCTGGCTGCCCCTTCGACCCACCCGCTGAGCTGCGCGAACGCCCCGCGCTCAGCAGGCTCGCCTACCCCGACGGGCATGTCGGCTGGCTGGCCACCTCCCGTGACGCGGCCCGCGCCGTGCTCGCCGACTCGCGGTTCAGCATCCGCTACGAACTCATGCATGTGCCATTCCCCGGTGCCGCCGGTGCCGGTCCGCTGCCACCCGCGCAACCCGGCGACTTCACCGGCATGGACGCGCCGCGGCATACCCGCTATCGGCGCCTGCTCGTCGGCGAGTTCACCGTGCGCAGGATGCGCCAGCTCACCGAACGCATCGAGCAGATCGCCTCGGCGCAGCTCGACGAGATGGAGCGCATCGGACCGCCCGCCGACCTGGTGCAGTCCTTCGCCTTCCCGGTGCCGACCATGACGATCTGCGAACTGCTCGGCGTCCCGTACGAGGATCGGGACCGCTTCCAGCACAACGCGTCCCTGCTCACCAGCAACAGCGGCGAGGGCGACCAGGAGCAATTCGTAGCGGCATTCACGGAAATCACCGAATACGTCGGCGAGCTCGTCGCGCGCAAGCGCGCCCATCCGACCGACGATCTGCTCAGTGGCCTGACCACCAGCGACCTCACCGACGAGGAGCTGACCATGATCGGTGGCCTGCTGCTCGGCGCGGGACTGGAAACCACGGCCAGCATGATCGCGCTCGGCACCTGGGTGCTGCTGAGCAACCCCGACCAACTCGCCGCGCTGCGCGCCGACCCGAGCAAGACCGACACCACCATCGAGGAACTGCTGCGCTACCTGAGCATCGTGCCGATGACGATGCGCACCGCGCTGGAGGATGTCGAGGTGGACGGCACGCTGATCAAGGAGGGCGAGACGGTCTCGCTGTCCCTGCACCAGGCCAACCGTGACCCGAAGTACTATCCGAATCCCGACACCGTGGACATCGGCCGCGAGGCCGCCACCCAGGTCGCGTTCAGTCACGGCATCCACCAGTGCATCGGCCAGCAACTGGCCAGGGTCGAGCTGCGGGTGGCGATCCCGGCGCTGGTCAACCGTTTCCCGAACCTGCGGCTCATGGTGCACGACGACGAGGTCCCGTTGCGCGGCAACGCGTTCATGTCCGGCGTGCACAGCCTCCCGGTTGCCTGGTGAACCTCGGGTTGTCCGCCGCGAGGGGGATTCGACGATCATCCCCGGGTCTGATGCCGCGACGATCCGGCCGGTCCTAGCGTCTGCCGCATGACGACAGCAGGCGTGCCGGGTGTGTTCAACGGTGTGATGGCGCGGGCCTACGAGATCGTCGCGGTCGGCCCGCACCTGGTGTCTCAGGGGATCGGCGCACTCGGCCTGATCCTCATCGCGGCCCTCGGCATCGGCTACGTGATCTTCTTCGTCGCCGCTCTGCTCAGCGTGCTCGGCTCCCGGGTGGGATGCCTCGGCAAGCTGGTGTGGTTCATCGTGATCCTGTGCTTGCCGTTCCTGGGCAGTCTGCTGTGGTTCGTGGCGGGCCGGCCGCGCGATTAGCCGACGAGTTCGGCAAGGTGTCGCAGCCGGCCGATGACGTGCGGCATCGGCTGCTCGAACATGCTTGCATCAAGACTGTTCCAAGCACTGATTGACAGTCACAGGTCATCGGATGTTTCATAGGTGCCGGCAACGGTCGCCTGCGGAAGGAACGTCGATGCGTCGTACCCCGATTCTGGCCGCGGCGGCCGTCATCGCCCTACTGTCCGGCCTCGCCGCCGCTGGCCCTGCGACCGCGACCCCCACCCGAGCCGCCGTGCTGCATGCCGCGCCCGACGGCTCGGGTTCGCGTTGTTCGGTTGGCCAACCGTGCTCGTTGGCGAGCGCTCAGCAGACCGCGCGAGCCGAGACGGGCCAGCGCGTCACCGTTGTGCTTGCCGACGGAACCTATCGGCTCGATCAACCGCTTCGCTTTGGTCCGGCCGATTCCGGGGTCACCTGGGCGGCAGCGCCCGGCGCGCATCCGGTGCTCTCCGGCGGCATCCGCGTCACCGGTTGGCACGAGTCCGACCCGGCCAACGGCATCTGGTCCGCGTCGGTGCCGACGGGCACCGCGACCCGTCAGGTGTACGTCGACGGGGTTCCGGCGCCGGTCGCGCAGGCGAGCACCAAGTCCCTCGGTCTCGACCTGAGCCAGTGGGGGCCTGCCGGGTTCAGCACCTCGGGCGCGACCGCGACCTGGTTGTCCGGCCTGGCCCAGCAGATCGGCACCTCCGATGTTTCCGCTGTTCAGTTCACCTGGAACCCGGCACCGCCGACGGACTGGGAGGAGTCGGAGTGCCCGGTGGCGGCGATCGGGGCCGACACGGTGCGGATGGCCCAACCGTGCTGGAACAACCTCACCAACAAGGCGCCCACCATCTTCGGCGGCAACGCCAGCAACATCACCCCTTACTCGCTCGCCGCAGGCACCCCGCCGACCGCCATCGAGAACGCCTACCCGCTGCTGCACCCCGGCCAGTGGTACCTCGACCAGCCGACGCACACCCTGTACTACCAACCCGCCGCCGGCCAGCACATCGCCGACCTGGACATCGAGGTGCCCCGGCTCGAATCCCTCGTGCAGGTCACCGGGACGCTGGCCGACCCGGTGCACGACCTGAGCTTCACCGGCCTCACCTTCAGCACCGCGACCTGGCTGCAACCGTCGACGTCGGTCGGATTCGCGCAGGTGCAGGACAATCTCAACGTCACCGGCGCGAACAACCAGGGGGAGTGCACGTTCGCGGCGGGCGCGCCCGGCAGTTGTCCCTGGGGCGCGTTCAGCCAACCGCTGGCCAACGTCTCGCTGACCGCCGCCGACCACACCAGCTTCCTCGGTGACACCTTCACCGACCTCGGCGGTGTCGGGCTCGGCATCAAGTACGGCAGCGACGACAACCTGGTGCGCGGCAGCACGTTCACCCGGATCGCGTCCAGCGCGATCTGGTTGGGTTGCAGCGGCGACCCCAATCCGACCGACCCCTCGACCGACCCGGCGAGCGCGGTGATCGCCGGCTGCGCGGCGAGCCCGGCATCGGCGCAGGACCACATCGGCGCGAACGAGATCATGACCGGCAACACGATCGACGACAACGTGATCCACGACGACGCGGCGGGCTACACCGGCGCGGCCGGTATTACGCTGCTGTTCACCCGGCACACCACGGTGTCCCACAACGACATCTTCAACATGCCGTATGACGGCATCACCTCCGGGGCATGGGAAGGGCATCCGGACGCGGCGAGCTGGAACAACACCGGCAACATCAACGCGGACAACACCATCAGCGACAACCTGTTCCACAACAACATGCAGTCCTACGGGGACGGTGGCGACATCTACACCGAGGGCCACCAGGGCGAGACCGTGTACAACGCGGACGGCTCCATCAACACCGCGGCCTCCTATGCGGGCGGCACCACGATCAGCGGGAACGTCTACGACACCGATACGCCGAACTATTCCTACGCGGTCGCGCCGGATGTCGGCTCGCAGTGGATCACGTTGACCGGCAACGTCGAATGGAACTCGCACTACTCGATGTCCAGCCACTGGCCGACCGCGGCCGACCCGTACACCCGCTCGTTCGGCAACTGGTATGCCGACCCGGACGACACCCCGACCAGTCCCGGAGAGTACGACAACACCGCGATCCCGCAAACCCCCGGCCCCGCCGACCTTCCGCTGACCGTGTTGGCCAATGCCGGTGTGCAGGGCCGGTACCAGTCGCTGGAGGCGGCGGTGCCGGCGTCGATCTACTACGCGGGTGCCTCGTCCGGGCAGGAATTGGTCGCGGGCGCCGGGTTCGGCCGGTCGACGCGGGTCGCCATCGGTGGCGTGCCGGCGACGGGGATCCGCTATCTGTCCTCGGGTTTCCTTGTCGCAGACGTGCCCGCCGGGGTCAGCCCGACCGCGCCGGTCACCCTCCTGCCGTAGCGCGCACAACGGGCAACTGTTGATGTGAACCGTCTTTAGGCGGGTAGCCGCTGGTGACCAGGGCTGGTTACGTCGCTGCCACACACCGGCACACACAACGGAGGCAGCAGTGCGGCGGACTGCTCGAATGGCGATAACCCTCGCGATTGTTGGTGCGACGACGCTCGGAGCCGGCACGCTGGCGGCTGCGGCGCCCGCGCCGCACGCCACGGTGGACTTCACCGGGATCGTCGCGCTCGACGACTGCTCGGGATCACTGGTGCGCACGCCGAACTCGGCGGCCACCGACCCGGCCATGGTGCTGACCAACGGGCACTGCATCGAAACCGGGTTTCTCCAGCCAGGCCAGGTGATCGTGAACCAGCCCTCGCAGCGCCAGTTCAACCTGCTCGACCCGAGCGGCAACGGCCTGGCCACGTTGCAGGCCGACGACGTGCTCTATTCGACGATGACCGACACGGACATCACGCTCTACCGGCTGGACACCACCTATCAGCAGATCCAGCAGCAGTACGGCGCGACCCCGCTGACGCTGGCCACCCAGCCGGCTGCGGTCAACACCGCGATCAACGTGGTGTCCGGGTACTGGCAGAAGATCTACTCCTGCAACATCAACGGCTACGCCTACGAGGTGCAGGAGAACGGCTGGACCTGGAAGAACTCCATCCGCTACACGAGTGCTTGCAATGTCATCGGGGGCACGTCCGGCTCGCCGGTGATCGACCCGACCACCGACCAGGTCGTCGGCATCAACAACACGATCAACGACAGCGGCGAGCAGTGCACCCTTGACAACCCCTGTGAGGTGGACCAGAACGGCAACGTGACCGTCCACAAGGGAATCGGCTACGCCGAGGAGACCTACCTGCTGGACACCTGCCTCGACACCGGCAACGTCCTTGACCTCAACCGTTCGGACTGCGCGCTCCCGAAGGCCAGTTGACCGCAGGATCCACGCCGCGCCGACCACCGCTGGACGGTGGGCGGCGCGGCGACCCGGCCACCGCGTTCGCCGACGGCGGCCTCGTGGTGTGTGCTGCTCGTCGGGGGCGTGGTGTTCCTGCTCTGCGCGATCTACTGGGGGTTGCCGCCGCCTTGACCTAGGCTGGCCGGTGTGGCAGACCGGAATGCGGCCGCGCGCATGGTTGACGCGGCGAATGCCTGGCTGGACGGCTTGACCGAAGACCAGCGCGCGGCGGCCACGTTGCCGTGGCCCTCGGACGAGGAGCGGCACCGCTGGTACTACACGCCGACCGACCACGGCGGCCTCCCGCTCAACCAGCAACGGCCCGCGCAGCAGCGGCTGGCCATGCGGTTCCTCGCGGCCGGTCTGTCCCAGCCGGGTTACGTGACCGTGTCGACGATCATGGGCATGGAGAACGTGCTGGACCAGTTGGAGGGCTGGCAGATCGACTGGGACCGGGAGCGCGGGCGCGATCCGCAGCTGTACTGGTTGCGGGTGTTCGGCCGGCCGAGCCTTGGCGGTCCGTGGTCGTGGCGTTTCGGCGGTCATCACGTGTCCGTGCAGCACGTGATCGTCGACGGCGAGGTGCGCGCCAGCACGCCGTGCTTCCTCGGTTCGGATCCGGCTGCCGCGCCGCTGCTCGGCGGGCATCTGCTGCGTCCGCTGGGCGCCCCCGAGGATCTGGCCCGGGATCTGGTGCGGTCGCTGGACGACGAGCAGGCCGGGCTGGCGCTGATCTCCCCGGTGCCGCCGGTGGACATCGTCAGCGGCAACCGCCCGCGCGTGCGCGAGGGCGACATCGCGCTGCCGCTGGGCGACGTGTGGCGCGGTCGCTTCGCCGACGCACGGCTGCGAGAACTGCTCGAAGCGGTGCAGAGCGGCGCGGAGGACAAGGTCGGGCTGCGGCAGGAACACCATGCCGCGCTGCGCCTGACCGACGCGCCGAAGGGCGTGGCCGCCGCGAAACTCTCACCGTCCCAACAGGACCAACTGCGGCAGGTGCTGCACCTGTTCCTTGACCGGATTCCGGATGAGCTTGCCGAGCGGGAGGCGGCGAAGTTCGCCGGCGACAGACTGCTCGACGTGCACTTCGCCTGGGCCGGTGGTATTGAGCGGGGCGAGCCGCACTACTATCGGTTGCAGGGCCCGCGCCTGCTGGCCGAGTACGACAACACCCAGCACGACGCCAACCACGTGCACACGGTGTGGCGTGACCCTGGCAACGACTTCGGCGAGGACGTGCTGGCCAAGCACCTCGCCCAGTTCCATCCTCGGGGGTAGCGCTTCCGGCAATCCCAGTGTTCGGGAACTTCTGTTGGGTGTGAAGGACCGATACCCGCCTTTCGGAGTACCGACCATCCACCAATGGTGGTACGGTCGCCCGCACTTGAACGGAGGGTGGGCGTCAGCTTGCTGACGTTGCACCGAAAGCGCGGCGGTGAGACGACGGCGTATGCGAGATGACGTAGTCACGGCACGCTCAGTATTTGATTTTCCCCCTGACCAGCTGTGGCAGGTGGTCGGCGTCCCCGAGATGTACTCGAGATTCGTGCCGCAGATCAGCTGGTGCGAGGTGATCGAACCAGCCGAGGCCGGGCACGGCCCCACCTGCCTGTTGCGGATCACCCCGCAACGTGGAGCGCTGGTCGAGCAACGTATCGAGGCAATGGTCTACCGTCCACGCGAGAACGTGGTGTGGTGCAGCGTCGAGGACCATCACCGCTGGCTGTCCATCGAGCTCGTCCCGCAGCCCGACAGACGCACAGAGCTCGTCATCGACCTGCACATTCCCGGCCTGTCCTCGCGTTCGGCCGACCTGGTCACGCCCGCCGCGATCAAACGCGAACTGGTCGAGGTGGCCGACCGGATCAGCCGGCACCTCGCCGGCAAACCGCCATCGCGCGCCGACCACTCGCGTCAGCAGGAGGACGTGAAGTCCACCACACTCGGCACGACGAGCACGTTGGTCAAGGCCGGTGTCCTCTCGGCGGGCCGGCCGGACAAGATGGCGCGCCAACTCTCCTCGCTGATGCGCTGGGGCGCCACGATCGCCGGGGCCTACCAGGCCGCGGCGGCGCGCGGCGCCAACGACGTCGCGCTGCACGACGAACGCACCGTGCGGACCTACGGCGACGCCGACGAGCGCAGCAACCGGCTTGGCAACGCCCTGGCCGAACGCGGCATCACCGAGGGCGACGTGGTCGCGCTGATGTGCCGCAACCACGCCGCCATGGTGGAGGCCATGATCGCCTGCGGCAAGCTCGGCGCGGACGTCGTGCTGCTCAACACCGGGCTCTCCGCGAGCGCGGTGGCCAAGGTGATCGCCGAGCACCGCCCGTCGGCCGTGCTGTCCGACGACGAGTTCGCGGCCACCATCGACGCGGCCTCCGGCCACTTCCTGCGGCTGTGCACCTGGCCCGAACGCGAACTCGGTCACCCCACCGTCGACGAGCTGATCCGTAACGCGTCGCCGGAGAAGCTGACGCCCGTGCAGCGGCCCGGCAGGCTGATCGTGCTCACCTCCGGCACGACCGGCCTGCCCAAGGGCGCGCGCCGGCCGACACCCAAAGGCCTGAGCACGGCCGCGGCGATGCTCGCGCGGATCCCCTTGCGCGCGGGCGATCGACTGCTCGTCGCCGCGCCGCTGTTCCACACCTGGGGCCTTGCCGCCATGCAACTCGGCATGGCCCTGCGCGCGTCGCTGTCGCTGGTCAGGAAGTTCGATCCGGAGGAGACGCTGCGCGCGATCGCCGAGCGCCGCTGCGACGCGCTGTTCGCGGTGCCGATCATGCTGCACCGCATTCTTGACCTGCCAGAGCGGATTCGCGGTCGCTACGACCTCTCCTCGCTGCGGATCGTCGCGAGCAGTGGGTCCGCGCTCGGCGGCTCGTTCGTCACCGAGTTCATGGATGCCTTCGGCGACAACCTCTACAACCTCTACGGCTCGACCGAGGTGTCCTGGGCGAGCATCGCCGATCCCGCCGACCTGCGCGCAGCGCCGACCACGGCAGGCCGCTGCCCGCCCGGCACCCAGGTCGCGATCCTCGACGAGCGCGGCCGGCACGTGCCGCCTGGCGCGACCGGCGAGATCTTCGTCGGCAACGAGATGCTCTTCGACGGCTACACCGACGGCCGCACCCTGCCCAAGGCGCGCGAGCTGATGGCCACCGGCGACGTCGGCTACGTGGACGCCGACGGGCGGCTGTTCGTGACCGGCCGGGCCGACGAGATGATCGTCTCCGGCGGCGAGAACGTGTTCCCCCGGCCGGTCGAGGAAGCGCTGCTGGTGTTGCCCGAGGTGATGGACGTGGCCGTGGTCGGCGTGCCGGACGAGGAGTTCGGCCACCGGCTCGCCGCCTACATCGTGCTGCGGCCCGGCGCCCGGCTGGACGCGAACGGCGTCCGCGACTACATCCACCGTCGACTGGCGCGCTTCGACGTGCCGCGCGACGTGCACTTCGTGCGCGACCTGCCGCGCAACGCCACCGGCAAGGTGCTCAAACGCCTGCTGGACGAGCACATCTGGACGATCGGCCCCTAGCGCCGAGGATCAGGCGGTCAGTTCGGCCAGCTTCAGCACGGTCGTCCAGTTGCGCGCTGTGAAGCTGATCTTCGTGCTGCGCAGCACCTTGGCCAGCGGCGAATCCCGCGAGATGGCCGCGTAGCTGAGGTAGAGGTGTCGTGTGCCAACGGCGATCTCGTCGCCGTCGTGCACAAGTCCGCTCTTGGCGAACAGGTCCTTCGCGGGTGCGGTCCGCAAGAAGGCGACGTGCAGGTTCTTGGGCTCGTCGACCTTGCCGGGAAACGGGTTGTCCGCGATCACCGCGCGCAGCTCCTTGCCGGTGAACGCGAAGACCTCGATGTTCAGTGCGAAACGCGACGCGATCGCTTCGTTCAGTTGACCGGCGAGATCGCCCGTCGCTCCGCCGACGACCACGTTGCCGCTGTGCAGGTAGGTCGCGGTGTCCGTCCAACCGAGATCTTTCGCCATCATCTCGGTGAGCGCGGCCATCGGTAGCTTGTTGTTGCCGCCGACATTGACCCCCTTGAGCAGCAGAGCCGTGCGCGTCGCCATCGTGTGATCCTGCCAGAGCGGCACCGGGCCGGCATTTCGCCGTGAGCGGAAAGGTCCGTTCCTGCGCCGAGGCGGTGTCAGGATGACGGTATGGCGGACATTCTTCCCTTCCACCGCAACCGCAAGCCCGCGCCCGAACCGCTGTGGCGTGACGTGCTCGGCAAGAGTCTGCGGGCGAGCCGGGAGGAACAGGGCGCTCGCCTTGTCGACATCGCGCAACGGGCCGGCATCTCGCCGCAGTACCTCTCCGAGATCGAACGCGGTCGCAAGGAGCCGTCGAGCGAGATGATCGCCGCCGTCGCAGGCGCGCTCGGCATCGACCTCGCCGGCCTGCTGATCGGCATCGCGGGCGAGGTCCGCCAGCTGCCCGGCGTGGGTCCCGTGGCCCGGCGTCGTCCCACGGGACCCGTGCTCATGGCGGCCTAGGCTCGGTGGCCCAGGACGTTGTCCGCGAGCCCGTAGCCGACCGCGCCGATCGCGTCGAACACGCGGTCCCGGTCGGTGTCGTGCCGTAGTTCCTCGACGTCGTGACCGGTGTGTGTGGACAGGATCTCCTCCAACTGGGTGCGGACCCGCACCACCTCGTCGGCCTGCAAAATCAGGTCGGGGATGGTGCCTCGGCCCTGCGCGGCGGGCTGGTGCAGCACCACCCGCGAGTGAGGCAGCACCGAGCGGCGCCCGGACTCGCCCGCGGCCAGCAGCACCGCGCCCGCCGCGACCGCCTGGCCGACACAGGTCGTCGCCACCGGCGCCTTGATGAAGCGCATGGTGTCGTACAACGCGAGCATCGCGGACGGGTCGCCGCCCTCGCAGTTGATGTAGAGGTTGATCTCCGATTCCGGATTGTCGGCCTCAAGGTAGAGAAGTTGGGCGATCAGGGCGTTGGCGACTCCGGAGTCGATCGCCGTGCCGAGGTAGACGATCCGCTCCGCCAACAGGTGCGAGTAGACGTCGGTGATCCGCTCGCCGCCCGCGACCCTGGTGATGACATTGGGAATGGTGTAGGTGCTCACGCTCGCGCTCCCGTCGCCGCGCCGAGCCCCAACGGCTGCGTGCGCACCGGCACGACCTGGTTGAGGTCCTCGACGATGTGGTCGATGAAGCCGTACTCGCGGGCCTGCTCGGTGGTGAACCACCGGTCGTGCAGCGAGTCGGCGAAGATCCGCTCGATCGGTTGGCCGGTGTCCTCGGCGATGATCCCGAGCACCGTGTCCCTGGTGTAGCGCAGGTCGTCGGCCTGCACCTCGACCTCGACCGCGGAACCGCCGATCCCGGCCGAACCCTGGTGCATCAGGATGCGGGCGTGCGGCAGGGCGAAACGCTTGCCCGGCGTGCCTGCGGAGAGCAGGAACTGTCCCGCGCTGCATGCCAGGCCCAGCGCCAGCGTTGCCACGTCGCACGGCACCAGTCGCATCACGTCGCGGATCGCCAGCATCGCCGGCACCGAACCACCCGGCGAATGGATCCACAGCGCGATGTCCTTGCGTGGATCCTCGCTGGCCAGCGAGAGCAGCTGAGTTGCCAGCACCGTCCCGTTGTCGTCGTCGAGCGCACCGTCGAGGACCAGCACCCGCCTGCTGAAGAACCGTTCGCGGAGCCGATGGTCGAACAGCGGCTGCTTCTCGTCGTTCGTCATGCCCCTGACAATGCCGCCGCGACGACGCCACCCGCCGGTTCATCCGCTGTGAGCAGATCCGCCCTCAGCGGTTCGGTTGCCGGGCGCCGTATCGTTGCGCCGTGTCCGTTCGTAGCGCGATCCTCACCGTCGACGACGACCCCGCGGTGTCCAGGGCGGTAGCCCGCGACCTGCGGCGCCGCTACGGCGACCAGCACCGCGTCATCAGGGCCGAATCCGGCGAGCAGGCGCTCGACGCGCTGCGCGAGATGACGTTGCGTGGTGAGCTCGTCGCCGTCATCGTCGCGGACTACCGGATGCCGGGGATGAACGGCATCGAATTCCTCGAACAGGCCATGGACCTCTACCCCAACGCCCGGCGCGTGCTGCTCACCGCGTACGCGGACACCGGCGCGGCGATCGACGCCATCAACGTCGTCGACCTCGACTACTACCTGCTCAAGCCATGGGACCCGCCAGAAGAAAAGCTCTATCCGGTCATCGACGCGATGCTGGAAACCTGGTCGGCCGAGGACCAGCGGCCCTCCGCCGACATCACGGTCGTCGGCCATCGTTGGTCGGCGCGCACGTCCGAGGTGCGCGAGTTCCTGGCCCGCAACCAGGTCCCGTACCGCTGGTACCAGGTGGACGAACCGGAGGGGGAGCGGCTGGTCCTCGCTGCCGGCAGCGACGGCCGGACGCTACCGGTGGTGATCACGACCGGCGGTGACGCGCTCATCGCGCCCTCGGACGCCGAACTGGCCGCGACCGTCGGCCTGACCACGACACCCGCATCGGAGTTCTACGACCTGATCATCGTCGGCGGTGGCCCGGCCGGCCTCGGCGCTGCCGTGTACGGGGCGTCGGAGGGCCTGCGCACGGTGCTGGTCGAGCGCACGGCCACCGGTGGGCAGGCGGGCCAGAGCTCGCGGATCGAGAACTACCTCGGCTTCCCGGACGGCGTGTCCGGCGCGCAACTGGCCGAACGCGCCCGCCGGCAGGCCACCAGGTTCGGGGCCGAACTGGTCACCACCCGTGATGTCGTCGGCCTCGAAGTCAACGGGTCGGCCAGGACGGTCCGCTTCGCCGACGGCGCCACCCTCGGCGCGCACACGGTGATCCTGGCGACCGGCGTCGCCTACCGGCAGTTGCCGGTGCCCGGCCTCGACGCGTTCACCGGCAGCGGCGTCTACTACGGCTCCGCGTTGACCGAGGCCTCCGGCTGCACCGGGCAGGACATCTATGTCGTCGGCGGCGCCAACTCGGCCGGTCAGGCCGCCGTGTTCCTGGCCCGCTCGGCGGCCTCGGTGACGATCCTGGTGCGCGCGGAGTCGCTGGTGCAGTCGATGTCGCACTACCTCATCCAGCAGATCGGGAACATCCCGAACATCAGCGTCCGCACCAGTACCGAGATCACCGACGCGCAGGGCGACGGCCATCTGGAGCGGATCACGTTGCGGCACCGCGTGACCGACGAGACCGAGACCGTCAAGGCCTCGCACGTGTTCGTGTTCATCGGCGCGGCGCCGCGCACCGACTGGCTTGAGGGTGTCGTCGCGCGCGACGAACGCGGTTTCGTGCTGGCCGGCCCCGACCTCGCCCTCGGGGACATCGCGCCGAAGGGCTGGCCGCTGGATCGGGCCCCGTACCACTTGGAGACCAACGTGCCCGGCGTGTTCGTCGCCGGTGACGTACGGTCGGACTCGGGCAAGCGGGTCGCGTCGGCGGTCGGCGAGGGCTCGATGGCGGTGATGCTGGTGCACCGGTTCTTGGAGAAGACATGACCGACAGGCCGCGGTTTCCGTGCGACTTCGCCGAACTGCGCACGCTGTTCCTGTTCGAGAAGCTCGCCGACGAGCAACTGGAATGGTTGTGCCGCAACGGTCACGTCGAGTTGTTCGAACCCGGCTGGATCTACCGCGAGGGCGATCAGGCCACCTGCTTCTACGTGCTGCTCGACGGCGGTGTCGTGCTGTCGCGGCGAGTCGGCGACGAGGAAGTCGAGACGACCAGGACCACGCAGGTCGGCGTGTACGCGGGGGCGTGGAGCGCGTTCATGCCCGGCCTCGACCGCTACAACAACTCCATGCGGGTGACGGCGCCATCGCGGATGTACGTGCTGTCCGCGCAGCTGTTCTCCCAGTTCATGCACGACTGGTTCCCGATGCCGCTTCACCTGTTGGAGGGCCTGTTCTACGGCATGCAGAGCACCCAGCAGGCGGTCAGCCAGCGGGAACGGCTGCTCGCGCTCGGTTCGCTTTCCGCTGGCCTGACCCATGAACTGAACAACCCCGCCGCCGCCGCCGTGCGGGCCACGTCGTCGCTGCGCGAGCGGGTCGCAGGCATGCGGCACAAGCTCGGGCTCATCGCGTCCGGCCCGTACGACCGGGAGGCGCTGAGCACCCTGATCCAGTTGCAGGAGGACGCGGTCGAGCACGCGTCGAAGGCGCCAGAGTTGACCCCGTTGGCCGCCGCCGACCTGGAGGACGAGCTGACCGACTGGTTCGACGAGCACGGCGTCGCGGGCGGTTGGGAGATCGCGCCGACCTTCGCGCAGGCCGGCCTTGACGTCGAATGGCTCGGCAAGGTCGCCGAAACCGTGGACGCCGCGATTCTCGACGGTGCCTTCCGCTGGCTGAACTACACGATCGACACCGAGCTGATGATGACCGAGATCGAGGACGCCACAACGCGCATCTCCACCCTGGTCACGGCGGCCAAGCAGTACTCGCAGCTGGACCGCGCGCCGTATCAGGTCGTCGACGTGCACGAACTGCTCAACAGCACGCTGATGATGCTCAAGAACAAGATCGGCGAAGGCGTCACGGTGGTGAAGGAGTACGACACGTCGCTGCCGAAGGTGCCGGTGTACGCGGCCGAGCTGAACCAGGTGTGGACCAACCTGATCGACAACGCGGTCGACGCGATGGCTGGTCAGGGCACGTTGACCCTGCGCACCGCACGCGACAAGGACTGGCTGCTGGTGCAGATCGGCGACACCGGACCGGGCATCCCGGAGGACATTCGCGGCCGGATCTTCGAGCCGTTCTTCACCACCAAGCCGGTCGGTTCCGGGACCGGACTCGGGTTGGACATCTCGTGGCGGATCCACGTCAACAAGCACCACGGCGACCTCTCGGTCGAGTCGGTGCCCGGTGACACGCGATTCGCGGTCCGCATACCCTTCACCGCACGACAGGAGGCTTCGTCATGACCACTCCGGGAATCGAACCGACCGTGGCGCCCAGCGGGAACGGCTGCGTCGAGTGCGACGCGGCCGGCGGCTGGTGGGTGCACCTGCGGCGGTGCGCGCAGTGCGGGCACGTCGGCTGCTGCGACACCTCGCCCGAGCAGCACGCGAGCAAACACGCGAAAGACACTGGGCATCCGTTCATCCGCAGCTTCGAGCCGAATGAGGCGTGGTTCTGGAACTTCCAGACCGAGGAGTTCTACGAGGACGGTCCGGAACTGGCCGAACCGCAGCACCACCCGGTGAACCAGACCATTCCGGGGCCGGCCGAGCGGGTGCCGGCCGACTGGCGCGAGCACGTGCACTGAGTTCGCCTCACGCGGCCCGATCGGGCGGATAGCGGTCGGGCCAGCGTTCGCGCCGTTCGAGTTGGCCCGCGAGGGAGATCAGCAGGGCCTCGGAGCCTGCAGGGCCCAGCAACTGGGCGCCGATCGGCAGGCCATCGTCGGTCAACCCGGCCGGCACGTTGATCGCAGGCCAGCCCAGCGCGTTCCAGGGCCAGGCATACGGGCACGCCGACACCATCGCGCGGTTCAAGGCGCGGGCGTCCAACTCCTGCCAGGCGCCGATCGCGGGCGGTCCGGTCGCGGTGGTCGGTGCGAGCACCACGTCGGCGCGGTCGAAGATCCGACCGACCTGGCGCTCGGACCACCGGGCCGTCGGCCCGACCATGCCGCGCAGCGGGCGGTGCACCATGCGGCCCGCGGCCATGTTGTGCCGGGTACGCGGATCGAGCAGATCGACATCCGGTACCGCCGTCTGCCAGCCGTCGAGCCCGCCCGCCGAGCGGGCCAGGAAGTTCAGGCCGACCAGTCCATAGCGTGGTTCGGCGGCCACCACGTCATGACCCAACGCGGTCAACGCGGTGGCCACGCCGTCCATCGCCATTCGGATCCTCGGGTCCAGTCGGGAGCGGTAGCCGGTGAACGGCGCGGACACCGACAACGCGATCCGCAGCCGACCGGGGTCGCGCCGCGCGGCGGCGAGGAAGCTGTCCGGCTGGTCCGGCCGTTGTCCTGCGAGCACGTCGAGCAGCAACGCCGCGTCGGCGGTGCTGCGGGCCAGCGGTCCCGCCGTGCTCACACCGCCATAGACCCCCTCGTCGGTCCGGGCACCGACCCGGCCGCGCTGGGGTTTGATGCCGACCAGATGCGTCCACGCCGCCGGGATGCGGATCGACCCCGCACCGTCGGAACCCACCGCGACCGGGACAAGGCCGGCCGCGACCGCCGCCGCCGAGCCACCCGACGACCCGCCCGGAGTCCGGTCCAGCCGCCACGGGTTGCGGGTCGCGCCGAACGCGCTGCCTTCGGTGAAGGGCCACTGGCCCAGTTCCGGCGCGTTGGTCTTGCCGACGATGATCGCGCCCGCCGACTTGAGCAGCCGCACCACGTCCGAGTCCTCGGTAGCGGGCGGGAACGCGCCCGCGCAACCGAAGGCGGTCGGCTCACCGGCCAGATCCTGGTCGTCCTTGATCGCGATGGGCACGCCGAGCAGCGGTGCCCGATCGCCTGCCCGCAGCCGACGGTCGGCCTCGGCCGCCTCGCGCGCCACCGCATTCGGTCGGACCAGGCGGAAGGCGTTGATGGTCGGCTGGCTCGTCTCGATACCGGCCAGCGCCTGGTCGGCCAACTCCACCGCGGACACCTGCCCGCCGGCCAGCAATTCCGCCAGCCGGACCGGACCGATGTGCAACGCGGGGGCTGGACCGGAATCCGCCACGACTCCACCGTAGCCCCTGGCGCTTGCTACCTGCTCAGGATCTGGTCCACACCGGGGTCGAAGACCTGCCGGCCCGGCTTGAGCATGATCGGGGGCGGCTGCTCGTGACCGCGCCAACCGCTCGTGTCGGTACCGCTGGGCGCGTGCGCGGCCAGGAAGTCGGCCATCGTGGTGAAGATGTCCTGCGTGCTGACCGGCTGCCAGCCGTGCGGCATGCCGACGCCGTAGATGAACTGGAAATCCGGTGCCGGCGCGGTCAGCTTGTTGGTTTTCTGTTCGAAGAACTCGACGCCGTTGTTGAGGAAGTAGGTGTCCTCGGTGCCGACGTAGATGTGCAGCCTGCCGGCGATCTTCGGCCCGAGCGCCGACCAGTTGTCGCTCACCACGCTCGATAACTCCGAATGCTTTCCCCAATACGCGGCGACCTCGTGGTCGATCACGCCGCTCTGCTTGTCCCAGATCGGGCTCGGATAGCCGTCCGCGCCACGCGGGCCGAACACCGCCTGCCAGATGTCCCACTGTCCCTGGCTGCGGCCGTGCGAGGCGCAGGCCCGCTCGTAGGCGTTCTCCTGCCCGTTGGTCCACCAGGTGTCCCCGATGGGCGTCAGCCGCGCCGATGTCCTCGGCATCGTTTCCCACGGATTCTCGGTGACATAGGCATTCGGGTCGGAATAGATGTCGATGACCTGGTGGGCGCGGAAGTCCAGCGGATCGGGGTAACCGGCCCAAGATCCCGCGTAGGAGTCCGGGTAGCGGATCAGCGTGGCGACCGCGATCCAGCCGCCCGTCGAACCGCCCGTGACGGCCCGGCCCCAGCGCTGTCCGATCGTGCGGAACCGCCGGTCGACGGCCGGCAGCAGTTCGGTGTCGATGGCATCCCCGTAGGGGCCGAGGTTCGCCGAGTTCACGTTGTAGGAGTCGTCGTAGAAGGGGTTCTCGCTGCGGACCTGGACCGAGATGAACCGCGTCGCGTTCGCCGACACCCACCACTTCGAGAAATCGTTGCCGAGCGACTCCTGGAAACCGTGTGGATTGCGCGCGGTTTCGTCGAAGTGCCCCGCGTTGAGTTCCATCGGATACCGCACGTGTTGGTTGGCCGGTAAGTCATACCCTTGCGGTAACAGGATGTCCGCGCCGAGGTAGACGTCGCGGCCCCAGAACGTGCTGAGCAGTTCCGAGCGGATCTTCATGCGCTTGACGTGTGGCGATTCGGTCGGATTGCCCTGCTGTCCGGTGCCACCGGGCGGAATCGTGCCGATCGGGCCGATGACGTTGTCCAGCGTCAGCGCGATCGTGGCGCCGGTGCCGTCGATGTGGACGGTGCGCGGCGTCGAGTAGATGTTGCCCGGCGAGGCCCAGATGACGCCGCCGTCACCGCTTGGCCAGTGCACCTGCACGACCGAACCGTCGGAACGGTGATTGGTCTCGTAGGTGTTGAAGAAGCCCTGCACGACATAGTCGCCCGGTGGGATGTCCTCGAAGGCCGCGAGTGGGGCGCCGACGACGGATGCCCCGCTGCGCAACACGATCGGCGTCGCAGGCCGCATCTGGGTCACGTCCATGCCGAACAACGGGATGCTGATCGGCTCGTTGCCCTGGAGGTTGTCACGGGGTTCCGGCGCGTCCGGGCTCAGGTCCGACTGGCGGGCGATGATCACGAACGCTCGCCCTGCGGTCGGCGTCACCCGCGTGCTGGCCACGACAGTGAGCACGAATGTCAAGCCGTTGCGGTGATTCTGCGACACCGGATCCGCCTGCGCGGTGCCGCCGGCCGCCAGTGCGGCGATGGTAGCGATCGAGCCGGTCACCATCGAACGCCTCGTTAAGCCATCACGTCCTGCGTCCACCATTTGCGTCCTCCCTGACGACATGTCACGCCTACCGACGCAGTTGGTCATGGTCAGGGCGGTTTGTCAATGACGGTTGGTTGTCGCGGTGATGTGCTCGAAAAGGCCCGGCCGAATGCGCGTGCGTACGCCATTGGCCCATGGTTCGTCCAACTCGTCGACATCGACGGCGGCCACGTTGTTGAGCAGCATGCCGAAGGCCAGGAACGACTTCACCGTCACCGGGTCGAGGCCGGTCGCGTCGGCGACCGTGTCCCACATGTGCGCGAGTCGGGAACGCACCAGATCGCGAACCTCGGTGTCGCCGCAGGCGGCAAAACCCTGTAGCTGCAACAGGAGGGTGGTGCGGTCGGCGAGCGATTCGTAGTACTTCGCGCCCATCCGCGTCAGCGCGTCGAGGCCACGGGTGTTGTCGGCGGCGTGGGCCATGCCGTCGCTGAACCGGTCGAATGCCGCGCCGACCAGTTCCAGGAACAGGGCCTTCTTGGTCCTGAACATCCGGAACACGTAGGCCTGTGTAATGCCGGCCTCGCGGGCGATGGCCTCGATCGACGCTCCGTGCAGTCCATGATTCGCGAACTCGGCCGCGGCGATCCCCAGTACCTGGGACCTCCGCTCCGATCCGCTCATGCGCGCAGTCACGACGGCCAAGTTACCAGTTACTAACTACTAACCTGTAGGGTAGCGTCGTGAGCGATGACGCTTGGGCCAGTGCCAGCCTGGCCGACCAGTTCGTCGATGAGGCCTACGCCTCGGTGAAGGGCTACGTGCGCACTTACGTCCTGCACCACCAGTTGCTGGAACACCTGCCGCCGCCCCCCGCACCGCTGCTCGATGTCGGCGGCGGCGCGGGAAATCAGTCGTTTCCGCTGGCCCAAGCCGGTTACGAGGTGACGGTGCTCGACTCGTCGCCCGCGATGCTGGACAAGGCCCGACAGCGACTCGAACTGCTGCCCGCCGAGGTCCGGCAACGGGTGACGCTGTTGGAGGCCGACGGCGCGCACGCCGACGAGGCGGTGGACGGCCGACAGTTCGCGGGCGTGCTGTGCCACGGCGTGCTCGGGTACATCGAGCAGCCCGAGCCGTTCATCGACCAACTGTGCCGCTGCGCCGCGCCCGGCGGGATCGTCTCGATCATGACCGGCAACGCCAAGGCGTCGGCGGTGCGCCCGGCCCTGGAACAGCGCTGGGACGACGCCCTCGCCGAATTCGACAGCAGAACCGGGATCGGGGTACTCGGCGTGCGAGGCCGCGCGGACACCGTTGAGGAACTCAGCGATCTCATCCAGAGCCGCGGCGTGACGCCGCTGCGCTGGTACGGGGTATGGCTTTTCGTCGACTGGCTCGAGTTCGGCGGAACCGAGCTGGACCCCGGCGACACCAAGCAACTGGCGGCGACGGCCGCCGTCGAACTCGAAGCCGCCCGCCGCGACCCCTACCGCCAGCTCAGTCGCGTCTTCCACCTGATTGGACGCGCGCCTGATGCGTGATGCGCCCGCCGACCGCGGTCAGGGTCGGTTTCAGCGTGCGTAGCTCGTCGACGGGACAGGTCAGCGGGTCGGCTGAATAGGCGACGAAGTCGGCGGGTGCGCCAATGCTCAACGCGGAATCCGAGTACTGGCCGAGGAAACGGCCGCCGGCGACCGTGTAGAGCCGCAGCGCCTCCGCTCGCTCGATCGCGTGCTCCGGGCCGAGCACCCCTGCCGGCGTCCAGCGCGTCGTCATGCCGTGCACCCCGGCCAGCGGGTCGACCGGTCCGATGGGGTGGTCGGTGCCGGCGCTGATCCACGCGTCCGCGTCGAGCAACTGCCGCAACGGGAACAGGGCGGCGGCCCGTTCCCGGCCCCAGGACTCGGCAAGAGGCTCGGCCAGGCCGGCGAGCAGCGGGTGCTGGACGGTGATGTGCACGCCGAGCGCTGCGGCTTCGGCGATCTGCTCGGGGGTGATCAGGCCGCCGTGCTCGACGACCAGCAGGTCCGGCCGGATCGGGCCGACCCGGTCGACCACGGCGCGGATCGCGTCGAGCAGCACGCCGATGGCGCGGTCGCCGAAAGCGTGGGTGCCCACCGGCCAGCCCCGTCGGACACAGGTCGCGAGGGCCTCGGTCAGCTCACCCGATTCCCACATCAGCTCGCCGGAATAGTCCGGCCGGTCGGCGTAGGGCGCCGTCAACGCGGCCGCTTCAACACCGCCGTCAAGGACGAACTTCAGGCCCCACAACCGCAGCAGCCCGGTCCCGGCCCCGGGCCGGATGCCCTGGGATTCAAGGCGATCCAGGTACGCGGTCATCGAACCTGCGGCGGCGATGGCCGCAGGCATGGTCATGATCATGGGTCGGCTGCGTACCTTGAGCCGCCCTTGCGCCGCGACATCCTGGTAGACCTGCCATTCGGCCGGCGAGACCGCGGGATCGCGAACGGTCGCGATGCCCTGCGCGGCAAAGGTTTCCGACACGGTGGCCATACCATCGGCCAGCACTTCCGGCGACGTCGGCGGCAACGCCTTCATGACCGGCACCATGGCCGAATCCTGCAACCAGCCGGTCGGCTCGCCCTCGGCGTCGCGGGCGATGAAACCACCGGGCGCGTCCGGTGTGTCGCGATCGATCCCGGCAAGGCGCAAGCCGGTCGAGTTGACCACGCTGTTGTGACCGCCGCGCAACACCAGAACCGGATGGTCGGTGGTGGCCTGATCCAGTTCGCGCGCGGTCGGCAATCGCCGTTGCGTCAACTGGTACTCGTGCCAGTTCGCGGCCGTCACGATCCACTCGCCTGCCGGGGTGCGCGCCGCCCGCCGCCGGATCGCGTCGAGTACGTCCGCGATGTCGCGAGCCTGCGACATCGGCACCCCGAACACCGACCGAGCCGCCAACACCAGATGGCAGTGGGTGTCGACGAAGGCCGGCAGCACCACCAGCCCGGGATCGTCGATCACGACGGTGTCCGGTCCGCGCCACGCGCGCAGCAGATCCGCGCCGTCTTCGCAGCCGGCCACGGCGACGACATCGCCGTCCAGCACCGCGAACGCGGTCATGGGCGCGCTCCACTCCGTCAGCGTGTGCACAACACCCGCGCGAACCACCAGATCAGCCGTCTTGTCCGGCACTGCCGACACTTCCCGTCGATCGAGTCGGCGCCGCGGTGGCGCCTGCGGAAACGTAGCGATCCAGGGTCGCACCGGTGAGCAGCTGAACGGGGAACGGCGCGCGGGCGATCCGGGCGGCCACCGCGTCCACCGGCAGCGGCGCACGCGACGCCGCGACAACCAGGTTTCCCGGCCGCCTGCCGCGCAACACCCCCGATTCGGCCACCAGCAGCCGGTGCGGGAAGCCGGCAAGGACACCGGCCGCGATCCGCCTGCCGACCGTGCCGGCCGGGTCATTGGCCACGTTGAGCAGGTACACCCCGGAATCGCGGAGCGCCCGGCCCGCCTGCGCGACGAACTCCGGCGTGGCCAGGCCGCCGGGCATCACCGCGCGCTCGAAGGCATCCACCACCAGCAGGTCGAACGAGTCCGCGCGCAGCGTGCCGATCTCGGTGAACCCGTCGCCCACCCGTACCCGCAGTTGGGGAACCGACCGCAACATCAGCTGCTCACGGACCAGTTCGGCCAGCGGCCCGTCGGCCTCGATCACCAGCTGGCGTGAGCCCGGCCGGGTCGCGGCCAGATAGCGCGGCAGCGTGCAGCCACCGCCGCCGATGTGCGCCGCGTGCAGCGCGCCGCCCGTCGGCTCCAGCGCGTCGATGACATCGGCCATCCGCCGCACGTACTCGAACTCCAGGTGCGTCGGGTCGTCGAGGTGCACATAGGACTGCGGCACGTCGTCGACGGTCAGCAGCCAGCCGCCGGGCCGATCGGCGTCGGCCAGCAACTCCGCCGTGCCGAACCTCACCGGATATCGCCCCGGCATCGGCGATCCGCCCGACCGGCCCGCTCCGCGTCGCGCGCGGGTGGATCGTCTGTCCGGCATACGGCCATCTTCGCAGGTCACCGCGAACACGCGCGTCGTGGCGCCGGTTCGGCCGAACGATGGAATCTGGCAAGCGGAGAAATAGAGCGGCTACCAATCGAGCGTGACCGGTAGGAACGGCTCGTCCTCCGGCGCCTGTTTGCGAGCTTTCAGCACCTGCTCGGCCGGAATACCGACAGGCACCCGCAGCGGCGGTTCGGGCGCTTCGATCGTGTCGGCCACGACGGCGGCCACCTGCTCCGGAGTGACGACCTCACCGCGCAGCGCGCCGAGCTGCCGGTACAGCGGGAGGTAGGGGTCGTCGTCGGTGAAGAACGACTTGGCTCCCGTTGCGCCATTCGTCGCGACCGCGCCGGGCTGCACGATGCTCACCTTGATGCCGAAGCGGCCCGTCTCGATGGCAAGGCCCTCCGCGATCGCCTCCAGCGCCCACTTGCTGGCACCGTAGGGCGCGATGATCGGCAGCACCATTCGCCCCTGGATGCTGGAGACGAACACCAGACGGCCCGCGCCCCTCTCGCGCATCGCCGGCAGTACGCCCTGGGCCACCCGCAGCGCACCGAAGGTGTTGAGCTGGAACAGTTGTTCGATCTCCGCGAGCGGAACGCTCTCCAGCGGCGCGCGGATCGTCGCGCCCGCATTGCTCACCAGCACGTCGATCTCGCCCGCGTCCTTGATGGCCGCGTCGACGCTGTCCTGGTCGGTGACGTCGAGCCGCAGGCGTTGATCGACCGGCAGGTCGGCCAGCGTTTCCGGCTGGCGAGCGGTGGCGACGACGCGGTGGCCGCGGTTCGCAAGTTCGATGGCGATGGCGCGGCCGATGCCCTTGGACGCGCCGGTGATGAGTACTGAGGACATATCGGATCCGCTTTCCTGAGTGTCTTACTGGGAGGCTCCCGGCGCCCGCCGGGCATGGCTCAGACCGTGGCGTTGTCGGTGACGAGGTTGCCCTTCATCAGCCACCTGGGGCCTTCGGCATAGGTGCTGGCCTCGGCGAAGAACGCGCCGAAGTAGGGGCCGCCCGCGTGTGCGGTGAACGCGTCGATGTCGGTGTAGACCTCGTTGAGGTAGAAGACATCCGCGTTCTCCGCGTCGGCGACGACCTCGAAGCGGTGGGAGCCGGGCTCGTTGGCGAGCGACTCGCGCGCGACCCGTTGCGCCGCCAGGACGAAGTCGTCGCGGCGCTCCGGCTGGACGGTGAAGGACACCAGGAACTGGTACATGGACGAACCTCTCAGGCGTAGTTCATTCATTGAACTGGCATGTTCGCACGGTAGCACATGGCCGGTTCAATGAGCGAACTGGCGAGGTAGGATGAGGCCATGGCACTTCCCAGCACGTACGCGGAGCGCAACTGCTCGCTGGCCAGAGCGCTGGAGGTGGTGGGCGAGCGGTGGACGCTGCTGATCATCCGTGACGCGTTCTACGGGGTACGCCGCTTCGGCGACTTCGCCACCCAGCTCGGCATTCCGCGCGCGGTCCTGACCGCTCGCCTCAAGACCCTGGTACGGGAGGGCGTGCTCGTCCGGGAGCAGGAGGCGGCAGGCGTCGTCGAATACCGGTTGACCGACCGGGGTATCGCGCTGTGGCCGGTCGTGCGCGCCCTGATGCACTGGGGCGACGAGTCCTACTCACCGGCCGGCGTGAAGCGTGCCCTGCGCCACGACGCGGACGGCGGTCTGATCGACAACGAGAACCGCTGCCGAGAATGCGGCGCGCTCGTCCCGGTCCCGGAGATCCGCATCGAGCCCGGCCCCGGCTACGAGCCCACCGGTGCCGAACTGGATCCAGTGTCCAAGGTGATGACCCAACCGCGCCTGCTGCTCGAACCGACCGGCCGGTGACGATCGTCACCGGCAGGCCGAAACGTCGTTTCAGGAGACGCGGCGGCG